>DATAML010000061.1:0-6198 GCA_036260545.1 Caproiciproducens sp.
AAGTGAATAGAGCTAATCAGTTGGTGCTGATTACGATGAGGGTCCACCCGTTCCCATTCCGAACACGGAAGTTAAGCTCATTTGTGCCGAAGATACTTGGCTGGCAACGGCCCGGAACAATAGGTAGCGCCAACACAAATATTCCTCAATAGCTCAGCCGGTAGAGCATGCGGCTGTTAACCGCAGGGTCGTTGGTTCGAGTCCAACTTGGGGAGCCAAAAAAACCACTTGTTTTTTTAACAAGTGGTTTTTTGTTGTCTCTTTTTCTAAAGCTCTATCGCTGCATTCCAACATTTATTATAGAGCCCTTTTTTATTACTTGACATTATTATAACTCTGTTATATAGTTAATTACATAACCAATTAACTGACAAGCTCCGAGAATTACATTCAGTAAAATAAAACGCTTAAAATAATTTGGGACATAAGAAAGGTAATAAAAACAATGTTATCTGTTGAAAAAAGCACTTTAGCCCAAATCAAACCTGACAAACGAATCTTCATTGAAATCCTTGTGATAATGGCAATCACGATCGCCTCCATATTTGTAACCGGTTTCCTGAAATATGTAGCCGAACTGCCGGCAATCATTTATCTTCTCGTTGAAATGCGAATTCGAAAACGTTCCTTCCATGACATTGGTTTTAAGCTTAAGAACACCCCGCATGATTTATTAACTAATTGGCACTTAATTTTGCTTGTCGTAATCGTTTTCCAGCTACTTCCCCTTCTTATTGGAAAATATTTTTTGCCAGGTTATATAGAGCATATCAAGAAGAGAATGCCTGCTTTAGTTAGCGATATGTCCTCTAAGGCTGTCATAATGATAATTGTGGCTGTTCTCTTTTGCGCAATCGTCACCCTTTATGAAGAAATTATTTACCGCAGTTTGTTCATGGAAAGATTGAGCTGGTTTGTAAAACCTCCCTTTGCTATTGCGATTGCAACTCTGATTTTTGCCGGTATGCATTTTACAAATGGCGCACCTTCTGTAGTCCTATTTGACTTGATAGGTGTTTTGGCCGATGGTATTGTTTACAGCATTATATTCCACAAGAGCAAAAATATCTATGCATCATGGACAGCACATTTCTTAGCGGATATAGTGGGGATTGTTTTATTTATGAAGATGTTCTGATGATTTTCCATTTGAAATGAAATAAATTTCTTTGCTCTTTAGATTTATATCCTAAAATCCCCCACTCTGTTAAAGACAGATGAGAAATTCTTAGTTGCATTCCGGATAATGTAAACTTGTTTGATTTTTATTTTTGTTTGCATTATAATCAAAGGATAATATGTGTGAGGTGCAATTATGATCGGAATTATCGGCGCGATGCGTGTTGAAGTGGAAGATTTGATCGGTATCATGACCGACAAAACAGCTGAAACCATCAGCAGTATTACTTACCATATGGGAACGATCAGCGGTGTAAAATGCGTGGTGGCTCAGTGCGGCGTAGGGAAGGTGGCCGCGGCCGTCTGCGCGCAGACGATGATATTGAAGTATCAGCCGGTTGCTCTCATTAATGTCGGCGTTGCCGGCGGGATCGGCGAAAACATCCGTATTGGCGATATCGTCATTTCGCGCGGGTTGGTTCAGCATGATATGGATACCTCCGCGATCGGGGATGAAAAGGGCCTTATCAGCGGTCTGAACCTCATCACCATTCCGGCCAGCGAAAAGCTGGTTAATCTGGTCGCCTCCCTATCCAGTGAAGTATTCGGGCAGGGCGTGCATACCGGAATTATTGCAACTGGGGATCAGTTTATCTGTGACCGGGAAAAGTTTCAGGCGATTGCCGCCGATTTCGGCGCGTCCGCCTGCGAAATGGAAGGCGCAAGCATCGCGCAGGTCTGCTATATCAACAAGGTCGACTTTGTTGTCATCCGTTCCATCTCCGATAACGCGGATGAAGAGGCCAGTGTTGACTTCAATACGTTTGCGGTTGCTTCCGCCCATAAATTAACGGAACTGATCCGCAAATTACTGCCCGATATCCGATAAGAAGGTGATACCGTGAAAATCTTCGATGTATCACGGGAACTGTTCGGCACGCCGGCATACCCTGGAGACCCCAAGCCGTACCGTGATTCAATCCGCCGGATGAACATGGGCGATCTGTGCAACCTTTCCGGATTCTACACGGGTTGTCACAGCGCCACCCACGTGGACGCGCCGCGCCACTTTATTGAGGATGGAAAAACGATCGACGAACTTGGTTTGGAGCGGTTTACGGGCAGATGCACCGTCGTGGAGGCAAGCGGTATTATTACCGGCTCGGATATTGACGCGATTCTGCCGAAATCGGAGAAAATGATCCTTTTCAAAGGGGACGGAAAGGCTTTTTTAGCCCCAAGCGCCGCCTTTGCGCTTTCCGACGCCGGAATTACGCTGGTGGGAACGGATGCCCAGAGTATCGAGATGGAAAATGAAGCGTATCAGGTTCATAAACAGTTGCTGGGAGAGGAAATTCCGATCCTGGAGGGTCTGGAACTGTCAAAGATCCAGCCGGGCAGTTACCGGCTGATTGCGTTTCCCCTGCTTCTGGGCGGGGCTGAAGCTTCACCAGTGCGCGCTGTTTTGATTGAGGAGTAAAAAAGAATATTTTATAACGGATATGAAAAAGCCTGAAAGAACAGCAACGCTCTTTCAGGCTTGATTATTGTTTGAACTGCTTTAACATCGCGACAGTCTTTACGTACTTTGTATTACTGATAATAGCGGAATACGGCGACCACCTTGCCTAAAATCAGTACGTCGCGCGTGTAAATCGGGGAATAGTCCGGGTTTTCGGGCTGCAGGCGTATCCGGTCCTTTTCCCGGTAAAAGCGCTTTACCGTTGCTTCGTCCTCAATGAGCGCCACCACGATTTCGCCGTCGTGCGCGGTGGGCGTTTTGCGGATGACTACAATGTCGCCGTTCAGGATGCCGGCGTCCTTCATGCTTTCGCCGCGGACGTTCAGGGCAAAGTATTCTTCGCTGCCCTCGTGCGGAAGACTGTATGGCACATAGCCTTCCACTTCCTCAACGGCCAGAATCGGCTGGCCGGCCGCGACTCTGCCGACGATGGGGACCTGAATCACGTTTTGCTCCCCGGCAAGATGGATTGCACGGTTTAGCCCGGCGTCACGGCTGATATAGCCCTTTCGCTCCAGAGTTTTCAGGTGTGCGTGTACGCTGGAGGTGGATTTTAAGCCGGTTGCGGCGCAGATTTCCCGCACAGTCGGCGGAAGCCCGTTCTGGGTTCTGGATTTCAGATAATCATATACCTTTTGCTGGCTTTCGGTCAACATAATGATGGTCCTCCCCGTTTCTTTGGTTCATGAGAGTATTATAACATATCTTTCGGGAAAATACAAACAAATGTTTGGATTTCTCAAAAATTCATAAGAAGTTCATAGCTGCGTAACAACTGATTTTGACAAAACGGCTATAATGTGGTTGTAATCAAGAAGATGGAGCCGCACCATCCTTGATTCATGTTCTACCCTCCTCAATATACCCCTCAAGCTAATGAAAAAGAACCCGATCATTTTGGATTGGGTTCTTTTTCTTTTTGTTATTCCAAAACTTTTATTCTCTTTCCGTATAAACGTTTGGTATGACATAAAAATATAACGTTTTTTTCGCGGCCTGCCGGTTTTTTTGCAGCCAATGCCCGGCACTGCGGGGAACTGCCGTATACCCTGTCGGTTTTTGTAAAATAACGGGGGAATTTGCGTACATTCTTTTAAAAATTAATTGATTCCGCCGAATATAACCAGAAATATTTGGTCAAAATATATTCGGAGGTGGCACGAATGAATAATTTACATCTGCTGAATAACGGATCGAGAAAAAATAATTCTAAGGGATTTTATATCGCACTGGGCGTGTGCCTGATCGCAATCGGCGTAGCCGCATGGACTACCTATGACAGCGTGGTGAACTATACCGCACCGGATGAAAAAACAACAAGCAGCGCCGTGGCAAAACAGACGAATCAAGCGGTAAGCGGTATCAAAGTAATTAACAGCGAACCGGCCGCGGTATCCTCTGCGGCACCGTCGTCCCAGGCAGCATCCTCTGCGGCACCCAAGAAGACCGCGGCGTCGGTTCCGGCAAAAAAGACCGTGGCTCCGGCGCTCACATTCTCCTATCCTGTTGGCACCAGTATTCTGCAGAAATACAGCGGCCAAAATTTAGCCTATTCCAAGACAATGAAAGACTGGCGCGCCCATACCGGCACCGACTTTGCAGCAAAGCAGGGTGAAGCGGTGAAAGCCGTGGCCGACGGTACGGTTAAGAACGTCTATGTGGACGGGCTGTACGGAAATACTGTTGTAATAGCCCACGGCGATGTGGAAGCCTATTACTGCGGGCTGTACCAGACAACCGTTAAAAAGGGCGTCAAGGTCAAGCAGGGGGACAAGATCGGCACAGTGGGCACCGCTCCGATGGAGAGCGCGGACAATGCGCATCTGCATCTGTCTATGAAGAAGAACGGCAAATTTATTGACCCTCTGACTGTTCTGAAATAACCTGCCCCCGAACTCTAAGCGCTTAGGGGCAAACCACAGCCGCAGGACAATGGCGTTCTGCGGCTATTTTTTGTACCCCGGCTTGTCCTGCGACGTATACGAACGACTTACCGGAACGCAGCGGCGTTATAAATGAAAAGCGGAGAAGCGTAAGACTTTTAGCGGTTGAATTCCAATGGATTCCATGATATAATATAATAAATTATATAAATATCACAAAATTTGTCGAATGAATAATTAACACTTTGTTAATGATTTATACAACTTCTATTACCATAAACTTAACAGAGATTTGTTATAATCAAATTATGAAGTAAAAGGAGGTAGAGAAGTGAGAGACAAGGCAGTAATCCTTGTTTGCGTTACCGGGCAGCACGATTGCGACAGACTGATTCGGGCGGGAAGAAAAATTGCCGATGAACATCATGCTTCTTTGCAGGTACTGAGTGTTCAGCCGGTTTCCGCGGGATTTGAAACAAGCTGCGAGGAGCTTGAATATTTGCGGCAGACAGCAAGAGATGCGAAAGCGGAAATGACTGTTTATTTTAACAGTGATCCGGCGTTGGTTGCCGTGAGCTTTGTTAAGAAAATCCGGGCGACCCATCTTGTAACAGGAATGGCGGAAGCGCCGGTAAACGGATTTATCGAGATCATTCACAAGCTGTTGCCTAAGATGCCCATTTCCATGGTGGCGAAGGACGGAACCGTTTATAACATCTGCCCGCCAAATATTGATACCAAACCGGGAAAGCTGGTTTTGCAGCATTAATAAATTCGAATATTATGCAGGAATACATAGCCGGAGCGGATACTCCGGCTTTTTCTTATTACCGTGAGGATTGCTGATTCCATGAAGGCAGAGCGGAAAAAGCTTGCAAATTTGAGTGAAAATGATTATTATCATATTGTGTATCTTAACAGACAGGGTGATATTTTGTATAAAGCTTGCATTTTTGATTTAGACGGAACCTTGGCAAATACATTGAATTCCATTGCATTTTTCGCAAACACTGCACTTGAAAAATGTGGACATAATACCATTGAGACTTCAAAGTACCGCTTTTTGGTCGGCAACGGCGCGGATTTGCTGATGCACCGGATGCTGAATACGGCGTGCGGAGAGGGAAACTATTCGGAGGACGACGTTCAGAAGCTGAGGAAGACCTACGATGCGCTGTATGAAAGCGATCCCACTCATATCGTGACAAATTACGACGGGATGCAGGAGCTGATTCGGGAACTCCGGCAGGCGGGAATCAAGCTGGCGGTTCTTTCCAATAAACCGCACAACTGCACGGCAGCGGTCATAGAAGCGCTGTTCGCACCGGGAACGTTTGACGCCTGTTACGGCCAACGGCCGGAAGTAGCGCGGAAGCCTTCGCCCCAGGGTGCGCTGCTTATAGCGGACGAGCTTGGAGTGAAGCCGGAGGAATGCCTTTATATCGGCGACACCAATACGGATATGAAGACCGGGGCGGCTGCCGGGATGGCCACTGTAGGCGTGCTTTGGGGATTCCGCATGCGGCAGGAGCTGGAAGAAAACAATGCGAAATATATTGTTGAAACACCAAAAGAAATCAAGGATATTCTTACAGGCGTGAGGGAATAAATGAATTGGTTCAAAAACTTTCTTAAGTCAAACCATCGTAAGGGCCTCCGAATTGTAAAAACGGG
>DATAML010000063.1:0-4351 GCA_036260545.1 Caproiciproducens sp.
GCAGCTTAACGCACAGAGAAATGTTGATTTGACCCTTACCGTACCGCAGAATGTTGCTCAGGCTGCTCAAAACATGGACGTTTCCATAAAAGCGGCCGCGGACCTTCTTGCAGCCGCAAAGGCAAACCGGCGCGATCTGACTGTCAATGTAATAAATGCGGATACCCGGGAGCCTTCCTACAGATGGACCTTCAAAGGCAGTGACCTCGCCGTATCCTCCGCACCGGTTGCGGATGTAAACCTTTCCCTGACCATCCGCAGGACGGATGAAACCGCGCTGACCGGAGGACTTGCAAAAGAGAAGAACGGCCTTGTGCTGACGTTCCGCCACAGCGGCCTTTTGCCCTCAGCCGCAAGTGTTACATTTTCTGCAAAAGACAAGGGCTTTCAGCCCGGGCAGAAGCTGTATTTTTATTATTACGATCTGGACACCGGGTCGGTTGAAAAGCAAAATCAGGAGTACACGGTGGATGCGGACGGCAATGTAACCGTACAAATCAGCCATTGCTCCGAATATTTACTGACACCGCAAAAAATCCGTTCCATTACAGTGGATACCCGCTCCTATACAATGGCTCCGGGAATGAGTTACGAAACGGGAATCCGGCTGGCGGGAGCGGAAGGCGCAAAAGTAAAAGCATATTCCTCCGCAAAAGATATGGCAAAAGTAACTGTGCAGAAGAACGGCAACGTGAAAGCAACCGGGCTAAAAGCAGGAACGACCTATATCATGATCGACGTGTACGACAGCAAGAACAAACTCCTTACCCACGCGTCCGTGCGGCTGACTATAAAGAACGGCGTGAAACCGGGCGGCAGTTCCGCGCGTCAGGTCGGGATATTCTGATTGTTTATGTAAATAAAACACAGGCTGCTATAGAGCGGCCTTACAGCTTAAATATCATAAAGAGTGCGCTTTGATGGGGCTTAACAAGCCGTTTCAAGGCGCATTTTTGTTTTTGTTATCGTGCGGAATGGAAAGAAATCTTGAAAACGGCAAATTCTGGTAATATAATTAATTTGTATGATACTGTATGCCTTATAAGGCCGCCATCAGCAAAATACACTCTAAGGGGCAGCGAAGTATGCTTAAAACAAAGCTTTGCACACCAAAAATCAATCAATACATTGTGAACCGGGAAAAGGCGGAAGAAAAGCTTAAACTCCTGCGGAAGTACCGGCTGGCCTTTGTCCTTGCTCCGGCGGGGTATGGCAAAACAACTGCGGTAGCAAATTATCTGTTAAAATCAGCATTAAAATACGCGTGGCTTTCCATTGATGAAGCGGATAACGACCCCGTACGGTTTTGGCGGTACCTTATCGCTTCCGTTGAATCCGCCCTTGAAAGCGCCTGTTTTCAAGAAATATCCATCAATATGGAGCTTATTTCCTCCAATATGACCGCAGACCTGCTGACCGACGTGCTGGGCGGTATCCCGGAGGATATCGTCCTTGTACTGGATGATTATCACCTTATCCATAATGAAACCGTTTTGAAAAGCATAGAACATCTTGCCAGATTTATGCCGCCGAATCTCAGCATGATCATCTTGAGCCGGAAAGAGCCGGAGCATGAGCTCTTTAATCTATGCGCACGGGAAAATGCAATCTGCCTCGGTACAAGTGATCTTTCTTTCAGCTTGAATGAAACCGCCGAGTTGTTTTTGCAAAGAGGAATCCGGCTGGGCTCGGAAGAGTTAAAAGTATTGCAGAAGTGTACGGAAGGCTGGGCCGCAGGGTTGATTGCGGCTTCGTTTTCCATCCGGGAAAACAATGATATCAGCGGGGCCGTTCATGCGTTTTCAGGGAAGAACCGGGATGTTGAACAGCTTTTGCTTAACGAGGTTTTTAATCAATGGACGGACGAAGTAAAAGAGTTCCTGATCCATACGTCATTTCTGGACAAGCTTACCGGGCCGCTTTGCGGCGCGGTGACCGGAAACGGGAAAAGCGCGGAACTGCTTCGAAGGCTTTCTGAAAGCAACAGCTTCATCGTTGCGCTTGACCGGGAAAACACATGGTTCCGGTATCATCATCTTTTTCAGGAGTTTCTGACGAACCGGCTGGAGCAGGAGCCTGCTTCAACCCGGCGTTCCTTATACCGGCACGCCGGGGAGTGGTACCGCGAAAACGGGTTGATGCAGGATTCCATCAACTGCTTTCTGAGGGCGGAAGAGTACGAAAAAGCCTTTCCGCTCGTCTGGGATATTTACCTTTCCATGACGCAGAAAAGTGAATTTAAGCTGTGGCGCGGGTATGTGGAAAGAATGCCCCAGGCGCTTTGTGAAAGCGATGTAAGGGTCTGCACCGGTTATTCCTGGGTGCTGTCGATGGAAAACCAGCCGGAAAAGGCGCAAATCTGGGCGGATAAGGCTCAGGCCTGTTATGACCGAATAAAAGACAGTCTGGAGGAAAAGGAAAAGAATTTTCTGGAAGCAAATATTGCTGCCACCTGTGCCAATACGGCAATTTTCAGAATGGATGCGGATGAAGCGGTAAAACAGTATCAAAGGGTCCTCAAATTCAATCTGGATGTACCGGTGATCGTCGGAGAAATGAATCCGGGCGAACCGAGCCTTTTAAAGACGGCCTACGGATTTAAAGGAAGGCTGAACAAGGTCGCGGAGGCCTATGGGAATTATGTGGAAGAGATCCCGAAGCTCCTCGGAGATTTTTCCTCTTACATTGCCGTAACCCTTGCCGAATGCAATTATGAGCGCGGTAATTTAAAAGCGGTGCGTGAGATGCTTGTTAAAAACATGGGCAGAATAACCAGCCTAAATAATCCCGGTATTATCGTGCCCTGCTTTATTATATATTCAAAAGAGAAGAGAGCCGAAGGCGACCTTGCCGGAGCTTTTAATATCATTCAATCAGGTAAAAAAATTCTAAAGGACAAAAGCGGAAGCGTTTGGAATTACTTTTTTGATATTTATCAGGCAAGCCTGTACCTGTACGCGGGAGACGCAAAAAGCGCCTCACAATATATGAACATGGACCGCATGGGGGTGTATGACCGTCTTTCCGCGCCAAGAGAGCTTGAATATATTACATACGCAAGATATTTAATGCTGACAAATCAGCCGGAAGAATCCCTTCTGCTGCTGAGCCGTCTTGAAAACTTTGCACAAAAAGAAGACAGGCTGGGCAGCCGTATTGAAATACTGTGTCTTTCTGCGATTGCTTACAGCAGATTGGGGGATTCCGCAAACGCCATGCTTTCGCTCCATAAGGCGCTCGGTCTCGGCGCCCCGGACGGTTATGTACGCACTTTTGTAGACGAACTGGAACCGATGGCCGGGCTGCTGAGAGAATACGGAGCATGGAGCAAACAGACGAAACAATCCGGCTGCAGGCAATATGCGAAAAGTCTGTTCAGTGCAACGGCGGAAAGCATTCAAATCCTGAGAACTGCAAGTCATCTTTCAGGAACCGCTCCGGCAGACAGCCAAACAGGGAAAGACGGTTTCAGTGTGAGAGAGCTTGAGGTTTTAAGGCTGCTTGTGAATGAGTATTCCAATCAGGAGATTGCCGAAACGCTTTTCATTACGGTTCGAACGGTAAAGTTCCATAATGCCCGCATTTATGAGAAGCTTGGCGTAAAAAACCGTATCGAAGCGGTTATAAAAGCACGAAAATTGAATTTGATAAAATAGGGTTGAATAATTGACAAGTCAACCGGAAAGGGCGCGGCAGGGAACGACGATATTCCTGCCGTGCCCTTTTGTGTTTCAGAAAATAGCCGGAATAAATAAGTTTTTCTGCACGCTTTTACAACGATACCAAAATGTTACCCGCTCGAACAGCCGGAACGGGATAAGTCTCGGGATTTATTAATTATCCGGAAAAAAGGAAATGCTGAAATTTTTGCTTGACAAATTGGAAATATTATGTTAAAATTCAAAACATACATAGTTGATATGAAAACTATGGTTTATGATGTGAGGTACCCTTATGAGAACTGCAAACGCATTAAAAATGAACAAGATAATGTGCCGCGTATCTGCCATGTGCATGATGCGCATGTGCTGCTGCGCAAATTTTTCAGCACCAATACATCCTCCTTGTGAATTTTAGAGTCTGTGAGCATAGTGGAAAGCACAGTCCGAAATTCCGGACTGTGCTTTTTTTATATCAATAAAAAGGGAGTTGCCAGAATGAGCTTTGATTTTGATACGTTAAAGGTGCACGCGGGATACCGTTCCGACCAGCATAACAACGCGGTTTCCGTGCCGATTTATCAGACCGCCGCGTTTTCACTGGGCGACAGCTACCGCGCCGACCGGCTGTTTTCCTTTTCGGAGGATGATCCGATTTATACGCGGCTTTCCAACCCCACGGTTGATGTTCT
>DATAML010000064.1:0-7688 GCA_036260545.1 Caproiciproducens sp.
GCCTTGCCGTCCAGCTTGATGACACCCTTGGCGAGCGTTTTGTCCACGGTGTATTTCGGCGCGGTCGGGGCGGGAATCGAAGCCGTTTTGACGGAAGTGATTTCAATTTTATCGTAATCCGGCGACTGGTAGCCGTAAAAGGTTGCGGTAAGTACTTTTCCTTTGCTGCCGGTAACAATGTAAACCGGATATTCGGTGGAGTTTACAAATTGCAGGTCAAGCTCCGGGTAGCTCACCGCAGCATCCTGCCCGATGGGGCAGTAGGTGGACTGTATAGTGTGGTTGGAACGCTGCACGATCTTCATATTGGAGCGCAGCGCCGCGCCGTAAATCGTAGTGGAAGCCTGACAGATTCCTCCGCCGTAGGCTTTAATGAATTTTCCGTTCAAAATCGCGCCCGCCTCCAGAAATCCGTTCGCTGCTTTGGAGGAGTCCCCCACGATCTTGTTAAAAGAGAAGGTTCCTCCCGCCGGGATGCAGGTTCCGTTGACCTTGGAGAGCGCAAGCTTCATATTATGGGTACCGTTCGCGTTGTTTGTGGACACTGTGCTGTAGGTTCCCAGCTTCTGTAAATGGCTGCTGATTTCGGCGATCGTCTTGGAATACGGAACCGCTTTGGTCGGCACCTGTATGGTGCCGGTCTTTTCCCCGTTGATCAACCCGACCACCTGCTGGTAAAGCTTGTTTTCGTCTACCGCAAGACCGTCCTTGCCGTCTGCGTACTGGAAGGTCTCCGTCGCCGAATTGAAGGAGGCAACGGTCGCGTCCACCGGGGCATACGCAATACCCTTGACCATTTCCTTCAGCTTGGCGTTGATATTCTCGTAACTCATGGAATTTGCGATCTCATAGTTTTTCGGGGTTTGTTCAAGGGCAAGCACCTGATTGTAGCGTTCCGTCCGGTCACCCGACCGCGCGTAGGAATAGGCCTCCTGCAGAACGGAATCCGTGTTGAAGGTGAACGCAAGGTCGTTTTCCGTTATGTTCCAGGTTTTGCCCTTATACTGAATTTTAATGTCATATTTTCCGCGCAGACCCGGCTCCAGCTGCTTGATCTCCGCCTTGGCCTCGTCCATGGTTTTGCCTCCAAGGTCGATTCCCTGAACCACAATGCCTTTGTAAAAGGTATCCACGTCGATTACGGAGCTGATCTGCTTCTGGCGCTGGTATTCCTGATAAAACTGCTTTCCGAACACGCCGCCCAAAGCGCCGAGAATAAGCAGCGCCGATAAAGAAACCCAAACGGCTATATGCTTTTTCCGTTTTTGGACTTTCGCCCCGGAAAAAATATCCACTGTTTTTTCAGCCGCCATTCCGGTGCCTCCCAAGTAAATTTTAGTAGCTTGTTAAATCACATTATATATCTCAAACTAATAAAAGTAAAGTAACAGGAAAATTACAGCGCCCCGTCCGGGCTGCAAGCCCTGTCCCGTTATTTACCATTGGATATGGCAACTTTACTATTTATATGATATAATAATTAATATAATATAATTCAGTCAAATAAAAAAGCGTATTTTAGGAGTGTTAATGTGAAAATATTAATTCTTTCTGCAGCTACCGGCGGCGGACACCTTCGTGCTTCCCACGCCATTGAATCATACATTCGGGAAAACTCGACCGGCAATGAAGTAGCGGTAGTGGATGCGCTGAAAAGCATCAACACTGTACTGGATAAAACCGTATGTGAGGGATACCATTTCCTTGCGACCAAAACGCCCAAGGTGTTTGGCCAGCTCTACCGCAAGACCAACGAGGAAAGCATTCTTTCCAACCTTGTCACCCGCTTTACCAGCGTGTTCAGTCAGAAGCTGATTCCGCTCATGGAGGAGCAGAAGCCGGACGTGGTCATCTCCACCCATCCGTTCGCAACGGAGATGGTTTCCCATTTAAAAGGGAAAGGGATCGTCACCGCGCCGCTTATCTGCCTGATGACGGATTACGGCCCTCACCGGGCATGGTTCGGCGACCACGTGGACGCCTATATTGTCTCCACTGCGGACATGATTCCGGAAATGGAGGCCATGGGCGTAAAGAAAGAAAAAATCTACCCCTTCGGCATCCCGGTGGGCGACGTGTTCTTTACCACAAAAGAGAAACCAGAGCTTCTTGAAAAATTTGGAATGGATGCCGGCAAGCCGACCATCCTGATCATGGCGGGGAGCTTTGGCGTTACCAACATCATGAATATCTATAAGGATATCATCCGTGTGCCCGCCGATTTCCAGATCATTGTGATCACCGGGCGCAACCAGAAGCTTTTTGAAGCATTTACGCCGGTCGTGGAAAACAGTCCCAAGAAAACCAAGCTTGTATTTTTCACCAACGAGGTGGAAAATTACATGCACGCTTCCGACCTGATCATCACAAAGCCGGGCGGGCTTACCGTTTCGGAAGCGCTGGCCTGCAATATTCCGCTGGCGGTATTCGACGCCATCCCCGGCCAGGAGGAGGATAACGCGAATTTCCTTCTGACGCACGACATGGCCGTCAAGCTGGAAAAGGGCGTGGACACCGGCAAAACCATCCAGACTCTTCTGGAAGACAGCCGCCGCCTTGAGGAAATGCGCAGCTCCTGCGAAGAGTTCGACACCTCCGAATCCAGCAAGAATATCTTTTCCTTAATCAACGAGCTGTGTGAAAAGAATATAAAATAATAAAGAAAACAAAAATCAAGCCCGGGCAGCATTTTTAACGCTGTCCGAGCTTTTGCTTTACTGTGTTGGTATTGTTACAGGCAAGATTTTACGTACTCCATGGGCATCATTGTGATTTTTGAGGTTTCTTCCACGGAAAGCCCCTGCTTCAGAAATCTCTTGATTACAGCGGTCATGGTTTCACCCACTTCAAGGATATGTTTGTCCGGGTCATAGAAGCGGATTCCGCGCTGTCCCCAGGGGAATGTCTTTACCCCGTGAACCAGCTCAATCTCCGGGAATTTTTTCAGATGCTCCAGGAAGCCGTCAAAGTCCTCTTCCTCAAAGTACAGCTCGAAGTTATTGCTTTTCGTGAGAATTTCCTCCTGGGACTTGTCGATAAATTCCGCCCACGTTTCTTTCGTCTGGAGAGAAAAGCCGCCCTCAAATGTAATGTTCGCGCCGAAATCACAGATTACCTTTAACCCGAATACCTCTTCATAAAACTTTCTGGAAACGGAAAAGTCGACCGCCGAAATCAATGGTCCGCTGAATTTCATATCCTTCACTCATTTCTATAAGATTTGTTCTCTTTTTATAGTATACGGTCGAACTTACATTCTTCATTGTAAAAAGCGGACAGGTTTTTCAGGTAATCGGTCGGAGTGACACCGCAGATCGATTTAAAATCATGGATAAAATGTGCCTGGTCAAAATAGCCCATATCGTACAGCTGCTTCGTAAACGCCTTTCCATGGCATTTCATCATTCCAACCGCATAGTTCACCCGGAGCAGCCGCGAATACGTCTTCACATTGATTCCGAGAGAACGGAGGAAAATGCGGTTCAGCTGCCGCTCGCTGTAAAAGGTCCGGCCTGAAAGTTCCCGTACGGACATCGTCCCGTTCCATTTCTGCATGGAAAACGCAATCCGGGCGGCAGGGTCGGAAACATCTGTTTTGATCAGCATGGAAAGGAACAGGCCGTCCAGACCCTGAACCAGTTCCTGAAGATCACCGGCAGATTCCATTCTGCTTTTTACAGCGTGCGATAAATCGAGACTATAATCATCCGTATCAAGGGTCAAATCAACCAGCTCCGACTGGGGATGCCCGGTCAGGCGGTGCGCCCCTCCCGGCTTAAATTCTACAAACAGCCGGAAATTGATCTTGTCCACGTCGTTTTCCACGATGGCCGCTTTTGTCGTGGCTCCCCAGAACAAACCATCCAGGCGGTTTTCCCTGCAGGTAAAAACCATGCAGCCGCTTGCATCGGGAATCAGCGTCAAAGTATCCACCGCCGGGCTGCTGCATGGGAAAGTAACGGTATAGTGCGCGATATACGGCCTTAATAGCCTGTGCGGCCGGATAAAAATCTCGTTGCCGGTTCGCCGGATCACATTAGCCGCCGGACTCTGAAACTTTTCCGCCATGGGCCGATTCCTGTTTCCCATTCTGTCTTACCATCCCGTATTTCGGCAGACGCCGTTCTTTCCCGCGCTATTTCACGGGTTTTTCCTTTTCCCCGCTGTGTTCCCGCCGGACGCACTCCGGGCATTTCCCGTAAATCGTGAGGGTATGCCCCTCGATCTCATAGCCGGTATCCCGCGCCAGCCCCTGCTCCAGACGGGTGAGCGGGCAGTCCTGTATTTTGATCTTCGCACTGCATTGTGTGCAGATTAAATAATGGCCGTGGTGCTCTCCGGCAATCGAATAGCGTACGATTCCGTCGTTGAACACATCCTTTTTTACCAGAACGTCCGCGGCAAAGCGTTCCAGATTCCGGTAAACGGTGGAAAGGGCAAGGTTCGGATATTCTTCCTTCAGGCAGGCAAAAATATCCTCGGCGCTCACCGGTTCCGCGCTCTGCTTTAAAATCTGCATAATCGCGCAGCGCTGCCTGGTATTTTTTAAAGCCGCCGTATTACCGCCCCCTTATCGTCCCGATTCGCCTTTTAATTCCGTCGGAATCCGTTATAATAATCTTATTATAATACATAATTATAAAAAAGCAATGCGGGAACAGCCGCCTCTTTCCGTTGCTCCGCGCGGCTATTTGATGTATAATATAGTAAAATTATTAGAAGCCTATCAATAAAACTGATAGAGCCTAAATTGGAGGTACTCCCCGTTGGGTGAAGTATATTTGGATAATTCCTCCACTACCAAGGTGTGCCCGGAAGCCGCCGAAAAGGTAATGGAAATGATGACGGAAAACTACGGCAATCCGTCCAGCCTGCATACCATGGGCTTCCGCGCGGAGCGGGAAATTACCGCCGCGCGGGGCAAAATCGCCGCGCTGGCCGGCGTAAAGCCCGAAGAAATCTATTTTACGTCCGGCGGGACGGAAAGCAACAATATCGCGCTGTTCGGAGCGGTGCACGCGCTGCAGAAGCGCGGCAGGCGCATCGTCACCACGGCGATGGAGCATCCCTCGGTGCTCAATACGATGAAACAGCTGGAAAAGGAAGACTTCGAGGTCGTTGCCCTTAAGCCGGACGGCACGGGAAAAATACGCCCGGAGCAGATTTTTGAAGCGGTCACCCCGGAAACAATCCTTGTCAGCATGATGTGCGTGAATAACGAGGTAGGCACCCTCCTCCCGCTGGAAGCTGTTTCCGCGGCAATCGCTGCAGAGAAAGCCCCGGCTCTGTTCCACGTTGACGCGGTACAGGCCTTTGGCAAGCTGCCGCTTAAACCAAGCAAACTGAAAATTGACCTGATGAGCATGAGCGCGCATAAAATCCACGGGCCGAAGGGCGTCGGCGCGCTCTATCTGCGCAAGGGCGCGCACATCGTCCCGCGCACCTACGGCGGCGGCCAGGAAAGAGACATCCGCCCCGGAACGGAATCTGCGCCGCTGATCGCGGGCTTCGGCGCCGCCGTGGGCGCACTGCCGGAACCAGAGGAGGAGCTGAAGGCTATGGCAGAGCTCTGCGGCTACTGCCACGCAAAGCTAGGCGAAATTGACGGGGTCACGCTGAACTCTCCGGAGGACGCGCTGCCCTACATCGTGAATTTCTCCGCCGGCGGCGTGCGTGCCGAAACTATGCTGCACTACCTTGCTGACCGGGAAATCTATGTTTCCTCCGGTTCGGCCTGCTCCAAGGGAAAAGCAAGCCATGTCCTCACCGCCATGGGCTTGCCGCGCGAACGCATCGCCTCTTCCCTGAGGCTCAGCTTTTCGCGCTTTAATACCAAGGACGACATCGACCGCTTCATCGAGGCGCTCAAGTCCGGCCTTGCGGAGCTTACCAAAAGGCCGCTGTAAAAACATCATATCCAATTTTAATCATTAGGCATTTTGCCAAAATTGATAAAGTATTTAGTTGCCCTCAGGCAGGGCAGGCCCTTACTTTCGTTCCGGGACGAAAGTAAGCAAAGTCCCGGCAAGGGGGATTGATAATTCCCGGCGAGAGGGTTCCATCCAATCCCGCTTGCATCCCCCGAGGTATCCTCTTACATCTCGGCTTTGTCAATTTTCTATAGGGTTTTCATTGACGGATAAACAGTTATTTATTCCGATAGAATAATTCCAATTGACCAAAACAGCTCTTTCTCCTGTCTCCCTTGTGAAAGGGAGATATCGACCGCAGTCGACAGAGAGATTCTCTCGCCGCAGCGAAACCGCCCTTCCCATTGGTGTTAAATCAACACAGATTTTTTAAAAGACAATAAATTAATAAGATAAAATGATATGGGTAAACATAGGGAGAAAACTATGAACGAAGTAATTTTAATCAAACTGGGCGAAATGGTGCTCAAGGGGCTCAACCGCAAAACCTTTGAGGCCGCCCTGCTCAAGACCATCCGACGTCGGCTGGAAAAGCTGGGCGGATTCGACATCAAAGCCGCTCAATCCACCGTGTATGTGATTCCCCGCGAGGGCGCAGACCTTGACGCCGCGGCAGAAAAGGTGTCCAAAATATTCGGTATCGCCGCATTTTCCCGCGCCTGCGCCGTGGAAAAGGAAATGCCCGCGATTCTGGAGGCGGCCGGCGAATACCTGAAATACGAACTGCTTGCCGCAAAGAGCTTCAAGGTGGAATCCAAGCGAGCGGACAAAAGCTTCCCCCTGCAGTCGCCGGAAATCTCCGCCGAGATGGGGGAATATCTGCTGGATAAATTCCCGAACCTGCACGTCGACGTGCACAACCCGGACATTACCGTGCGCGTGGAGATCCGTGACTTCGGCGCCTATGTCCACGGCCAGCCTATCCGCGGCGCGGGAGGGATTCCGGTAGGCACGGGCGGAAACGCGGCAATCCTCATCAGCGGCGGCATCGACAGCCCGGTGGCCGCGTGGATGATGGCAAAGCGCGGTTTGGAGCTCACTGCCATTCATTTCGCCAGCCCGCCCTACACCAGCGAGCGCGCGGAGCAGAAGGTGGCAGACCTTCTTTCCAAGGTCAGCGAATATTCCGGGCGCATGAAAATGTACACCGTGCCGTTCGCGCGGGTGCAGGAAGAAATCATGGCGAAATGCCCGGAGGAACTGTTCACCATAATCATGCGGCGGTTCATGATGCGCGTTTCGGAAAAAATCGCCGCGCAGGAATACTGCTCCGCGCTGATTACCGGCGAAAGTCTGGGACAGGTGGCAAGCCAGACGGTGCAGGCCATCGTCTGTACGGACGAAGCCGCGCATATGCCGGTATTCCGCCCGCTGATCGGCATGGATAAAATCGATATTATCGAAATATCCCGCAAAATCGATACCTTCGACATCAAGGCCGCTCAGTCCAGCGCCTGTTCGGCTTCCAGAACCGCGTTCAGTTCGGGGCGGGTGCGCGGATGCTTCGGCGTGAATACCGTGCAGCAGTCCTCAAACGGTTCGATGGAAATATCGAAGGTATCGATTTTACGGGATATTTCGATGATTTCAACTTTATCCATGCCGATGAGAGGACGGAATACCGGAATATGCGCGGCTTCGTCCGTGCAGACGATGGCCTGCACCGTCTGGCTCGCCACCTGCCCCAGACTCTCGCCGGTAATCAACGCGGAGCAGTATTCCTGCGCGGCGATTTTTTCCGAAACGCGCATCATGAAC
>DATAML010000065.1:0-4562 GCA_036260545.1 Caproiciproducens sp.
CGAAGATTCACCGGTATGCTGATGCTGACAAAGCCTTTCATAATGGTCTGTCCCGCCATCGTACCCACCGCCGAGGAAGAAAGCCCGGAGGCCAGCAGCGCGATCCCGAACGCGCCGCCCGAAAGCGGCCCCAGCAGGGGCTCCAGAGATTTGTGCGCCTGCTGCATGGTATCCACCTGGACGCCGTTGGCGAAAAATACGGCGGCGGAAACGACCACCATCGCGGCGTTCACAAAAAATGCGATATTCATGGCAATCGCGATATCGATTTTCTCCATCTGTAGATGATGCTTCTTTCCCTGGGTGGTAGTGTCCTTGCACCGGCACTGAACCAGCTGCGAATGCAGATAGATTACGTGGGGCATGACGGTAGCTCCCAGCATCCCCACGGCAATGACGACCGCTTTTCCATCCGGCAGCGAAGGGACAAAAGTATGGATTCCCACCTGCGCCCAATCCGGCTTTGCAAGAAAAAGCTCAACAACATAGGCTGCGCTGATCACCGCAACAAGGACGGTTATGATTGCCTCCACGGTTTTCTGCCCGTATTTCTCCATATAACAGATCAGAAAGGTCAGCAGGCCCGTCAGCAACGCGGCGTAGATCATCGGAATATTGAACAGCAGGTTCAAACCGAGGGTTCCGCCCAGAAATTCCGCAAGGTCGGTCGCCATTGCGGCAAGCTCCGCCATAAACCAGAAAAACCAGTTGGCGGGTCTGGAAAAGACTCTGGAGCACATTTCGGGCAGGCTGCGGCCGGTCGCGATGCCAAGCTTTGCCGACATGGTCTGCAGAAAAATAGCCATCAGGTTGCTGACAAGGATGACCCAGATCAGCGAATAATTAAATCTGGAGCCGCCGCTGATGTTGGTAGCGAAGTTGCCCGGATCAATGTATGCCACGCTGACAACAAACGCAGGGCCAAGATACTGAACGAGCTGGAGAAACCGGTTCTGCTTTTTCGGCACATACGGCCGGCAGACCGCGGCGCTCCCGGTGCTCAGCTGACCCGCGCGGACAGCCGTTTGTTCACTTTGCATGGGATATCACCTTTCACAATCGTATTAGCCTGGTCTAACAATCTTTACACGATACAAACTATGTGATTTCTTCAAAAGTGTTCCTTGCTGGAATGAATCGGAATCGCGCCGCATATAATTATCATTAAACGTTTTGGCGGGTGAAGCGATGAACGAAAAGGACTTTTACACGTTTAACGAATATATGAAAAAGAATGACAATTCCCTTACGGCATCCATGGAAGACTATCTTGAGATGATCTACCGGCTTTCGCTCGGTACCGGGTTCACCCGTATCCATACGCTTTCGGAAGCTCTCAACATCCAGCCCTCCTCCGCTACAAAAATGGTTCAGCAGTTGGCGCACATGGGACTGGTCAAATATGAAAAATACGGCTATATCATGCTTGAGGACAACGGAAGGGAAACCGGCGCCAGACTGCTCAACCGCCACAAAATCGTTGAGGATTTCATCCGGATGATCGGCGCAGACGATGTGAGGGTGCTCGAGGAAACGGAAAAAATCGAGCACATGTTCAGCGACGATACCATCCGCTGCTTCCAGAATTTTTTGAATTTTATGAAAAACAACCCGGATATCGCAGAACGGTATGAAGCCTTTCTGAAAAATGATTCGTAGACAAATAAAAAATCTGCGACTATTTTGTTTGCCGCAGACGACGAATCGGGCAATGGCACGGAAGTGCCATTGCCCGATTCGTCTATCTATAAGTTAAGTCATGGGAAGCTTGTTGACTGTTTATATTCTGTCCTTTCGGTCGGCTTTCCCGAAGTCGGGGGAATGTGCCGGGTTCAGCACCGGTTCATATCGGAAGGGTTCTCCCGGTTTTTCATCATTGTGACGGGTTACGGTTCGGTCCGGACGATCTGAAAATTTATCCATCGGCGTATCAATATAAGTAAACATATTCATTCTCCTTTATGAAAGTATTTATTAAACGGATGCCTTGCGGGTCTGTTCCATTTGTGCGGTGCCGGTCATAGCAACCGGATCCATGATGGAATCGAGCATTTCAGCGCTTAAGAGCTTTTCATTCAAAACGAGCTTTGCTACAGGGACTCCTGTTTTCAGCGATTCCTTTGCTATTTTTGCCGCCTTCATATACCCAATATACGGGCAGAGCGCGGTGACGGTTCCCACGCTTTCCTCAAGGTGATTCCGGCAGTTTTCCCGGTTCGCGGTGATACCGGAAACACAGTTGTCCACGAAGGTCATTACCGCGCCCTCAAGGCAGTCGATGGATTCAAAAATTTTGTAGAACAGCACCGGTTCAAACGCATTCAACTCAAGCTGCCCGGCCTCCGCCGCCATGGTGATGGCGCAGTCGTTCCCGATAATATCGAACGCCGCCTGCGAAACCACCTCCGGGATGACAGGATTTACTTTACCGGGCATAATGGAGGAACCGTTCTGCATTGCGGGCAGGCTGATTTCCATAATGCCGGTGCGCGGCCCGCTGGAAAGCAGGCGAAGGTCGTTTGCCATCTTGGAAAGGCTGACCGCGCAGGTCTTTAATGCGCCCGAAACGCTCACAAACCCGTCCAGATTCTGTGTTGCGTCGATCAGGTCTTCCGCCTGCGCCAGCCGCACGCCGCTGACCTTCTGCAGGTTGGCGGTAATGTTGTACAGATAGGACGAACAGGCGTTTACCGCGGTGCCGATAGCCGTACCGCCCATATTGACGGCTCTCATCTCGTTCATTGCTTTGCCAAGCCGTGCGATGTCGCGTTTGACCGCGCAGGCGTAGGCGTGGAATTCCTGCCCGAGACGGATGGGAACCGCGTCCTGCAGCTGGGTTCTGCCCATCTTGACGACGTCGCTGAATTCCTCAGCCTTTACTTCCAGCGCGCTGTCCAGACGCTCCAATTGATGGATGACGCCGGGCATAGTTTCCAGAACCGTAAGCTTTCCGGCCGTCGGGAAAACGTCGTTGGTGGATTGGCTCATATTGACATGGTCGTTCGGATGTACGATATTATAATCGCCCTTGGTACCTCCCAGCAGTTCGATTGCCCGGTTGGCAATGACCTCATTGGCGTTCATGTTCGCGGAAGTTCCTGCGCCGCCCTGTATCGGGTCCACAATAAACTGACTGTGGAGATGTCCCGCAATAATTTCATCACAGGCAGTGATAATGGCGTTCGCAATTTCTTTACTGAGCTGCCCCGAGTTGCGGTTGGTGATCGCAGCCGCTTTTTTGATCTGCGCAAGACAAACGATAAAGGTGGAGTTCAGGCGCCTGCCCGTAATTTGGAAATTGTTTTTCGC
This sequence comes from Caproiciproducens sp., assembly GCA_036260545.1. Taxonomy (GTDB): domain Bacteria; phylum Bacillota; class Clostridia; order Oscillospirales; family Acutalibacteraceae; genus DATAML01. The sequence continues at coordinate 3,310 of DATAML010000065.1, forward strand.
CCGCAGCGACTGGACTCCGTAATAAGCGTTTTCAGGAACCTGCAGCGTTCCGATTGAATCAAATTCAATTCTTGATTTCATGCCTGATGCCTCATTTCTGCAAAACAATATGTATTCGCTTGTGTTCGCTTTTCATGAGGCAACCATAACACTCCGGAACGAAAAGGTAAATAGGAATTTCATTTTTACGATTTAAAATTTGATTTTGGAGGGCTTCACTTTAACTTTAAAAGAAAAGGCCTTATAAACTTAATTTTATTAATACAAAATCCCCCATTTACTTCATTTTACAATTTTATCTGGTTGATTTATTGTGTTTTCTGCCCATTATCACTTAATTAAATTAAGTTTAATACCTTATTTCTTTAATTACCTTTCCGCTGTCCGTATTTTCTTCTGCGCCAATGAAAAGACCTCTGCCGCAGTTTCTGCAGCAGAGGTCTTTAAACCTGATATTCGATTGATTTTTCATCCGTTAGAATCTGGCCGTCTGACTTGACTTGTCCCCGCGGGAAACCGCTCCGCTTTTCACCGTCACCTTAACGGACGCATGTGCCAGCAGCTTATTGCTTTTATTATAAACGTTAAACATGATATAGGTGGTACCAGATTTTAAGCCAACCACCCGATAATGTCCATTTCCGTCATTGACAACCTTGGCAACCTTACTCTTAGAAGAACTAGTTTTGATAAAGATCCCCTGCCCTGCCAACTTGGTATTGACTGTGTAGCTGCCCTTTGGGGCGACAGCCACGTTCTTTGTATCCAGCGTGAGGGAACCTGTTCCGATGTTTTTAAATGAAATGCTATTTTCCTGAGCATATTTCTGAATTTCCGTATCTTCATAGCCGCTGATCGTAACGTTGCCGCAGCCAATAAAAGCATCCTTGCCGATGGTCCTGATATTACTCGCTATCGTAATGCTTTTCAGGCCAGAACAATCTTCAAAAGCATTTTTACCGATCACGGTCACACTGTTCGGTATGACTATATCCGTTAAGCCTGAACATTCCGAAAATGAACTGATTCCTATGGTCTTCAGTTTACTCGAAAGAGTAAGCTTCTTCAACCCGGAGCATTCGGAAAAAGCGAAGTTTCCAATCGTAGTCACGCTGTCCGGAATTGCTATTTTTTCTATATTTTCACACTTGGCAAAAGCATACCTGCCGATCGATGTTACGCTGTTCGGAATAATGATTTTTTCAATCTCTGTGCATTCCTGAAACGCATAATCCCCGATTGTAACTACCGTG
>DATAML010000071.1:0-2114 GCA_036260545.1 Caproiciproducens sp.
ATAACAATAATATTAAAGTAAACGGAATGCAAAAACGAATTTTGAGTAATAAACCAATGCCGAGCCTTAATATTATTATTTCTGTGGGAGGAGGGGTAACATGTCTGATTCTCTGATTACAAAAAGGGCGATTGCGGCTTCTGTCAAAGAATTAATGAAAAAAAAAGGTCTTGAAAAAATATCTGTTTCTGAAATTGTAGAAAACTGTGGCATCAACCGCCAAACTTTTTACTATCATTTCAAAGATAAATATGATTTGATAGACTGGATTTATTATAATGAAGTGGTTTCAGTTGTTACCCAAAACAAGCTGCACGAGAACTGGAGCGACGTCGTCCGCGACGTGCTCAGAAGTATGAAACAGGAGCAGTATTTTTATACGAATGCGCTGAATGTTACCGGGCAGAACTCGTTTCAGGATTATTTGTTTGAAGTAACAAAGGGCCTCGTCATGGAAATACTCGACGAAATTGCAGACGACAGTAAAATCGAGAACCGGGATAAGGAGTTTATTGCCGCTTTTAACGCGTACGGGCTGGTCGGGATCACAGTGCGGTGGGCGCGCAGCGGGATGAAGGAACAGCCGGATGAAATCGTGCTGAGGCTTTCCCATTTGATTCAGGACAGCTTCCGTTCTGCCGCGGCCCGGTATTTTAAAGAGCAATCCTAAAGAAACGTTGCTTTTGTTAAGATATAATTAACAAAAGAATTTTCATTCGCCGCCTTGTTCTGTGTCAGTTTTAGCGTTTCAATTTGGTTATAATATGATATAATCAAATGAAAGAATTCACTTGGGGGGTGACGGAAATGCAGCTTGCAGATCTTTCAATTATAATTCCTGTAAGAAATATAGAACAGGAGATTTCGGGGATACTGCGTTCTGTTGCCGCACAGGTTACCGAGCTTGAAGCAGAATTTATTGTGGTCGACATGGGCTCCGGGGACCAGACCGTGCTGGAGGCCGTCCAGCTTATCAAGGAACTAAAGCTTAAGGGCTTTGTCATACAGAACGGGGACAGCACTGTTTCCGCTGCTTTGAATACCGGAATTCAGAAGGCCGGTGGGGAATATATCACTTTTATTTTTGCCCGCAGGCTGTACCGCGATTTTATCCGCGGCTATTATGAAACCGCGGTGCGCACTTCAGCTGATTTTATCTTCGGCTGTGTTACGGAAGAAGAATCACACGCTGCGGAACGGCGCTTGATCAGCAAAGCCGTGAAGCAGGAAAGCGGCGGCGGTTATGTGAAAAATATTCTGAAGGGCAGTTACCGTATCGATATTTCCGCCATACTGATTCGGCGCAAATTTCTGCTGGAAAAGCAGATTCGCTTTTTTGATTCCTGCAGCCACGGTTATGCCGAGGAATTTGTTTTCCGTTGTCTGCTCACGGCCGATTCCATCGTACAGTCGCCTGTCCTGATCAAACGCGATGCGGTTTACGAGCTGAAACGTCCGAAGCAGAAGCCGGTCGGCCGGAATATCTTCCAGCACGCGGACGCGGTTCTGCGGATCATGGATATTATCAAGGCAAACCGCGAGGACGCCGAGCTGACCCGGCTTTTTGAGCACGAAAAGCTTCCGCTTACCATTATGGACGCGGTGGATATCCTGCTGAAAGAGGGTACGGGGTATAACGCCATACGCGGATACCTTAAAGCGATGGGGTATGACAAGATGCTTCAGACCGGACGGGTTACGGATAAAGCTTTGAAACGCCGCATTGCGGTGTGGCAGGTCATCCCGTGGATGTATAAGCCCAAATAAATATTTTTGCCGGGGATTTTCTCCCCGGCTTTTTTATTTCGAAGCTGCGCAAGCAGAGGTGAATTTTACCGGTCGCCGCTGATGACCATATAGTCCCCGTTGCTGAGCTGAACAACGTTTGCCCGTAAAGCGCGGGCAAAATCAACTGTAAGCTTTTTCTGTTCCTCGCTGTCCGCAACCAGAAGGGTAAGGGGGTCGCCGCTCAGCACCCTTTTATCATCCGAAGTGATATAGACCAATATTTCGATGCTTTTATTCATGGCTTGGAACCTCCGTCGGTTTTCATGATTCGCCCGATTTTACGGCTGTTTTCCAGAATCGGCGTGCTTTTTACCGCCTTGATGAGC
>DATAML010000086.1:0-5903 GCA_036260545.1 Caproiciproducens sp.
CCACAACCAGCGCGGCGCCGCCGCGCAGGTCCGCCGCTTCCACCGGCGCCCCGGAAAGGCTCGGCACGCCTTCCACGACCGCCACGCGTCCTTCCACCTTGATGTTCGCGCGGCGGCGCGAAAGGCGCTCGGCCTGGACGAAAGGCCCCTGATTCTGAGCTTCGGCGGCAGCCTTGGGGCACGCAAGATCAACGAGGCCGTGGCAGACCTGCTCACGGAGAGCGCAAAATCCGACCGCTTTCAGCATATCCACGGGTACGGCCAGTGGGGCATCTGGATGCCAGAGCTTCTGAAAGAAAAGGGCTTGGAGCTGTCCAAACATCCGAATATTCAAATCAGGGAATACATCAACGACATGCCAGAATGTCTTGCGGCGGCCGATCTTGTCATCTGCCGCGCCGGCGCCATCACACTGAGCGAGCTGCAGGCGCAGGGCAAGGCTTCCGTTCTCATCCCGTCCCCCAACGTGGCGGAAAACCACCAGTACCACAACGCCATGGCGATGGTCAACCGGAGCGCCGCGGCAATCCTTGAGGAAAAAGACCTTACCGGCGAAGCTCTCTGCAAAAAGGTCGCAGAGCTTTTCAGTAAACCCGGCATGATAGCTGAGCTTGGGGAAAACGCGAAAAAAATGGCAATCACGGACGCCAACGAGCGTATTTATAAAATTCTAAAAGAAGTATTGGCCGACGTCCGCTGAACATTATCACCGTAAAAGCAAATCCCGCATAGTATATTTATAGATTATGTGGGGGTGTTGCTATGTCAGAACTGATAATACACGGGCCAAGCAAACTGGAAGGCGAACTCACAATACACGGCGCAAAGAACAGCACATTGCCGCTTATGGCGGCCTCCCTGCTCTGCAGCGGACAATGCATATTACATAACTGTCCGAATCTATCGGATGTGGACACGTCTCTGAATATCCTGCGCCACTTGGGGTGTACCGCCGAACGCTGCGGCACCGACGTTGTGATTGACCCGCAGGGAGTGAAAAACTATGAAATTCCCGACAGCCTGATGCGCGAAATGCGTTCCTCGATTATTTTTTTGGGAGCGATCGTCAGCAGGATGGGCAGGGCAAAGCTCTCGCTGCCCGGTGGCTGCGAGCTTGGGCCCAGACCGATCGACCTGCATCTTTCCGCGCTGCGGAAGATGGGCGTGCTCATTAACGAAGATCATGGATTCCTGGAGTGCAGCGTGCCGGACGGCATCCGCGCTGCGGCGATCAATCTTTCGTTTCCAAGCGTGGGCGCCACGGAAAATATCATTATAGCGGCCTGCGTTTCCAAAGGAACTACAATTATTGTAAATGCGGCGCGCGAACCAGAAATCTGCGACCTTGCGAACTTCCTCAACGCCTGCGGGGCGAAAATTCGCGGAGCAGGAGAGAGCACGGTTGTGATCGAAGGCGTAAAAAAGCTTACCGGCTGTGAACATACCGTGATTCCGGACCGGATTGCCGCGGCCACCTTTCTTACTGCGGCGGCGGTCACCGGCAGCACACTAACCCTGAACGGCATTATTCCCCAGCACCTGGAACCGGTATTGCCGTCCTTTGAGGAATGCGGGTGCAGATTCGATATTTCGGAACATAAGATGAAAATTATTTCTCCTAACCGCCTTGGCCGGATCAAAAGTGTGCGGACCATGCCGTACCCGGGATTTCCCACCGACGCGCAGGCGCCTGTCATGGCGATGACCACGCTTTCGGACGGCACAAGTATTTTTGTTGAAACGATTTTTGAGAGCCGTTACAAACACGTGGGGGAGCTGCTCCGCCTCGGCGCGAACATCAAGGTGGAAGGACGCGTGGCGGTTGTGGAAGGCGTGCCGAGCCTTTCCGGGGCGCCGGTAGAAGCGGCGGACTTGCGCGGCGGCGCCGCGCTGGTTGTGGCGGGCCTGGCGGCTCAGGGCATAACACAGATTTCCGGGCTGAAGCATCTGGACCGGGGCTATGAAAGCATTGAAAAAAGCCTTGCCGTTCTCGGCGCGAATGTGAAAAGAATTTAGTCTCTATCGGTATTCGGAGGTTTGCAAATGAAGGAAAAAAGAAACAGCGGAGGCGGAAGGGATACGCCGCGCGTTTATGACAAAGCCAGCGGGGAATACCGTCCGGTTCCCCGCAGCCCGAACGGGAGTGCGCACGAACGAAGCGCAAGGTATTCTTCTCCCCAGCGCCGCGCGGAAAACCGCAGGCGGCGCAAACACCGTGCGCTTCTTTTCTTTTATCTTTTTACATTTGTCACCGTACTGACCGCGGCGGTTGCCCTGTCCCTCACGGTCCTGTTTAAAATCGATTCCATTGAGGTTCAGGGCACCTCTCGTTAGTCCGCGGAGGAAATTATTCGCATTTCCGGTATCCGAAAAGGGGACAACCTCTTCCTTACCAAAACAAGGGAGGCGGGACAGAAAATCCAGAGTAAGCTGCCCTACATCGGTGCGGCGAAGGTTTCCCGGAGCCTGCCGGCGAAAATTCGGATTGTTGTCAGCGAGGATGCGGTTTCCGGCGCGGTGGAATACAACAAAAAATATGCCGTTGTCAGTTCCTCCGGCAAGGTGCTGGAGCTTGCGGACTCCGTTCCCAAGAACTGCCCGGCGGTCAAAGGGCTGAAGCTTGCCGGCGCGGAGGTCGGCAAGAACATCGTTTATCAGGACACCTCCCAGCAGACGTTGTTCCGCAATTTGACGGCGGCTATCGGTAGCAGCAAGCTTGAGAAGGTCACGGCGATCGATCTGAGCAATTCCTACAAAATACAGATTGTTTATGATGGGCGGATTACCATGAATTTGGGGCTTTCCAGCGACTTCGACTATAAACTCCGTTTCGCAAAAAGCATTCTGGACGCGGGTAAAATCAAGGATACGGAACGGGGGACGCTGAACCTCTCCGTTGCGGTGGAGGAGAACGACGCTTTCTTTGACCCGGATTATACGGTAAGTACTGCTTCCTCCGGTGCAAAATAGCAGACGATAATGGCCTCAAGGAATTTTAACATCCGTGCTTTATACTATACTAAAGTAATAAAATATATTGAATTTAATTCTGAAAAGTGTTAGATTATAGAATGAGAATGCTATCCATGAAATATTCTGATATTAAAATATAGGTAAACATAAGGGGGACGCAGCACATGCCTTTTGAGATTGATAACGACTTTGACAATATTGTACAGATTAAGGTAATCGGTGTCGGTGGCGGCGGCGGAAACGCAATTGACCGCATGGTCACAATGGGGGTCAAGGGCGTTGAGTTTATCAGCGTGAACACCGACAAACAGGCGCTTTACCGTTCCAAGGCCACCCAGAAGATTCAGATCGGTGAAAAGGTGACCCATGGAAAGGGCGCGGGGTCAAAGCCGGAAATGGGACAGAAGGCTGCGGATGAAAGCCGTGAGGCAATCGCCGCCGCAATCCGCGGCAGCGACATGGTCTTTATTACGGCGGGTATGGGCGGCGGAACAGGCACCGGAGCCGCTCCGATTGTGGCAGAAATTGCGCGCGACATGGGCGTGCTTACCGTTGGCATCGTGACAAAGCCGTTTACTTTTGAAGGGCGCAGGCGTATGGAGCAGGCGGAAGAAGGCATTTCTGCGCTGCGCGAGCATGTGGATTCCCTTGTTGTAATCCCCAACGAGCGATTAAAGCTGGTCAGCGAGCAGAAAATTACCCTGCTGAACGCGTTTTCCATCGCCGATGACGTTCTTCGTCAGGGCGTTCAGAGTATTTCAGATTTAATTAAGCTTCCGGGACTGGTCAACCTGGATTTTGCGGATGTTACCGCGGTTATGAAGGACGCCGGATACGCGCATATGGGCGTGGGCAGATCCTCCGGTAAGGACAAGGCGGAAACCGCCGCGAACATGGCCATTTCCAGCCCGCTTCTCGAAACCGCGATCAACGGCGCGAAGGGCGTCATTATCAATATCACCTCTTCGCCGGATATCGGCCTTGACGAAATCGAAACCGCTTCCGCTATGATTTCCGCTCAGGCGCACGAAGACGCAAACATCATCTGGGGCGCGGCGTTTGACGAGAACATGGACGACGAGATGAGCGTCACCGTTATCGCAACCGGATTTTCTTCCTCAATGGGTTCCGAAATTCCTGTGGACAAGCCCGGCAAGATTGCTCCGAAGAAGGAAGAGCAGGACAAATCCAAGGCAAGTCCGATCGACGACGAAGACTTTACCGATATTATGTCGATCTTCAACCGTAAATAAGCTATTTATTTCTATAAGATATTCTACATAGGGCGGGTGCGATATGCATCCGCCCTGAATTTTTGGGTAATTACTTAGAAAGATGTCTCCCGAAGGTGACAGAGAATTTTGCAGACCGCAGCGTTCAAAAGCCTAAAACAGCTGATAATTGCCCTTATTTGCCCAAAAACAGCCTAATTTGCGCAATTATCGGCTGAAATGAAGAAATATTGCTTAAAATACCCTCCGCACTCTTGAAATCTCGTGATAGTGTGCTATAATAACTATTGGATTACGAAAAGAATATAGCAAAATATTTCCTGACCAGTTCAAATATATTGGAGGTGGCATTGTGAACCCTGACCCTTTGAGTCGATACTTAAACAAATTTAATAAAGGAGATGAGCGCAATGCTATCTTACTACAAGACCATTGACGGGCACATTCAGCAGATTCCCGCCTGCGAGCCCGGATGCTGGATTAACTGTGTGGCGCCGGACGATGAGGAAATCAACAGCCTGATTTCCGATTTCCAGATTGAGCCGGATTTTTTCCGCGCCGCGATGGATGAAGAGGAATCCTCCCATATTGACAGCGAGGACGAGAACACCCTTGTCATCCTGGATCTCCCCGTGATTGAAAAGGCGGGGAAGAACATTACTTATACCACTACGCCGCTCGGCATTATTTTGACCCAGAAAAATGTAATTACCGTCTCCACGAAAGAAAACCCCGTCCTGAATGAATTTTCCGGCGACCTTGTAAAGGGCGTCCAGACGAATCTGAAAACGCGCTTCCTGCTGTATGTGATGCTCCGGATTGCTTCCAGATATTTGCAGTATCTGAAGCAGATCGATAAAATCAGCAATTTCATTGAAAAAGAACTTCGCAAATCCATGAAGAATTCCGAGCTGATTCAGCTCCTGGATATTGAAAAATCACTCGTTTACTTTTCGTCTTCTCTGAAAGGAAACGAAATCACGATAGAAAAAATCATGCGTGGCCGTGTGATCAAGCTTTATGAGGAAGATCAGGACCTTCTGGAGGACGTGCTGATCGAAATCAAGCAGGCCATTGAAATGGCAAACATCCACCTGAACATCCTTTCCGGTACCATGGACGCCTTTGCGTCGGTCATTTCCAACAACCTCAACATGGTCATGAAGGTTTTGGCCTCCATTACACTGCTGTTTTCCATTCCTACGGTTATTTCCAGTATGTACGGCATGAACGTGGAAGGCGCGCCGTTCCCCGTGTTCTGGTTCCCGGTTCTGGTTTCGGCTGTTTGCATGACGGTTGCTTATTTCATTTTAAAAAAGAAAAATATGTTTTGATTTTTATCCGGTAATATGGTAAACTTAATTTTAAATTGATAGGGAACTGCGGTGCAGTTCCCTATTCTGATAATTTGGAGGCTGGCATGGAGCTTTGTATTGACACGCAGAATATTGCCGAGGCGGCTCAAACCCTGCGCGCAGGGGATAAAATCCTTTTAAGCGGGACAATCTATACGGCGCGGGACGCGGCGCATAAACGCCTTTTTGCCATGCTTGACCGGGGCGAAAGCCTGCCGTTTGAACTGCAAGACGCCACAATCTATTATGCGGGGCCCACTCCCGCGCCGGAAGGCCTTCCCATCGGTTCCTGCGGGCCGACGACTTCCTCGCGCATGGACGTGTTTGCGCCGCGCCTGCTGGA
>DATAML010000087.1:0-9733 GCA_036260545.1 Caproiciproducens sp.
AGCGTTTTCTTTACCTGTTCCACGGAAAATTCGTCCGCGCCGTTGTACAGCTCGGTCGCGGGCATTGGGGTATGGTAGGTGACGAAGCCGCAGGACTGGTTAATCTTGATATGCAGGGCGGTAACGTCGCTGTAGCCGCTAAAATACTTCGGATTTCTACGAATGCAGCCAAAATCAATCAGCTTCATCAGGCGCTGGGCCCCGTAGCCGCCGCGAATACAGATCACGCCGTCGATCGTCTGATCGGCAAACGCCTGATTGATGTCATCAGTGCGCAGTTGGTCGCTTCCGGCAAAATAGCCGTGTTTGCTCCGGCAGCTTTCAAAAACGACGGGTTCCAGTCCAAGATTTTCCACTGATTTTACGGCGGGCTCCAGCCGCCCTTGCGGAACAGGCCCGGAGGGCGCGACCAGCGCGACGCGCGCGCCGGGAAACAATGGCTTTGGCGTAAGCAACCATATCACTCCAATTCTAAAATCTAAGAGAGCGCCCCAGTTTTTCGTTTACCACAACGGATTTTTCAACCGCGGGCACCCCGCCGATGAACACATAATCGATGCCTTTCGGCGGACAGGCCGGATTGTCATAATCGGAGCAGTCGGCGACCGTTTCCGGGTCGAAAATCACAAGGTCGGCGTCCGCCCCGGCGGATAGCCGGCCTTTGTTTTTCAGGCCGAACCGCTGCGCGGGAATGCTGCTCATTTTTGCAATCGCGTCGTCCAGGCTGATCTTCCCGGTGCGCACATAGTTCTTCAGAAAACGCGGGAACGTGCCGGCCGCGCGCGGGTGCCCCTGCCCGCTGTGCATATAACCGTCTGTGGCAAGCACCACGTTCGGGTGCAGCAGCGCCATATCCACTTCCTCCGGCCGCATGACATGGCAGACCGTAATAGTGCCGGGTCTTTCCTTTCTCAGCTCGTGGAAAATCTCTTCCGTACAGCGCATTCCCCGGTACGGCCCGTCGCAGAGCTCGATGCTGGAATAGTCGGTACCGTAACGCTCCATCCAGCCGTCGTCGTAGGTGGTTTCCCCGATATCCGTGCTGAACGCGTAATAGGGGTAGCAGTCGATCCCGATTTCTGTTCCGTTCAGGACGTATTCATCGAGCAGTTTCAGCGTTTCCTCCATCTGGCCGAAGCCCGCCATGCTTCCGATGTGCGAGATTTCCGCCCGAATCCCGAGCTGCCGCCCGGTTTCTGCAATTTCCTTCGCCGCGCTGAGCGCATTCGCTGCAGCATCCCGGATATGGGCGGCGATAGTCTTGTTTCCCTTTTGGCATAGGGAGCTTACCCGAAGAAGCTCGTCAAAGGTGGTGCCGGGCGTGTACTTGATACCGAAGGAGATTCCCGCACAGCCGGCGTCCAGTTCCTTTTCCAGCGAAACGAGCATCCTGTTCAGCACGTCCCCGCCGATGGGCGCATATTTGTCCGTACCGCCCGCACGGAAACGCGCGTCGGTATGCCCGGCGAACAGCCCCAGGTTGATTGGCAGTCCCCTCTGATCTGCCATGTCAAGATACTCGCCGGGGGAATCGAACGCGTTATTTCCGCAATTTCCGCCCAGTGCAGAGGTAACCCCCATGTTCAGGAGCGCCCGGAAAATACTCTCGTCCAGCGTGCCGTCCGGCTTGCGGATTCCCTCGTGCATATGTACGTCGATAAAACCGGGCGCCACAATTTTTCCGGCGGCATCGATGATCCGGTCTGCCGCAGGTTCCTCCGCAGTACTGAACTCGATTTTATGGTCTTTAATATATAGGTTCAATTTTGCATGCACTTTACCGGTTGGGTCTACCAGAGTGCCGTTTTTTATAAGCGTTGTCATATTTTCCGCCTTTCCATCCTATAATGTTATGGACTTGCCGAATATTGATTGCGGCGGGAGGTCATCCCTGCCGCTGCATATCGTACAAATCCCTTGTTACACGCTGAATCATCATTTCAAAGCGCGGCACATCGACCTCGTTGGAGCAGAAGCAGACCGCGAACGGCTGCGGTGCGTAAACAATCCCGACGTCGTGGGTAATGCCGTCGTCCTCCCCCGTTTTGTGCGCAATTTTTACGCCATTCTTGAAAAAAAACGGCATTTTTCCGTTCAGACGCTGGTTTTTCAGAATCTCCAGCATCTTTTCCGAGGCCTGCTTTGAAACAAGCGTGCCGCGGTACATTTTTTCCAGCAGGCTTCCGATTTCTCCAGCGCAGATATAGTTTTCTTTTCCCTGCGCCGCAGCCTCGCTGTCAAACAGCAGACGGTTTACGGTCGTTACTTTAAGACCGAGCCCGCGCATGCAGCCATTGATTTCTTCAATGCCGAATTTCCGCAGCAGGATATTTGAGGCGGTGTTGTCACTCAGGATGATCATCAGGGTGCAAAGATCCTCCAGCGTCACCTCAAGGCCGGTGTGCAGGTAGGTAAGCGCGCCGCAGGAGGGAACCTTATCCTCCGCGCGGACTTTATAGAGCTCGTTTTTATCCGCTCTGCCGGACGCGAGCTGCGTAAATGCCTCCACGAGCACGGGGATTTTTATGACGCTGGCGGCAAGCAGCGGCAGTTCCGGATTCAGGCTCCATTCCTCCCCGGTAACCAGGTTTTTATAATAAAATCCGATTTTGCCGGGAATTTCTTTTAGCTGACGCAGGATTTCCTCTTTCAATCTATACGGCCTCTTTTCGTTTGAACAAATCGCTAATAAATCAGGCCTCACAGTTTTTTCCCGGCGCCCTGTTTCAGCGGTTTCCCTGAATTTAACTTATTATATCTCGTTTTATGGAAGCAGACAAGTCTGTGAAACGCGTACGCCGCCGCGTTCCCGCAAAGAGCATTTTTTATAGAAAGGAAGGGCCTTTTGGGCGCAATATGGGCAGTATCCACAATAATATTGTCCCTATTTATTAATATTTACCAATAAAATTGCACTTTACTGAAACGGATTAGCCATATTAGTTAAGAAATTTCATACAAGTGTGAAGAAAATCATATGGATTTCACACAGAAACACGGTTATAATATCCAACAGTGATAGGCAAACAGATTAGAATTTGTGCAAAAGCACAAGGGTTTGCCAACAAAAAAGAAAGTAGGGGATTTTTTCATTATGAAGAAAATTGTTGCATTGATTCTGGCCACATTGATGATGGCCTCCGCAGCAGTCGGCTGCTCCAGTAATACGGCGGCCTCCAGCGCAGCCGCTCCGGCCGCAAGCGAAGCTCCGGCCGCATCCGCCGCAGCTCCCGCAAGTTCCGCAGCCGCCGCAGCAGCCGCTTCCGACGTAAGCGTAGGCACATGTATCTACAAGTTCGACGATACATTCATGACAGGCGTCCGCAACAACATGACCGCACAGGCCAAGACACTGGGCGCACAGCTGGACATTGTGGACTCCCAGAACAAGCAGCCCACGCAGAACGAGCAGGTTGATACATTCATTACAAAGGGCGTTTCTGCTCTGGCAATCAACGCGGTTGACCGTACCGCTGCTGCTCCGCTGGTAGAAAAAGCAAAGGCAAAGGGCCTTCCGATCGTGTTCTTAAACCGTGAGCCGGAAGAAGCCGTTATGAAGAGCTACGACAAGACCTGGTATGTCGGTGCAAAGGCTGAGCAGTCCGGTACACTTTCCGGCGAACTTATTGCCGATTACTTCAAGGCCAACAAGGGTGCCGATAAGAACGGCGACGGCACGGTTCAGTATGTTATGCTGCAGGGCGAGCCTGGCCATCAGGATGCAACCCTCCGCACAAAGTATTCCGTAGAAGCGATTGAAAAAGCAGGCTTTAAGACCGAGAAGCTGGCCGCCGACACCGCAATGTGGGATAAGGTTAAAGCTACCGACCTGATGAAGACCTTCATCGCTTCCAAGGGCATTGATAAAATCGAAGCAGTTCTCGCAAACAACGACGATATGGCGCTCGGCGCAATCGAAGCTCTGAAGGCTGCCGGCTACAACAAGGGCGACAAGACCAAGTACATCCCGGTTGTCGGCGTTGACGCTACTGCTCCTGCACTGGCAGCTATGGCTGACGGTTCCCTGCTCGGCACCGTTCTGAACGACGGCGAGAACCAGGGCAAGGCTACTGTAAACATCGCAGTTGCCGCTGCACAGGGCAAAGAAATCAACAAGGCAAATGTAGGCTATGACGTTACAGACGGCAAATATGTCTGGATTCCTTATGTAAAGGTAACCGCAGAAAACTACAAAGATTTCCAGAAGTAATTTACCGTTCTCGTTTGGATTAAGCCTTTGATACTTTGAAGTATGGTTTCAGCGGGGAACGTGAAGCAAACGCTTTCGTTCCCCGTTCATCTTAGTAAAAAGGAGGAATGACTGTATGGGCGAATATGTGTTGGAAATGAACAGCATCACAAAAGTCTTCCCTGGCGTTAAGGCGCTGGACAACGTCAGCTTAAAGGTAAGGCCGGGCAGCGTTCATGCGCTTATGGGCGAAAACGGCGCCGGCAAATCCACGCTGATGAAATGCCTTTTCGGCATTTACCAGGAAGACGGCGGAGAAATAATACTGGATGGGAAAAAGGAAAACATTACATCCTCAAAGCAGGCGCTTGATCTTGGCGTTTCCATGATTCACCAGGAGCTGCACCCAATCCGGTTTAGACCGGTTATGGAAAACATCTGGCTCGGGCGGTTCCCCATGAGAGGAATTGCGGTGGACAAAAAAACGATGATCCGCAAAACCAAGGAGCTGTTCAAGGAAATCGACCTTAATATCAACCCGGAGGTAATGGCCGGGACACTCTCACCTTCCAATCTCCAGCTGGTTGAGATTGCAAAGGCAGTCAGCTATAACTCGAAAATTATTATAATGGATGAACCGACCTCATCATTGACCGATGTTGAAACGGAGCATTTATTTAAAATTATACGCCAGCTCCAGGCAAAGGGATGTGCAATCATCTACATATCCCATAAAATGGAGGAGATTTTACAGATAGCGGATGAGGTAACTATCATGCGCGACGGCCAGTACGTGGGCACATGGCCTTCCAGCGAGCTGACAACAGACCTCATCATCAACCGAATGGTCGGCCGCGACCTTACAAACCGTTTCCCTCCCAAGGATTACACGCCCGGCACGGAAGTGGTTCTTAAGGTTTCGGACGTGTGCTCGCCGCTTCCCAAATCGTTCCAGCATGTCGGCTTTGAGCTTCACCGCGGAGAAATCCTCGGAATCGGCGGACTGGTGGGCGCGCAGCGCACCGAGCTGGTGGAAGCCCTGTTCGGGCTCCGTGCCATCGCTTCCGGCACAGTGGAAAAGGACGGCGAACATTTTAAGGTAAAGTCCGTAAACGACGCAAAGGCGCACGGTCTTGCGCTTCTCACGGAAGAGCGCAGGCAGACCGGTGTTTTCGGAATTCTTTCCGTACTGGACAACACCGTTATTGCAAGCCAGAAAAAATTTGCAAAGAACGGTGTGCTTCAGGATTCCAAGCGGATGAAGGCGGCAAAAGAATCCAACAAACAGCTGAACGTAAAAACCCCGTCTATGGAAACCCTGATGCAGAACCTTTCCGGCGGAAATCAGCAGAAGGTGCTGATTGCTCGCTGGCTGCTCACAAATCCGGATATTTTGATTTTGGATGAACCGACCCGCGGTATCGACGTCGGCGCCAAATATGAAATCTATACCATTATGCTGGACCTGATTAAACAGGGGAAATCCATTATCATGATTTCTTCCGAAATGCCGGAATTGCTCGGCATGTCCGACCGGATCATGGTTATGTGCGAAGGCCGGGTTTCCGGTGTCCTTGATTCCAAGGAAGCCGACCAGGTAAGCATTATGCGCCTGGCTGCAAAATTCATAAAGTAGGAATTAAAATGAGAAAGTGAGGTATGGGTATCATGCAAGGAGAAAATTTAATACCCCGCAAAAAGGTATCAATCATTTATATGATTGCCGGCTTCGTTTTTGCAGCGTTGGGTCTCCTCTTAAAATTCGCCCTGTATACCAAAAAGATGTACGACCTGCCGTGGTTCCTTGTGGGCATCGGGGCAATCTTGGTCGGTTATGGTATTTATCAGTTTACAAATGAGGAACGTCTGGGAGCCGACGTGATCTTCTCAGGCAAAACCGCAAAGAGGTTTTTAACAAACTATGCGATCATCATTGCCTTGCTGGCGCTGGTTGTCGTTATCTGCTTTATCGAGCCCCGTTTCATGCAGGGCCAGGTTCTGCTTGATATTATGACACAGTCCTCCACAAAGCTGATCATCGCTCTGGGCATCTGCTTCACCCTTTTGATCGCAGGTACCGACCTGTCTGCCGGCCGTATGGTCGGTCTGGCGGCGGTTATCTCTACATCCATGATGCAGACCGCAACCTATGCAAACCGGTTTTACCCGAACCTTCCGCAGATTTCGGTTATAATTCCGATTGTAATTTCCGTTTTTGTCTGCCTCCTGTTCGGCGTTTTAAACGGCTTTCTGGTTGCACAGTTTGACATGCACCCGTTCATCGCAACCCTGGCCGTTCAGGTTATCGTTTACGGCGCATGTTCCCTGTACTTCGATACACCTCCGAACAATTCACAGCCGATCGGCGGTATCCGCCCGGATTTCTCCGCGCTCGGCCAGACCCTGCTCTTCGGCAAGCTTTCCGTACTGATTCCGATCGCTCTGATCTTCACTGTTGTGATCTGGTTTGTACTGAACAAGACCGTATTCGGCAAGAACGTTTATGCCATCGGCGGCAACCGTGAAGCGGCAGTCGTTTCCGGCGTGAATGTTTACGCTACAATCATGGGAATCTTTATTCTGGCGGCAGGCCTCTACGGCGTAGGCGGCGTTCTTGAAGCGGCCAGAACCGCTGGTGCAACGAACAACTACGGCAACGGCTATGAGCTCGACGCCATCGCGGCCTGCGTGGTCGGCGGCGTTTCCTTAAACGGCGGCGTCGGCAAGATCGGCGGTATTGTAAGCGGCGTTCTGATCTTCACCGTTATCCAGTACGGCCTGCAGTTCATCAACGTAAGCCCGATGTGGCAGCAGATCATCAAAGGTATCATCATCGCAGTTGCTGTTGCGATCGATCTTTCTAAGTACAAGAGAAAATAATGTTTTGTGTCAGTTAGAAATGTGGTGAATGTATGCGCAGAAATCGAATTCCCGGCAAAAAGCGCACCCCCGGCCACATCGATGAAAAGTGTCTGACATGGATTATTTTTGCAATACTGTTCCTGATCTTAGTCGTGCTTACAATTCTTATGTTTACACATGATTAGCTTGCCCAATCAGTTTTTATTCCTTCCCCAAAGCCCGCGCAGCCATAACTGCGCGGGCTTTACCTATCTTTTCCCGTAATTTCCCGCGGCACTTTGCACAGATTGTCAACCACGACTGCGTGGGCTGAGGATCTGTTTTGCTTTTCTGTCATTGATTTTTTCCCTGAATTCTATTCTGTGTTCCCCATTCACACATCATATTGAGAACGGGAATTAAGGATTTTCCTCGATCCGACAAGCTATATTCCACCTTTGGCGGTATTTGCGGATACTCTTTTCGTACAATAAGCCGGTCCGCTTCCAACTCTTTCAAGGCTGCCGAAAGAGTTTTAAATGAAATTGTCCCAATAGAACGTTTCAGCTCGTTAAAACGCATAACCTCTCTGTACTCTGCGAGCCAGTACATAATAATCATTTTGTACTTGCCGCCAATAATGGATAAAGTGTACCCAAACCCGGTATCCTTAATATCAACCCCTGTAGGGCTGCAATCCTGAATGGCCATTTTATGCTCTCCTCTAAGATAGTATATAACGTAAATGTGCGTACTTTTAATTTGTTTCATATTATACTACAATGGAGAAAAAGTAACCAGGAGGTGCTCTCATGAGCAAAAAGATCTTAATATTAACAGGGAGTCCGCGCAAGGGTGGAAACAGTGACCTGCTTGCAGACGCTTTTATAAAAGGTGCCGAAGCGGCAGGACATAAAATAACAAAATTCGAGTGCGGTCATAAGAACATAAGGCCGTGTATCGCCTGTAACGCGTGCTATTCCAAAGAGGGTGCCTGCGCTTTTGGTGATGACTTTAATGAACTTGCACCGCTGCTGGAACATTCGGATATGATTGTACTCGCAACCCCAATATACTGGTTTACATTTCCGGCACAGCTGAAAGCGGGACTTGATAAAATGTACGCGCTGTTGATCGGCAACCGCCAAAGCTCAATTCAGGAGAGCATGCTGCTTGTCTGCGGCAAGGGCGAAGAGCAATCCGATTTTGAGGGGCTTATTAAGACGTATCAGATGATTGCACGCTATCAAAAGTGGAGAGACGCAGGGGTTCTTGTAGCTCCGGGCGTTTTAGAAAAAGGCGATATCATGAAAACCGATTTTCTAAAAGAGACTGAACAGATGGGCCGGTCCATTCGATAAATCCCGGTTCCGTCATATAAGTGAAAATTAAGGCCGTCAAATGGCAGGGAGAAAAAATGAACGCCGAATCCGCAATTCAATACCTTTCAAAAGACCCTCTCTTACATATGGATATGCTGGAAAGTATCCGAAGCGGCAGCGCGGAACTGCTGGCTGCCGGCGAGGACGGTGTACTGCTGATTAATACTGCTGCAGAAGCCGCCATGATGAGCACGGAAAGTGCCAAAACCGCCGCCCGGATGCTGGCCCGTATCCCTGCAGCCCCGATGTTTGTGGCGCACCAGAGCTTTTATGAGGAGGCCGCCGCACAAAAATTCGGCTATACACAAAAAATGGTGTGCCGGCAGGCAGTCTATTTGAAAAAGCAGCCGCTTCCCATGCCGTGCGGCACTCCGGATATCCGCCCCCTGGATGGGCAGTGCCTTTCCTTTATCATGGAACACTACACCCACGCGGACAACGAAGCATACCTGCGGGAACGTGTGGAATCCGGCGCAATGTTCGGCGCGTTTGCTGAGGGCAGCCTCGCCGGATTTATCGGTACGCACGCGGAAGGCTCCATGGGCATGTTGGAGGTTCTTCCCCGTTACCGCCGCGGAGGTGTCGCGCTCACGCTGGAAACCTTTCTTATGAACCGCCTGCTGGATTGCGGCAGGGTACCCTTTGCACAGATCGTCACCGATAATGAAGCTTCCCTAAAGCTGCAGCAGAAGCTGGGATTTTCATTTTCAGACAAAACGCTGAACTGGCTGATGATGTAGCAGGAGGATATTTATGGAAATAGGATTTGCACAGAATAAAGATATCGACAGCTGGATGGAACTGGTGAAACGGGTAAAAGACAGCTTTCCCGGTCTGGACATGGAAGAATATAAGAAGGGCCTTTCCCTGCGGATCAGCGGGAAAGGTGCTCTGGCCGCGGTAGAAAGTGGCCGGGTGGTCGGCGCTTTGCTCTTTTCCGGTGAAACGAAAGAGCTGGAATTTCTGGCGGTTCACCCGGATTTTCGGCAAAAAGGCATTGCCGCCGCTTTAATCCGGCATCTGTTTTCCCTGTTCCCAAAGGGCAGCCGGTTCTCCGTGATTACATACCGGGAAAACGACCCGCAGGGAAAAGCGGCGCGGGAGCTTTACAGAAGCATCGGATTTATTCCCGGCAGGCTTCTGACGGTTTTTGATTACCCCTGCCAGGAACTGACCTGCGTAACGGAATAAAGAAGTGCTCTCACTTTGAAGGTACTGCGAGAGTTTAAAAGCCCGCAGATGAGAAATCGCGCAGCCGCTGGATTTTGCGGCTGCGCGATTTTATACTGTTATGCCATGAAAAGTGAGACCAGATTTGCGA
>DATAML010000090.1:0-2862 GCA_036260545.1 Caproiciproducens sp.
TCGCGGCGCTCCTGCGCCTCTTTTTCCTGACCCATGGAGGCCCATACATCGGTAATCACCACATCGGCTCCCTTTGCGGCTTCCTTGGGGTCGGTTGTAATGCTGAACGCCGGATGCGCTACGGCAAAATCAAGCACGGCCGCGCTCGGCCTGTAGCCGGAAGGACAGGCAACTGCTACTTCCATTTTCATTTTAAGGCAGGCAACAATCAGGGAATTCATCATATTGTTGCCGTCACCGATAAAGCACATTTTCAGCCCGTCAAGGCTTCCCTTATATTCTCTTATGGTCATAAGGTCCGCCAGAACCTGGCAGGGATGGGCAAAATCCGTAAGGCCGTTGATAATCGGAATGGAGCCGTTCTGGGCGAGCGCTTCCACCTCCGACTGCTTAAAGGTACGGATCATGATGCCGTCCAGATAACGGGAGAGCACACGGGCGGTATCCTGCACCGGTTCGCCGCGCCCGATCTGCAGATCGTTGACGGAAAGGAAAATCGGCAGACCGCCCAGCTGATACATACCAACCTCAAAGGATACGCGGGTCCGGGTGGATGCCTTCTCAAAAATCATTCCCAGTGTTTTGCCCGCAAGCACGCGGTGTTCGATGCCGTGTTTTTGCTCGTACTTGAGCTGGTCGGCAAGGTTCAGAATTTCGATAATGTCCTCGCTTGTCAGATCAAGCATTTTAAGCAGATGTTTCATGGTTGCCCTCCTAAGTTTATTAAAATGTATTTCCCGGTCTATAAAATGGATTTCCCGCGTCTTTCTCCGCAGGGGGACATCGTCTACTTATTTAGAACGCGTTCCAGAATCGCAAGTCCTTTATCCATTTCCTCATAGGTAATGGTAAGCGGCGGCAGGAAGCGCAGCATGTTTTTTGCGGTCAGGACAAGCAGTCCTTGTTTGGCGCAGTTCACGGCGACTTCCTTTGCATTGTCTTTTTTCAGCTTCGCGCCGAGCATCATTCCCATGCCGCGCACCTGCTCTACCTGCTCCATGGCCAGCAGTTTGTTTTTCAGGTATTCGCCCTTTGCCTGAACGCCCGCAAGGAAACCGTCTTCCTTTATACGCTCCAGCACCGCCAGCGCGCCCGCGCACACGACCGGGTTACCGCCAAAAGTGCTGCCGTGCATTCCGGCGCTCAGCACGCCGCCGAGCCGTTCCGTACAGAGGCACGCGCCCACCGGCAGTCCGCCGGCAAGCCCCTTGGCGCTGGTAATCACATCCGGCATAATATCGTAATTCTGGTAGCAGTAGAGTGCACCCGTGCGGCCTACGCCGGTCTGAACCTCGTCAACCATCAGCAGGATATCGCGCTTCTTGCAGAAATCGCTCAGTTCCTTTACGAAATCCGCCTGCACCGGAAGCACACCGCCCTCGCCCTGAACCAGCTCAATCAGCACTGCGCAGGTATTCTTGGTAACGCACTGCTTTACGCTTTCCATATCCGGTTCCGCGTAAGAGAAACCCTCGGTAAAGGGGGTAAAGAATTTATGGAAACCATCCTGACCCGTGGCGGCCAGCGTGGTCACGGTACGGCCGTGAAACGAATTCTGCAGGGTAACGATCTGGTTATGGCTTTCGCCGTAGGTCTCGGTACCGTACTTTCTGGCAATCTTGACTGCACATTCGTTTGCTTCCGCACCCGAATTGCAGAAAAACACCTTGGAAAAGCCGGTCATCCCGCAGAGCATTTCGGCAAAGCGTGTCTGCACGGGATTGTAGTATAGATTGGACGTATGCTGCAAAGCCGACGCCTGTTCAGAAACCGCTTTCACCCATTGGTCGTCACAGTAGCCTAACGAATTTACGCCGATGCCGCTGCCGAAATCGATATATTCCTTCCCCTCGCAGTCTTTGGCTGTGGCTCCCTTGCCGGAAACCAGCGCCACATCAAACCGCGCATAGGAGGGCATGATGTTCTCTTCAAGCTGATCTTTTACCTCGTCAAAGGTCATTCTTCTCACCCCGTTTTTAATATAGTTAATCTTACTGTCATCTGCGGATGACAGTTCCCTTTAAGTTGCTTACTGAAACAGCGTACCGCTGCCTTCATCGGAGAACAGTTCCACCAGGATGGAGTGCGGCGTTCTGCCGTCGATGATGGTTGCGTCACCGACTCCACGGCGAACCGCTTCCACGCAGCAGTCAATTTTCGGGATCATGCCGCCGCTGATGATGCCCTGATTCTGAAGCTTTGGAACGTCGCTGACGTTGACGGCGGGAATCAGCGTGTCTTCGTCGTCCTTGTCGCGCAGGAGGCCGCGCACGTCGGTCATCAGGATCAGCTTTTCCGCCCCGAGCTGGGCGGCGATGCGCGCTGCCGCGACATCCGCGTTGATGTTGTAGACCTCTCCGTTTTCGCCGCCCGCGACCGTTGCGATGATGGGTACATAGCCGCTCTGCGACGCCTTGGAGATAATCTCCGTATTGACTTCCGTAATTTCGCCGACGAAGCCTAAATCCGTGCCGTTCTCCAGTTTTTTAGCTTTCAGCAGGCCGCCGTCCAGACCGCAGAGGCCGATTGCGCGGCCGCTGTGCTGTTCCAGAAGCTGAACCAAATCCTTGTTGACCTTTCCGGCCAGAACCATCTGCACAATATTGACGGTTTCTGCGTCGGTCACGCGCAGGCCGTCGATGAATTTGCTTTCCTTGCCGATCTTTTTCAGCATCTCGCTGATTTCCGGCCCGCCTCCGTGCACCAGCACAACATGAATGCCCACCATCTGCATGAGGACGATGTCGCTCATAACGGCATCCTTCAAGTCGGCATTCACCATGGCGTTGCCGCCGTATTTTACAACGATGGTCTTTCCCGCGTGCTTCTGTATGTACGGCAGCGCCTGTACAAGCACTTTTG
>DATAML010000109.1:0-15145 GCA_036260545.1 Caproiciproducens sp.
GTATATCACAGAAAAAACATGACATGATGATTCCAGTAAGCGATTTAAGTACAATCTAAACCAAACTTAACACGGATTTAACATTGCCCCTTTATTATAACACTGTACTTAAGAAAAGAATGACAATACAGGGGGATTAAACAGAAATGAAAAAATTGATTTCTACCATTTTAATGGCTGCAATTTTAGGCTCCACGATTGCTTTTGCGGGTTGCAGCTCCGAAGTTCAGGGTACAACCTCCACAGCTCCTGCCGCATCTTCTGCGGCATCGGCCGCCGCCTCCGACGCAGCGCCCGCTGCTTCTCAGGAAGCAGCTTCTTCCGCCGCCGCTTCCACAGCGGAACTGAGCGGGAAGCTTACGCTGAACGGTTCCACCTCCATGGCAAAGGTTTGCCAGGCACTCGGCGAAGCATTTCAGCAGAAATATCCGAACGTCACCGTTGAAAAGGGCGGCACAGGCTCCGGCGACGCTGCCAAGGCAGTCAGCGCGGGCACAGCACTGATCGGTGACCTTTCCAGAAACATGAAGGACGAAGAAAAGCCGGGCGATTATGAAATCGTTCAGATCGCAATCGATGGTATCGCAATCGCAATAAACAAAGATAACAAGGTTACCAACCTGACCAGCGACCAGATCACCAAAATCTTTACCGGTGAAATCAAAAACTGGAAAGACGTAGGCGGCGCAGACCAGAAGATCACCGTTCTCGGCAGAGAAGCGGCCAGCGGTACACGCGACGGCTTTGAGACCATCTTCAAGTGCTCCAAGAAGTGCAAGTATGCCGCAGAGCTTTCCTCAACCGGCGAAGTCGTTACAAAAGTAAGCAGCGACAAGAGCGCAATCGGCTATGTATCCCTTGATTCCGTAAACGAGTCCATCAAAGCGGTAGACGTTGACGGAGTAAAGGCCAACGAGGAAAACATCGTAAACAAGAGCTACAAAGCACAAAGACCGTTTATCGAAATCTACAAAAAGGGTACGGACAGCGACCTTGTTAAGGCATGGTTCGACTTTGTAAAATCGGACGAAGGCCAGGCAGTTATTAAAAAGGTGGGTCTGGTAACAGTAAAATGAGCACATCAATGATGAGCGAACTGATCGCGCAAAAAAGTAAAAATAAAAACACGGTGAAAAAAGGCTTAGCAGTAATGTTAGGCCTTCTCTCCGTTCTTGCCTTCTTCCTCCCGTACATGCAGTTTGTCTTTAAAAATACAACTTATGTTGTAAGCGGATTCCAGCTTGCAACCACAAAGGGCTTCCGGGTTTACGGCCCAAAGCTGAGCGGACTTGTCACCATTCCCCTCATAACCAGAGCCGCGGTGATTATGGGTGTTCTGTTTGCGGCTGCGGGCATCGTGCTGCTCCTCTTTCGCAAACCGGCGCTGGCAGGCGCGGCGTATGTCCTTTCCGGCATCTCGCCGATGGTCGTCCTGATTTCCACCTCCAGCATACAGGAAGCGGTAACGCAGCTGAATATCAGCCGGATTTCCATCAGCTACCTCTGGCCGTCCGTCTATATGCTGGCGGGCGGAATCATCTGTGCCGTCCTTGCGCTCTGGACGCAGGGTACGGAAAAGCTTGCGGAATCGATATTTCTTGTTTTCTCCTGTGTTTCCGTCGGCTCGGTCATACTGATTACTGTCTACATTTTTGCGGCGGGCACGCCCGCTATCGTACAGATCGGACTGGGGAATTTCCTGTTCGGCACCCAGTGGAACGCGGAAGCGAATGCGTTTGGCATTCTGCCGCTGATTCTGTCCTCCATTGCGGGTACGTTCGGTGCAATCTTCCTGGGCGTCCCCGTCGGGATACTGACAGCGGTGTTCCTTGCGGAGACCGCAAGGCCGCAGATTGCCCGGCTGGTACATCCTGCTATCGAGTTGCTTGCGGGTATCCCCTCCGTAATCTACGGCTTTTTCGGAATGCTCGTCATTGTGCCGGCAATCCGTAATTTCCCGCCGTTTCAGGACAATACGATCGGTGACAGTCTGCTTGCCGCGGTAATTATCCTTGCCATTATGGTTCTGCCCACAATTGTCAGCGTGACGGAAACGTCGCTGAAAGCGGTGCCGCAGGCGTACCGCGAAGCTTCGCTTGCACTGGGCGCCACGCCGACCGAAACAATTTTTAAGGTCAGCATTCCAGCCGCGCGCTCCGGTATCCTCGCGGGTGTGATTCTGGGTGTGGGGCGCGCAATCGGCGAGACCATGGCGGTCATTATGGTCGCGGGAAATGTGGCAAATATGCCGTCGCTTCTCGGCACGGTTCGTTTGCTGACCACCGGCATTGCGATGGAAATGAGCTATGCCTCCGGCCTGCACCGTCAGGCGCTGTTTGCCATCGGCCTTGTACTGTTTGTGTTCATCATGATCGTAAATATCAGCTTTACCTATATTTCAAAGAAAGGAGTGCAGATGGATGCCAGGTAGTTCGCTCTATGTAAAAAAGAGACGCACCTCCGATTCCGTACTGAAGTTTCTGATCAACGCGGCGGCGGCATTGTCCGTAGTCACCCTTCTCGGCATCATCGGCTATATCCTTGTAAACGGCGTGCCGTATATTTCCTGGAGTTTTGTTTCCACCGCGTACTCCGAAACAAACGACAGCCTCAAGGGCATTCTGCCCATGATCATCAATACGCTTTATATTGTGGTGATTACCCTTCTGATTTCCGCCCCGATCGGGATTTCCTCCGCCATTTACCTTACCCAGTACGCAAAGCAGGGGAGACTGGTTAAAGCCATCCGCTTTACCACGGAAGTGCTTTCCGGCATTCCGTCCATCATCTTCGGCCTGTTCGGCTACACGGTGTTCTGCATCCTGTTCCGGCTGCAGACCTCAATTCTGGCCGGCTGCCTTACGATGTCCATCTGTATTCTACCCACGATCATCCGCACTACGGAAGAATCGCTTCTGGCGGTGCCGGAATCCTATAAGGAAGGCGCAATGGCGCTCGGTGCGGGAAAACTGCGCGTCGTAATGGGAATCGTGCTGCCCTGCGCCATGCCGGGCGTGCTCACCGCCGTCATCCTTGCCATGGGGCGTATCGTCGGCGAAAGCGCCGCGCTGCTGTTTACCTCCGGTCTGGCTTATAATATGCCGAAGGGCTTCTGGAGCCAGATTTTTGCCAGCGGGCGAACCCTGACGCTCCACCTTTACCAGACTGCGCGGGAAGCCGCTTCGCCGGATGCCATGCACATCGCGTACGCAACGGCCGCGGTGCTGCTGATTCTGGTGTTCCTGCTCAACCGGCTCGCGGGACTGTTTTCAAGAATGCTCAAGAAGGGATAAATGATATGGAGAGTAAAATATCAATAAAGGATTTGAATTTATTCTATGGGGAATTTCACGCGCTGAAGGGAATCAATATGGAGATTCCCAGCAACCAGGTCACCGCGTTTATCGGTCCTTCCGGCTGCGGAAAATCCACTTGCCTCAAAACGCTCAACCGCATGAACGATATGATCGAAAACTGCAAAATAACCGGAAAGGTTACCATAGACGGCGAGGATATCTACGATCCGCGCACCGACGTCACCCTGCTGCGCAAGCGTGCAGGCATGGTGTTCCAGAAGCCGAACCCGTTCCCGATGACGCTCTACGACAACATTGCGTACGGTCCGCGCGTCCACGGGATCAAAAGCAAGCAGAAGCTGGATGAAGTCGTGGAGCAGTCCCTGCGCAGCGCCGCACTCTGGGACGAAGTAAAGGACCGCCTCCGGAAATCCGCGCTTGGGCTTTCCGGCGGTCAGCAGCAGCGTCTCTGCATTGCGCGCGCACTTGCTGTGGAACCGGACATCATTCTGATGGATGAGCCGACCAGCGCGCTCGACCCGATCTCAACCCTGAAAATTGAGGATTTAATGGACGATCTGCGGGCAAAATATACTGTGATCATCGTGACTCATAATATGCAGCAGGCCGCGCGCATCGCGGATCAAACCGCGTTTTTCCTGCTTGGCGAAATCGTGGAGTTCACCGACACCCTCACCATGTTCAATAATCCGAAGGACGAACGCACTGAACGGTACATCACAGGCCGTTTCGGCTGATACCCTGCGGAACGACGTTTCTGCGCCGGCGACACCCAAAAAATTCAGTTACATACGGAGAGTATCTGCGGCGCTTGGCACCTTGGCCGCATGATATTACGCAGAAGTCTTTCCGTGTGGTTTTGCCGTTATAAATATCTGGAAATTATTTAAATTATAATATATAATTCATACAAGGAGATCACACAATGCCTAGAAAAAACTTTGATCGTGAACTGGCGGATCTGATTACGCAGATGACCGACATGGGCAATAACATTGATGAGCGAATCAGCAATACCATTGCCGCTCTGCGCACGATGGATCTTGTAAAAGCCGCCCAGGTTGCCCGGAGCGACAATGAAATCGACCAGATGGAGCACAACATCGAAAAGTACTGCATGAATCTGATCGTTATGCAGCAGCCCATTGCCACGGACCTGAGGGTGATTGCTTCCTGCCTTAAAATCCTGACCGACATGGAGCGCGAGGCCGACCAGTGCGCGGATATCTGCGAGATTTTAATGTCCGCCGATTTAAACACCAACAGCCTTGCCGTGACCCACACGGTACAGATGCTGGAGGCCTCCCACGAGATGTTCCGCGGCGCCATGGATGTATTCCTCAGCCGCGATGTGGAAGCCGCGAAGAACGTCTGCCGCAGGGACGACTTTGTGGACGATATGTTTTCCAAGCTGATTCTTGAGGTCTGCGCCATTATTACGGAAAATCCGCAGAATGTGATGCGCGAGGTGGATTTGCTGTTCATTTCAAAATATATTGAACGCATGGGCGACCATGCGACGAATATCGCCGAATGGGTCATTTATATGGAAACGGGCACGCATCCCGACCTGAATACAAAATATTGATGGGGGATTTGCAATGGCGCTGGTCTATATTGCCGATGATGAACTCAATATCCGCAAGCTGATTGCCTTCGGCCTGAAGGACAGCGGCTTTGAAACCGCCGAATTTCCGGATGGCGCGCAGCTTTTGTCCGCGGTGAAGCTGCGCGTGCCGGACGCGATCATTCTGGACTGGATGATGCCCCAGCCGGACGGACTGGCCGTCTGCCGCATCCTGCGGGAAAATGAGGCCACCCGCTCCGTACCGGTGCTGATGCTTACCGCGCGCGGCGAAGAGATCGACCGTGTGCTCGGTCTGGAAATCGGCGCGGACGATTATATTGTGAAGCCGTTCAGCATGAAGGAGCTTTGCGCGCGCGTCCGCGCGGTGCTGCGCAGAACGGCGCGCCAGCCGGAAGCGGAGGAAAAGACGCTTTCCGCCCGCGACCTGTACGTGGACATCGTGCGTCACACGGTGAAGAAGGCGGGGAACCCGGTGGAACTCACCGCAAAGGAGTTCGACCTGCTGGTTATGCTGATGAAGAACCGCGGAAAAGTGCTGACCCGCAACACCCTGCTCGACAAGGTCTGGGGCGTAGAATATTACGGCGACACCAGAACGGTGGATGTCCATGTCCGCTATCTGCGGCAGAAAGTCGAAGACAATTCCGATGAGCCTGTTTACATACAAACCGTGCGCGGGGTAGGATATAAATTTACGGAACTCGATTGACGGAGGGGCTGTTTATGAAAAAAAGGCTGATGCTCTGCAATGCCGCGATCATTATCGTCGGATTTTTGGCAGCTTTTTTGCTCGCGGTGGTCCAGGTGGAAATGCAGTACCGCAATGAATTCACCAAGCAGCTGGATACCGCGCTGAGCATTCTTTCCACGCAGACGGACGAAATTCAGAAAGACCCGGAAGCGGCCGCAACCAACGCGGGAGACGAACTCGCCAGGGCGGGGCAGCAGATGCGCATCAGCATCATTGACCTGAACGGCAAGGTCATCGGGGACAGCGAAAAAGAAGAGATCAATCAGAACCATATGGACAGGCCGGAAATCCGGCAGGCGCTGAAAAACGGACGCGGCTACGACACGCGAATAAGCGCAAGTGTGAACCGGCGCTTCTATTATGAAGCGGTATACCTCAAAGACCGGCTCTTTATCCGCGCGGCGCTGCCTACCGCCAATCTGGACGCGGTCATCCGCCGTCTCTGGATGATTGCGCTGCTCTGTATGTTCTTCGGCATTGCCGTTGTCAGTGTTGTAACCGGGATTCTGGTTTACCGCATGACCGAGCCGCTCAAAGAGCTTACCGAGGCGGCAAAGAATATTTCAGACGGGGATTATTCCAGCCGCGTTTCCGGCAGTTACCGGGATGAAATCGGCCAGCTCGCGCGCTCGTTCAATGCGATGGCGGAAAGCACCGAAAACGCTGTGTCACAGCTGAAAAACAAGCAGAACCAGCTGGAAGGAGTCCTTCAGGGGATGGACGACGGCGTCATCGCGATTAACGACCGGAACGAAATCCTGTTTCTGAACCAGAGCGCCCGCCGCCTGCTTGACAAGCCGACAATAAAGGATGGCAGCAGGCTGGAGGGCAGCCTGCTGATCAGTAAAATCGCGGGGCTGATGAAATATACCATCGAACATTCCGCAGCGAAACGGGAAAACCTTGTCAGCACGCCGAATGAAAAACAGTTTATGGTTTACGCCTCCCCGGTGAAGGGGCAGGAGGTTTCCGCCCTCGCCGTAATTTCCGATGTGACGCGGATGCGCAAGCTGGAGCAGATGCGCAGCGAATTCGTGGCGAACGTTACCCACGAGCTGAAAACACCGCTCACCTCCATCCGCGGCAGCATCGAGCTTTTGAAGAGCTCCGACCGTGACGAGGAAACCCGTCGCTATTTTTACGACGTCCTCGATATCGAAGCGGAACGCCTGCACCGCCTGATCGATGATATGCTGGTTCTTTCCCAGATTGAAAATGCAAGGGAAGACCCTTCCGTACGCAGATGCAATGTGAAAGAGGAACTGGAAAAATGTATGGAGCGGATGAAGCCCGTAGCGGAGAAATCCGGTATCCGCCTTTCGCTCGAAGCGGACAGCAGCCTGTTCGTTTCCTGCTCGCCCACCCGGTTCCAGCAGTTGTTCTGCAACCTGATTGAGAACGGCATCAAATACAACAAGCCGGACGGCAGCGTTTCCGTTACCGCGCAGAAGCAGCGCAAAATGGTTTTGATCCGCGTAAAGGATACCGGAATCGGTATTGCGCAGGAGCATTTCAGCCGTTTGTTTGAACGCTTCTACCGCGTGGATACAAGCCGCTCGCGCGAGATCGGCGGCACCGGGCTTGGGCTTTCTATCGTAAAGCACCTTGCCGCGCTTTACGGCGGAGAAGTCGGCGTGGAAAGCGAAGTGGGCAAGGGAAGCGCCTTCAGCGTGTGGCTGCCCCTTCTGCCGGCCGAAGCGCCCGTTCAGGAACCGGATACAGGAAAGCAATAAAGACGGATGAACTGCGCTGGCGCAGTTTAAAAAATAAAAACAGGCTGTCTTACTCAGCAGAAGCTGAAATAAGGCAGTCTGTTTTTTGTACTTGTATCTCCGGGCCGTGTTCCGCTGTTCAGAGCGCTTTGGGCGTACCGTATATGTTGTACGTTTCCTTGCGAAAAACCAAGATTATAGGATATTCATTGCCTGATGGCCCTGCCTGTTTTGTTTGAAGGACAATATCGCTGTGCAGCCGCCGTTCCCGCATCGGGAATACCGGTCAGGATGCTTTATTCTGCGGTGTGCGGACTTGCCGGGCAGGCTCCACGCTGAAAGAATGTGCATGAAACTTTGCCTTGCAGAAACGGATGATGACCGGAACGAGCGCGAGAACAAGATAGGTAAGGACTGCAAGAATCAGGCAGTAAGCAAACGGGATGTTTGCCGAGCGCACATACTGCGTTTTTGTAACGGCGTTCAGAACGGATACGGACAGCGACAGCAGAAAAATATGGAGGATGAACATCCACAGCGTGTTTCTGCCGTAATACTGCAGCACCCTGCTTTTGCTGAGAAATTCGGAAAGCAGCAAGATAAAGACGATGCTGCAGAATGCTGAAATATAGAAATAAAAATAATTGCCAAACCGGCAATCGCATATGTTCACGTAGCCGTTTCGGTATCTGGCGATATAGAATCCAAGGATTCCCGAAAGAATCATAATAGCCCCGGAAAGAAGCTTTCTGTTAAATAGCTTGCTCAGGATGCCGGCTTCCTTTGTATAGAACCCGGCGGTATAGAATACAAGCGCGGTTACCGCGGAATCCAGCTTCCACGGCAGCCTCGAATATTGCATAAAGGTAACCTTGTTCATATTGAATCCGATCACGGAAATAAGGATCAGGACAAATATTACGGTTGGCATGCTCACTTTGCAAAACAGTTTTTTGTACAGATAGAAAAAGAAGATTTCAGCCCAGAACAGGCCCAGCAAAAACCATATCTGGCCGACGTGCAGGGTGGCCGGCTGTGCCAGATACAGCAGGGTGTAGGTGATGTTCAGATCGGTTCCGCGCCATTCCGGTATGATGCAACTGATTGCCAGACCGATTGCGGCCGCAGCCGCAAAGGGAATCAGCAGACTTTTCACTTTTTTATCCAGATATGCCGAAAACCGGTAATCACCGTATTTCTTTGCGTTGAATTCATAGCCGGAAACAAAGAAAAACAGCATCATGTGGAAGCTGAATATCCACGTGTAAGCCGTGCCGCGGAACGATACCAAATGCCCCAATACAACCAAGAACAAGGTAATTCCTTTTGCAACGTCCAGATAGCCTTCCCTTTTACCCAATACAATACTTCCTGTTTCTATATTAATCACGACCTAAAAATACAGTTTCTACCATTATATACCAAAATTGTTTGGAATAATTATAACACGGAATTTAAAATATGAAACAGGTCGCATATTGTCTATAGAAGCAGTGCACTTGATTGCGGCGAAAATCGGTGCTATACTGACAGCACTTCACGAGGTTAAAAGGAGCGCCTATGAAAAAGGGTTATCATTCTGTTTTTGAAAACGATATGTATGAGGCGATCGATTTTGCGGCGGAAAACGGCTTCGGCTTTGTTCAGTTCGATTTAGGCGTGCCGAACAATTTTCTTGACGTACTCAGCGAAAAACAGCTTTCGCAGATCGGTTCCTGCGCGGCGGACCGAAATATTGAAATTACCTTTCACGGTCCCTGCGACAATGTCAGCCTGTTTACGGATTATCCCTGTATCCGGAAAGGCATTCTGGAGCAGTACAAAGTGATTCTTTATAAAGCCAACATCCTTCACGCAAGGCATCTTACCCTGCACACGGGCAGCTGCCCGGAATTCAAAAAAGCCGGGGAAAAGCCGGGTGAATATTTGAAAAGCCGCGCGGACTATTATGAAAATGTGCTGACGGAAAATATTGCAAAGCTTTCCGAAATGAGCGGCGGGGTCCTTCTCTGCGTTGAGAACGACCGTTTCAGCGGTTTTATCCGTAACTGCGTGTCAAAGCTGATTCACGCGAAAAATCCTGTTTATTTAACGCTGGATATTCCGAAGCTGTATCTTAATAACCGTTTTGATGAGGAGACCTACCGGTTTTATCAGCAAAACAGGCATCTGCTCCGGGAAGCGCATCTGCACGATTTCAGCCCGGAATTCGGCAGACACCAGATTATCGGGGACGGCACGATTGATTTTACAAAGTTCAGCGACCTGATTCTGCAGAATGACGTGTACCTCAATTTTGAAGTAAGGCCCAAAGAAGCAGCCCTCCTCTCCATGCGGCGGTTCTGTACAGATTTTCAATCATTTAGTCATTAAATCATCTTAATCCTCGCCGAAAAAACCGTTCAGACGGACCGGCGAGGATTTTTAAGTTGGTTTTCTGCTTCTCCCCAATTAATTGTTAAAAAATAAACATTTATCGCCTTAATTGCTTTTCTTTGAAAGGTTTTTATAGTATAATAAAAATAAATGACTTGGAAATGTTTGGCACGCTTTTGCGTGCGGAGAGGAGAAAAATTTGAGTAGGCTTGAAATTGTAACACCAAACAAGGCTCAGACCGTGGTGGAAGGCCTTTACCGTGACTTGGAACGCCGAATCGTTGCAAGTCCGCCGAACCTTTGCCCCGTGGATCTGGCAGCTTCATTTCTGAAGCTCTGCCGCGCCCAGACCTGCGGCAAGTGCGTTCCCTGCCGTGTGGGACTGGCCCAGCTTGAAAAACTTTTGGAGGACGTCCTGAATCATCAGGCAACGATGGAAACCATCGGCCTGATTGAAAAGACGGCCCGTGTCATTGTGAATTCCGCAGACTGCGCCATCGGCTATGAAGCAGCCGACATGGTTTTAAAGGGTGTCCGCGGTTTCCGGGAGGATTACATAGAGCATGTTGTAAACGGCAGATGCACCTGCAGCTTGAACCAGCCTGTTCCCTGCGTGGCGCTTTGCCCGGCAGGGGTGGATATTCCGGGATATGTCGCTTTGGTACGCGAAGGCCGGTACGCCGACGCCGTACGCCTGATTCGCAAGGACAACCCGTTCCCGACTGCATGCGCCCTCGTCTGTGAGCATCCGTGCGAGGCCCGCTGCAGAAGGAATATGATTGACGATTCCATCAATATCCGCGGGCTCAAGCGCTTTGCCGTAGATCACGCGGGCGTAGTGCCCGCTCCGGCCTGTGCACCGGCCACGGGAAAGAAAGTCGCGGTCGTGGGAGCCGGCCCCGGCGGACTGAGCGCCGCTTTCTATCTTTCCCTTATGGGACACAGCGTAACGGTTTATGAAAAGCAGCCGTATCTCGGCGGCATGCTCCGTTACGGAATCCCCAGTTACCGCCTGCCGAGAGAGAGACTGCAGGAAGACATTGACGCCATCCTGTCCACAGGAGTGGAGGTAAAGACGGGGGTCAATATCGGCAAGGATATTTCGGTTGCCGGTCTGGCAAAGGATTATGATGCGGTGTTTATCGCAATTGGCGCCCATTCCGATAAAAAAATGGGCATTGAGGGAGAAGACAGCCGCGGCGTGATTCCTGCGGTTGATATGCTCCGCAGCATCGGCAACGGCAGCTATCCGGATTTCCGCGGCAAAACCGTCGCGGTGATCGGCGGCGGCAACGTGGCTATGGATGTGGCGCGTTCCTCCGTACGCCTTGGGGCAAAAAAGGTTAATATCGTCTATCGCCGCCGCGTTTCTGATATGACGGCGCTGCCGGAAGAGGTTCAGGGCGCGATGAACGAGGGCTGCGAGGTCCTGAGCATGCAGGCTCCTTCCAGAATTGAGGCAAACGAGCAGGGCGACGTGACCGCGCTGTGGGTGAAACCGCAGCTGATCGGAAAAATCGACGGATCCGGCCGTCCGCGTCCGGTCAACGCCGAAGCGGAGGAAAAAAGAATTCCCTGTGACCTGGTTGTAATCGCCATCGGCCAGAGCATCGAATACGGACCGTTCTCGGAGTTCGGCGTGCCGGTCAAGTGGGGCAATCTTGTGGCGGAAAGTACGGGAAACATTGAAAATATACCGAACCTGTTTGCCGGCGGCGACTGCGTAAGCGGCCCGGCCACAGTGATTCGTGCCGTCGCGGCGGGCAAGGTTGCGGCAGCCAATATCGACAATTATCTGGGTTATAACCATGAGATCACCACGGACGTGGAGATTCCGTCTCCCTGCCTGGATGACCGTATGCCCTGCGGCAGGGTGAACATGGCGGAGCGTGAAGCGTTTGAGCGCAAGGACGACTTTGATTTAATGGAATTCGGAATGACCTGTGAGGAAGCAAAGCAGGAGTCCTCGCGCTGCCTGCGCTGCGACCATTTCGGATACGGTATCTTTAAAGGAGGGAGGGCTGCCAAATGGTAAAACTGACAATCAATCATATCGCCGTTGAAGTGGAGGAAGGCACTACTATATTGGATGCCGCGAAATCTGTCGGCATCCGTATCCCAACTCTGTGCTATCTGAAGGGTGTCAATGAAATCGGCGCCTGCCGCGTCTGCGTGGTAGAGCTCAAAGGCAAGGAAAAGCTGGTTTCAGCGTGCAACAACAGGGCGGAAGACGGCATGGAGGTTTACACTAACAGCCCCCGCGTGCGGGAAGCCCGCAGGGTAAACGTGGAGCTGATCCTTTCCCAGCATGACTGCTACTGCTCCACCTGCGTCCGCAGCGGAAACTGCGGCCTGCAGACTCTGGCCAATGATCTGGGAATACTCGACCTGCCCTATCAAAGGGAGCTCCCGTATTCTCCGTGGAACAAGGATTTCCCGCTGATCCGCGATTTTTCAAAGTGCATCAAATGTATGCGCTGCGTGCAGGTCTGCGATAAAATTCAGGGAATGAACATCTGGGACGTATCCAACACGGGTTCCCGCACGACCGTAGACGTTACCTGGAACCGTAAAATCGAGGATTCCGACTGCGCACTCTGCGGCCAGTGCATCACACACTGTCCGGTTGGAGCGCTCCGCGAGCGTGACGATACAGCAAAGGCTTTTGATGCTTTAGCCGATGAAAACAAGATTACCGTGGTGCAGATTGCCCCTGCCGTACGCTCGGCATGGGGCGAGGCGCTCGGCCTGCCGCGCGAAAAGGCCACCGTAAAACGGCTGGTTGCCGCGCTGCGGAAGATGGGCTTCAAATATATCTTTGATACCAATTTCAGCGCCGACCTTACCATTATGGAGGAGGGCAGCGAGCTGCTGGAAAAACTGAAGAACCGGGAAAACGAAAAATTCCCGATGTTTACCTCCTGCTGCCCCGGATGGGTGCGTTTCCTGAAATCGCAGTATCCGGATATGGTAAAGCAGCTTTCCACCGCGAAATCACCGCAGCAGATGTTCGGCGCCGTGGCCAAGAGCTATTACGCCAAGCTGCTGAATGTTGACCCGAAGCAGATTTATTCGGTTTCCGTCATGCCGTGTCTGGCAAAAAAGGACGAATGCGCGCAGCCCGTTATGAATGATGCGGGCGCCGGTCAGGATGTTGACCTGGTACTCACTACCCGCGAAATCGACCGCATGATCCGCGCGGAGCAGATCAACGTCAATGACCTGCCGGAAGAAGAATTTGACGCCCCGCTCGGAACCGGTACGGGCGCGGCCGTGATTTTCGGCACCACCGGCGGCGTAATGCAGGCGGCTCTCCGCACTGCGGCTTACCTTGTAACAGGCAAAAACCCGGACCCGGAGGCGTTTAAAGAAGTCGGGGGGATGAAGGGCTGGAAGGAAGCTGTCTTTAAGATTGCTGATATTGAGCTTCATGTTGCGGTAGCCAACGGCCTCGGCAATGCCAGAAAGCTGATGGAAGCGATAAGAAGCGGAAAAGTATCCTATGACTTCGTAGAGGTTATGGCATGCCCCGGCGGATGTGCCGGAGGCGGCGGCCAGCCGATCACCGAAGGCATGGAACTGGCGGAGGTAAGAGGAGAGAACCTTTACCGTCTGGACAAGGCAAACGCCCTGCGGTTCTCCCACGAAAACCCTTCTGTGCAGAAAGCCTATGAAGACTATTTCGAGAAACCGCTGTCCCATGTTTCCCACAAGCTTCTCCATACCGATCAGGAAGCCTGGGTATGCCCTGTTTCTCCTTATCTGAGCCGTAAATAAAACAGAATAAAGCCCGGCAGATTTGTTGCTGCCGGGGTGAAATGCCCGCATCAGCCTGAAAACTGCTGCGGGCGTTTGTTTTTAGCTTGTGTCAATCATGCAGTACGGCATTGTCTTTGCCGAAAATAGTGGTATGATATATAATATCAATTAAAAGACGGAGGATTTGACATGACAGAACCGGATAAGCTGTATATCCTGTGGACGAACGATAACGTAGTTACCGCGGAAAAAATGGTACTGATGTATGCACAAAACAGCGTGCTGAACTACTGGTGGAAGGAGGTTACCGTGATTCTCTGGGGCCCCACGGCCAAGCTCGCCGCGGAAAACGAGATGATACGGGAGAAAATCCGGCTTGCCATACACGCCGGGGTTGTCTTTTCTGCGTGTAAAGCCTGTGCGGATCAGCTGAATGTTACGGATAAACTTACGGAACTGGGAATCGAAGTGAAATATTGGGGCGAGGGCCTTACGGAGATTCTAAAGCAGGATGAAAAATTGATTACAATTTAACTGGAATTTACATAATAAAAATACAGGAGACAGACTGAATGATTCAGGCGGATGACAGAGCTTTTATACAGTCAAACCGGGAACGGCTGAAGCCTCAATGTGAGCGATGCTTCGGCCTTTGCTGCGTGGCGCTGTACTATTCAAAACAGGACGGCTTTCCGCAGGATAAAAGCGCGGGTACCCCGTGTCTGAAGCTGGACGCCGGATTCCGATGCTCGGTTCACGAAAAACTCGGGGAGCTTGGGCTGAAAGGGTGTGCCGCCTATGAATGCTTTGGCGCGGGGCAGCAGGTTTCACAGGTTACCTTCGCCGGAGAAAGCTGGCGCTCTCAGCCCGCTTCCGCCGGCATGATGTTCCGTGCTTTCCTTATCCTGCGGCATTTATACGAGCTGTGCTGGTATCTCAGCGAGGCAATCTCCTACGAACCGGAACAGCCGCTGAAAGAAGAGCTCCGGAAGACATTCCGGGGAACGGAACACATTACAGAGCTTTCTCCGGAAGAACTGTTAAGCTTTGATCTTCCCCAACTGGGAACAGAAGCCATCGCCCTGTTGCGGGAAGCAAGCGCCTCTGTGCGCGCAAGAATCGGCCGCGCAGGAAAAATACTGGGTCAGAGAGAGAACAAACGGAACGCACTGGCAGACTTTTTCGGAAAGGATTTAAGGAAGAAAGACCTCCGGTGTATGGACTTGCACGGCGCCTGCCTGATTGCCGCGAATTTGCAGGGCATGGATTTGTTCGGGGCAGATTTTATCGGCGCCGATTTGCGCGATGCGGATTTGAGGGGAGCCGATCTTTCCGGGAGCCTTTTTTTATCCCAGTTCCAGATTAATACGGCAAGGGGCGATCCCGCTACAAAGCTGCCGGAAGCCCTTACGCGTCCGTCGCATTGGAAATAAATTTTTTTGGAATTATGGAGGAGCATCGCAAAATTCGTAAAGAGGTGCATCTATAAATTTCAAATAGATAAGGTGGGAAGACAATGCCGGTAAATAAGAATATCGATCATGGAAAATGTTACGACTGGGGCAGGGTGTCCGCCGACTATGCAAAATACAGGGATATTTATCCGGCGGAATTCTTCCAAAGGATTGCCGATTTGGGCCTG
>DATAML010000118.1:0-22236 GCA_036260545.1 Caproiciproducens sp.
CGCGAAGATAAAAATCGATTTAAGGAATGTAAACGAAACCCTCCTGCTTCCGCTGTGGGGGCGTGCGGAAGAATCCAAAATGAAGGACACGGTTTTGAAGGACCGTAAAGCCGCCGAACTGGTCGGCCGGATCGATTATGATTTTACAAGGTTCCGCTCGCAGATACGGCGGTTCCAGATTCTTACCCTCGCCATCCGCGCCCGCGAATTTGATTCCATCGTCCGCGATTTTATCCAGCAGCATCCGTGCGCCACGATTGTGAATATCGGCGCCGGTCTGGACACAACCTTTTCCCGTGTGGACAACGGCAAAATCCGGTGGTATGACCTTGATATGCCGCAGGTCATCCGCCTGCGCAGCGAACTGATCCCGGACAGCCGGAAATCGAACAGCATCCCAAAATCCATGTTTGACGAAAGTTTTTTAAACGACATTGAAACTCCGGAGGACGGTATCCTGTTTCTGGTGGGCGGCGTACTGATGTATTTTGACGAGAAAAAAGTACGCGGGTTCTTCTCCGTCCTCGGCAGGCGTTTTCCGGGTGCGGAAATTGTATTCGATTCGT
The DNA here is from genome assembly GCA_036260545.1 of Caproiciproducens sp. Classification (GTDB taxonomy): domain Bacteria; phylum Bacillota; class Clostridia; order Oscillospirales; family Acutalibacteraceae; genus DATAML01. The sequence continues at coordinate 567 of DATAML010000118.1, forward strand.
TTTCGCCGGCCGGTATCCGTCTGGCAAGCCGGATGGTTCAAAAGTCCGGTATTCAGGGGGCACCGATGAAATGGGGCGTCCGGAACACGAAAGACCTGGAGCACTGGGGAATCGGCCTGAAGCTGGCGGAACACTACCCCATCTGCTTTAAAACGCGGATTTACCTCTCCTGGGGTATTATCATCGGGCTGCTGATGCGGCTGAACAACGCAACCCGCATCATCAATATCAACCATATGAAATTCACGCCCGTACAGCCCGGCGGCAGCACATCTTACTAACCGGCTTACGGTGATTCCGTAAAGCCCGATGATGTTGTAATTGAGGGTAGAAAATGAAGTTGAGTAAAAAGGCTTGGCACCGCCGCCGGCAATCTTTCTGATTTTGGGAGGATTTTAACACCGTCGTCCTGTCGGGAAGGTGATGTTCCTGCTTTCGCGCGGAATTCCCCGGCGCGGCGGGCCACATTTGCATCTTCTAATAAATATTTCAAAAACCCCTTGACAAATACAAAAGGAAAGCATATTATATTTACATAAAACATATATAATTACTATAAAATAGAAAGGAAGCTTCGGTCATGAAAACACAGGTTTCGAACAACAGCAGAATGGATAACATGATGTGCACGATGTGCATCATGTGCTGCGCCATGCCTAAAATAAAACATGACCGAACACTTCTGCCGTAATCTGTGCCAACGTGCACAACTGCATAGGCGCCGAAGCTGTCAGGTCATAAAGCCTGACAGCTTTTTTATATTCTTATCAAAAAATCTATAAAATTTATTATCAGAAAGGTTGATTTACAATGAGCGAAAGAAAATTCGGTTTTGACACATTACAGGTACAGGCGGGGCAAACCCCTGACCCCACAACAGGCTCCCGGGCAGTGCCGATTTACCAGACCACTTCCTATGTATTCAAGGACACCGCAGAAGCGGAGGGACGTTTTGGGCTAACTGTTCCAGGCTACATCTATTCCCGCCTGACCAACCCGACCAACGACGTTTTTGAACAGCGCATCGCGGCGCTGGAAGGCGGTTCCGCAGCGCTTTCCGTAGCTTCCGGAGCGGCGGCGATTACATACGCCATTCTGAACATTGCCGGCGCGGGAGACGAAATTGTTTCCGCCAGCACACTGTACGGCGGCACCTACAATCTGTTCGCGCACACCCTTCCCAGATACGGAGTCAGCACCGTATTTGTTGACCCGGATGACGCAAGCAATTTTGAAAAAGCGATCACCCCGAAAACAAAGGCGCTCTATTACGAAACCCTCGGCAACCCGGGAATTAATGTGATCGACTTTGACGCGGTGGGCGAAATCGCAAAGAAATACAAGATTCCGGTGATCGTCGACAACACTTTCGCTACCCCCTACCTGTTCCGCCCGTTTGAACACGGCGCAAACGTTGTGGTTCATTCCGCTACAAAGTTCATCGGCGGCCACGGCACATCCATCGGCGGCGTGATCGTGGACGGCGGCAACTTCGACTGGACGAGCGGAAAATTCCCCGGATTTACCGAGCCGGACAAGAGCTACCACGGAATTAAGTATGCGGACCTCGGCGCCGCGGCGTTTGTCACGAAGATTCGTGCACAGCTCCTGCGCGACACGGGCGCAACGCTTTCCGCATTTAACGCATGGCTGTTCATCCAGAGCCTGGAATCCCTTTCCCTGCGTGTTGCAAAGCATGTTTCCAACACGGAAAAGGTCGTGGAATTCCTTAAGAATAACCCGAAGGTCACGGAAGTCAACTATCCGGGTCTGGAATCCAATAAATATTACAGCCTTGCAAAGAAGTATTTTCCGAAGGGCTCCGGCTCCATCTTTACATTCTCTGTAAAGGGCGGCGTGGAAGAGGCGCGCAAGCTCATTGACAGTCTTGAAATCTTCTCGCAGCTTGCAAATGTGGCTGACGCAAAGTCGCTCGTCATCCATCCCTCCACTACCACGCATCAGCAGCTCAATCCGGATGAGCAGCGCGCGGCAGGCTTCGGGCCGGACACCATCCGTCTTTCCATCGGTCTTGAGGACCCGGACGATCTGATCTGGGATCTCGGTCAGGCGATTGACAAAGCGATTTAAGGCAAACACGCAAATACAGCTTCATGTCATGAAAAGCCTTCAGACTGCGGCAGATCATGCAATTCAACGCAGAAATCCGTTCTTCCAATTTACACGGCTTTGCCGTCAGTCTGTGAGGAGCAAGAAAGTTGCTCCTCACTTTTTAAATAGATTGAACGGGGGTGTACCATCATGCCGATTACTGTACCGGAAGGACTTCCGGCGGCTGAAGAACTGGAGAAAGAGAATATTTTTATCATGGACGCAAACCGGGCAATCCATCAGGATATCCGTCCGCTGCAGGTTTTGGTCTTAAATCTGATGCCTGTGAAAACAGACACGGAAATCCAGCTGCTGCGGCTCCTCAGCAATTCGCCGCTGCAGTTGGAAGTGGAATTCCTCCGTATGGCAAGTCATGTTGCAAAAAACACCCCTTTGGAATATCTTCTAAAATATTATAAAAACTTTAATGAAGTAAAAAACAACCGGTACGACGGGATGATCATCACCGGGGCCCCGGTGGAAAAGCTGAAATTTGAGCAGGTGGATTACTGGCAGGAGCTGTGCAAGGTGATGGACTGGTCCCGGCAGAACGTCTACTCCGCGCTTCATATCTGCTGGGGAGCTCAGGCCGCCCTTTACCATCATTACGGAATTCCCAAATATAATCTTCCCGAAAAGCTTTTTGGCGTATATGAACACCGCATCCTTTATCCCGCGCACCCGCTCATTCGCGGGTTCGATGATTATTTTTGGGCTCCCCATTCCCGTTATACCGAGGTACGGAAAAAAGATATCGACAAAGTATCGGGGCTGGACGTGCTGGCGGTGTCCAAGCGGGCAGGCGTATATCTGGCGGCAAGCCGCAACGGAAGGCAGGTTTTTGTTACCGGCCATTGCGAATACGACCGGTCTACCCTGTCTAAAGAATACTTCCGCGACTTGAAAAAAGGGATTCCGGTCAATATCCCCGAAAATTATTTTAAGGACGACAACCCGGACAAAGCGCCGTCTTTTCACTGGCGGGGGCATGCCTCCCTTCTCTTTTCCAACTGGCTTAATTATTATGTGTATCAGCGTACGCCGTACGATCTTTCCGATCTGCAGGATTCCTGAAAGAAACTGTGATTTTACCGCTTCGGCACCCGCCTTGCCGCCTGTTAAAGCAAATTAGAAAAAGCCGAGGATCTCTGCGCTTCCCCGATCAGAGGAAGCCGGAATCCCCGGCTTTTTTATTTTATGTCGTTCTAAATTGCTTAAGGCTCGTCTGCCTTCGGTTTGCAGCTTAACGAAATCCTTCTTTATTGAAACCCGGCGGGAACCGGGTATCTACACATTCCAATATAAGAAAGCGGATAGAAAAATTTATCCTGAATTGCGCTCATCATGCGTTCCGAACGATTAGACCATATAACCTCTCACAAGCTTGACAAGATCATCATACCCCGCAAGGAACGTGGAAAGCGTATTGCGGAAGCCGCCGTACTTTTCGAACTCTTCCGGCTTCATCCCGTTTTCATCAAACGATTTGTGGAATTCGGCCAGTTTGTTCAGCTCGGCCATGTACTCCGCCTTTACTGGCTCGTCGATACGGCTCTTGACTTGGACGTCGCAGGCATTGATCTTTTTATGCCACGCGTAATTGATTGTCATGCAGAGATCGCCCCCGATAAGCTGCGACCAGTGGTAATGGTTGCGGTTTGCGGCGGACAGAAGCCGCGTTGTATAGCCGCGCTCTTTGTAAATGCGGTAGGCTTCCTTGATGACGGCTACGCCGGCCCATTCGAGGCATTCCGGGTCAAGAACAAGATTCTCGTTCTTGACAACGTCTTTCATCCAGTCATCCGTTCTGCCGATCATGATTGTGCAGACAGGAGACATCTGCTCGGTGGGAAGATTCTCTTTCTTTCTGCGTGCAAGGCCGCGCTCCACCGCTTCTGCCACAGCAACAGCCTGGGCTACGGTAAAGGAAACCGTTGCGTTGATGCTTACGCCGCGGTAGGTTGCCTCTTCCATGGCTTTGATGCCGGCCGCGGACGCGGGAATCTTGACCTGCATGTTCGCGCCGAGAGAATTAAGATATACGGCCTGCTCCACCATCTTTTCCGTGTTACGGTAATACTTGGCGTTTACCTGAATGGAGAGTCTGCCTTTTTTGCCCTTGAACTGCTCAAATACCGGAAGGAGCTTTTTGGAACGCTCGCGGCCCGCTTCATAAATCAGCTCCCACGCAATTTCGTCTTCCGTTGCGTCGGGGGTTTTTGCAAGATTCTCTTTAATCCTTTTCTCCCACAGCGGAAGCTCCTCTTTGATGACCGCGCCGACAATAATCGGGTTGCTTGTAGCGCCTACGATTCCGCGCTCCAGACCGTAATTCAGCTCTTCCTCGCCGCAGGAGTCCATCCAGACATCCGTATTCGGGAATTTTACCGCAGTTTCGTGCAGTTTGCCTTTAAATTCACTCATCTCTCTGCCTCCGGTTATTCTATAATCTCATAGTCCATCATTTTAGCGAACGCTTTCATGACTTCCCTGTATTCGCCGTATACCATTGCGACGTGGTGCGCAACGCCCGTATACACGATTTTGTCGAGCACCTCGGAAACCGGCTGCTCAAACTTCACCTTGGCGTAGGTGCCGCAAAGCTGCTTCTCCATATGGGTGGCTTCTCCGGCCGCGATAAACAGCCTTGTCTTGCCGCGCGCGGTGTCGATGCGCATCATGTTCACATGGCCGCTCTTCATAACGAAACCAGCGGTAACACCCTTGCCGCCCGCAAAGTAGGTATCCAGCGTGCGGTCACACTTGCCGTCCCACAGATTGAGCGGGGCTACGCCGCAGTGCCACATCAGGCCGTAATCCTCTTTGAAGTCCACCTGGGAGAAGTCGGCCATATACGGTGTTTCCGCGCCCATTGCGCTGGTGGCCAGCATGGAAAGCGTTCCCTCAACGTCGCCTTCGCAGCCCAGAATGATTCCGCGGGACTGCAGGATGGACATGGCCGCGCACGGCGAGACGCCGTAATTTGCGGCAAATTCAGGCCAGCAGCGGATCGCCGCGGCGCTTAAGTGATACTTCTCCATAAACTTGGTGGCGCTTACGCACAGGCGTGCAACGCTTTCCACCTGCTTGTTTGTGATTCCGCCGCAGTTGAAGAGGCCGAGAATTTCTGCCTGCTCTTTTCTCATTTCATCCTCGCTGACCGGCTGGGAGAACATATCGGAGATTTCATAATGGTCGATCAGGATGCCGGTTTTGCGGTATACATCCAGGTCGTCGGTTCCTACGTTGAAGAAGCCGTGTGCACGGTAGCCAACAAGACCGATTCTCGCGTTTTCAATCGCGGCCTTTACGCGCAGCGCGGAGAGCCATGTCATATCGATGGTGCCGCCGATGGTGCAGGTGTAATTGTCGTTGCCCGACTTATAAAGGTTGGAAGCGTTCAGGTTCAGGCCGCATACGGAGTTGAGACGGATTTTGCCGCCATCGTACGGAAGCTCGTCGAACGCCCAGAGAAGAACCGGCTTTTTGATGTATTTGGTGAAGATTAGTGCCAGATGGCCAAGGTGGAAGGTACCGCTGATGATAACAAGACCGTCCACGTTGTTCTGCAGCATCTTCTGGGAAGCGGCTTCGGCGTCCTCGATCTCAATGACTGCCTTTTCCTCGAATACCCAATCCACGTTCGTGATTTTTTTGAGGTCTTCCATGGTTTTGTTGTAGATTTCCTGCGCCGTTTTGTAATCGTAGGTAGTACGGGTCAGACATACGACGCCAACTTTAACATTCTTCATATTTTATTTCTCCTTTCCGGTCCGTCAGGACTTTGCCGTGTTGTCCCATGCGTCACGGAATACACCGATGCCGTAGGTGGTGAACGGATGCTCAAAGCTTGCCTTGTAAACGTCAAGTCCGCAGGTTACGATATCCGCGCCGATGGCGGCGTAATCGCCGATCTGTTTGCCATTGCGGACGGCTGCCACGATGATTTCGGTCTTATAATCAAAGGTCTTATAAATTTTAACAATATTCTCGATATAGCCGAACGCGTCGTCTCCGCTGTTTTCCTTCCAGCCCACAAAGGGGGAAACGAATTTCGCGCCGAGCTTTGCTACCGGGATAGCCTGGGACGGAGAGAACACCAGCGTTACGTTGGTACGGATGCCCATGCCCTCCAGCTTTCTTGCGGCGATGAGTCCCTGCTCGGTGCAGGGGATTTTGATAACGTAGTTCGGGGAATAAGAGGAAACTTCCTTTGCCGCGGCAATCATCTCCTCCGCTTTCTCCAGATGCGGGTTGATCTCAAACGACACCGGGAATTTGTCCACGCCTTCCAGTCCGTTCTGCTTAATCCACGCCGCAACATCCTTTACGACCTGCATAAAGGGCTTGCCGCTCAGTTTGATGTGCTTCGGGTTGGTGGTTACGCCGTCGATCCCGTAATTCTCATAGGCGTATTGAATCTCGTCCAGCTTTGCGCTGTCTAAAAAGTATTTCATCTTTTTTCCCTCCGTTTATTTGTAAATTTCCTCTTCAATATTTTTCACCTGGTCGCGTGCTCCCCTTAGGAACTTCTGGCGCCACTCCTCCAGGTTCTGCGTAAATTCCGTGTTCAGGAAGGTGTCCGCCATCGCGCAGCCAAGGACTTCGCCGATCACCCAGCCGCCCATGGTCAGGATGTTCGCGTCGTTGATCGCGCGGCATTTTTCCGCCGCGTAGGTACTTTCACAGGCCGCCGCGTAAACGCCCTTGAACTTGTTGGCCACAATAGACATTCCCATGCCGGTGCCGCAGATCAGGATTCCGCGCTCAAATTCGCCGTCCTGCACTCTCTTGGCCGCAATGGGGGCAACCTCATAAAAAGTCATGCCGTTTTCAAGGCTCTGCGTACCGCAGTCCACGACCTCATAGCCCTGTTCACAGAGATGTGCTTTGATTGCTTCCTTTAGGGAAAATCCCGATTTATCCGAACCGATAATGATTCTTTTCAATGCTTTCTCCTCCTAGCCCAAAACGAGAATATCTTCCGTTTCGATTTTCCTGCCGTCTATTTCATAAGTAAGATACGGATAATTGCCTGTGTGCGTCAGATTTTCAAAACCGCCCTTCGTAATGAGAAGGGTGTTTTCCGATTTTGTCCCCTGTACGGAGGGATTCCACGCGTACACTTCGTTTTCTCGTATTATATGTGTGCTGCCGCTTGTGCCTTTCAGCTCCCTGGCCACATAGCCGGTCAGGCCGCCCTGATGGTGCAGCTTCCATTCATCCGGGTATCCTTTTTCCGCATACGCCGCAAGTCCGGAACCGAACACGCTTCCCACTGTACGCCCCGCCATGGTATTAGCGGCGAGGACGGAATCCACATAGCCGGAAACCTTCTGGCGTTCCATCATTTCACTGCCCGGATCCTTCAGGGCAACCAGTCTGGTTGCGGAGGCAATTAAACCAGCCCTGCGGGCGCAGACGGCAACCAGCGCGTAATTTTTCAGGGCTGCTCCTGCGGGAACGGGGTGCCTGAATTTCAGCGCCCTCTCGTCAAATCCGATAAGCAGGGTGATCGGTTCCAGATCATGCGCCCAGAATTTCTGCGCGAGCCTTCCGGCCAGTTCATATTCCGTGATACCGGCCTTCAGCGTGCGGCAGACCTCTTCCAGATCGTTCGCGGCGGTCCGGCAGATATCCCGGTACCGTTCGATATCATAAGCGCTCATCTTTGTGCGGGCATTGAACAGTTCCTCACTGATGTCCCCGGCGTCCAGCGTTTTCCCGCCGCCGCAGATTTGGTTCAGGATTTTTGCCCTTTCACCCGGTTCCTGCCAGGGAAATTCCCTTACCGTAACAAACGGGTTTCCCCCGAGCTGTTCCTGATAAAGGCGGGCGGCTTCAATATTTTCCGCCACCAGATAAGCCCTGTCTTTTGTAATGACAACCGTTCCGCAGGCACCTGTGGAAGCCGTGCCGATAAAGCCGCGTCCCCCGGTCAGCCAGCAGAAATCATTCTGATTGCTCAGTGTTAGGGCGTCTGCGCCTTTGTCCCGCAGAATGTTCCGCAGGATTTCCGCCTTGCCCTGAAAATCAGCAAATCGATCCATTCCCCATTACCCCCTGTTTTTCATGGCAACCGCTTTTTCGGCTGCTTCCACGATATACCGTGCTTTCAGTCCGTACTTTTCCATCAGAAAATCGGTCAGGCCCACTTCGCCGAAATGGTCTTTTACGCCGACCTTGAGCACCGGCACCGGATAATTTTCGCTCAGGCAGTCCGAAACCGCGCTGCCCAGCCCGTTGATCACGGTATGGTTTTCCGCCGTGACAACCGCGCCGGTCTTGCGGGCGCTTTCCAGAAGCAATTCGGTATCCAGAGGCTTTACGGTATGGATATTGATGATCTCCGCGTCGATTCCCTTTTCAGCAAGCAGCCTGCCGGCTTCAACCGCCTCGGCGGTCATGATGCCGGAGGCAACGACGGTGACGTCCTTACCCTTTTTCAGGACGATGCCCTTGCCGAGCTGGAATTCGCAGTCCTCGTCAAAAATTTTGGCCGCGTTCCTGCGGAGCAGCCGGATATAGACCGGGCCGTCATGATACATGACCTGCGGGAACGCTTTTCTGAGCTGGGCGCTGTCCGTCGGTTCAAATACCGTCATACCCGGAATATTGCGCATGATGGCGACGTCCTCCATGCTCATATGGGTGCCGCCGTTCAGTTCCGCGGTCACGCCCGGGTCGCTTCCCATTATTTTTACGTTCAGCTTTGCGTATGCGACCGATAAAGTGACCTGATCGCAGACGCGGCGCGTTGAAAACGGGGTAAAGGTATGTGTAAACGGGATTTTGCCCATTGCCGCCATCCCAGAGGCCACGCCGATCATATTCGCTTCCGCGACGCCGACGTCAATGGCCCTTTCGGGATATTTTTCCGCAAAGCGCTTCGTTCCGGCCGCAAGCATCAAATCCGCTTCCACAAGAACCAGCCGCTCGTCTTTTTCCGCATATTCCATCAGCAGGTCGACATAGGTTTCACGCAGCCATCTGTTTTCCAGTTCCATGTTATGCACCCTCCTGATCCAGTAAATCGACCGCTTTTTTCCACATTTCCGGCGTAATCTGCATATTGTGGGATTTGACCATATTTTCGCAGAAATAAGCGCCCTTGCCCTTGATTGTGTTGAGCAGAATCATGGAAGGTCTGCCCGGAATCTTCTTCGCGTTGTCAATGGCGTTCAGGATTTCCTGTATGTTGTGTCCGTCCACAGACTGGACATGCCACCCGAACGCTTCCCACTTTTTATCCAGCGGATACAGCCCGTTTACGCTTTCAATCGTGCCGTCGATCTGCATTTTATTGTAATCGGTAAAGGCGATCAAGTTGTCCAGCCGCTTGCCTGCGGCAAACATCGCCGCTTCCCAGATCTGCCCTTCCTGGCTTTCACCGTCTCCGATGACCGTGTAGACAAACAGGTCTTTGTGGTCCATGTGCGCCGCCGCAGCCATACCGACCGCCGCGGAAAAGCCCTGACCCAGCGAACCGGTGGTCATATCAATCCCGTTCGTCATGTTGCGGTCGCAGTGGCTCGGCAAATGGGTATTCGGGCGGTTCAGCGTTGCCAGTTCACTCTTGTCTATAAAACCCTTTATTGCCAGAGCCGCGTAAAGCGCCGGTCCGCCGTGGCCTTTAGAGAGTACAAAACGGTCGCGGTTCTCCATTTTGGGGTCATTGACGTCGATATTCATCACGTCGAAATAAAGGGCGGAAAGCACTTCGCAGATGGAGAGGCATCCGCCGATATGTCCTACGCCGAGCTCTCCGATTTCCTGTATGGTAAGCTTCCGGACTTCATTTGCTTTTTCCTGAAGCATCTGTATTTTGTTATTCATGATTGTGGCTCCTTTCATTCACTGCCGCAAGGCTCACAGAATGGAGGACAGCAGGCTGCACACGGTTTCCTGATTCATTTCCGCAGGCGTCAGATGAATGATTGCCGCATTCAGGCCTACCTGGGCAATATGCGGGATATCGGACTCCTTCACGCCGATCTGATTCAGGCGTACCGGCATACTCATGCTTTCCATCAGATGCTCCACGGCGTCCGCAAATTCGTTGATTTCCGAATAGCCGAGATAGTGCATCAGCTTATCCATCTTTTCTTTCGCCTGTTTGTAGCAGAGGCGTATAAACGCAGGCAGTGTAATGGAGCAGGCGGTTCCGTGGTTTGCGCCGAATTCTGTGGTAAGCGGGAAGCTCAGCGCATGGATTCCGGTGGTTCTTGTCTGGCTGAACGAGACCCCCGCGGTCAGGCTTGCCAAAATCATTGAAGCGCGCGCTTCCTTGTCGGACGGTGTATCATAAGCTGTTTTGATATTTTTCAGAACCAGTTCCAGCGCGCCCAGCGAAAGCATATCGCACAGGGGCTGGGATTCCTTGTTCCAGTAAGCTTCAATTGCGTGGCAGAACGCGTCCATTCCGGTGGAGGCCGTAACCGCCGGCGGAAGGGTGTAGGTGAGCTCCGGGTCGATCATCGCGCAGTCCGCCCAGAACTGGTTGTTGACCATCGGCATTTTTACGCCGGCCTTTTTATTGGTAAACACGCCGACGTTGGTTACTTCGCTTCCGGTTCCCGCCGTGGTTGGAATGAGGATGAGCTGCGCTTTACGCGGCTCAAGCACGCGGCTGCCGCCTGCGTAGTAATCGTAAATGCTGCCTGGATTGGTCACAAGGCAGGAAACGATCTTGGAAACATCCATTGCGCTTCCGCCGCCCAGACCGATTACACAGTCCGCCTGAATCCCGCGGGCCGTCTCCGCCGCCTTGTCCACGCTTTCGCAGGATGGATTGGGTTCTACTTCGCTGAAATACGCAACGTTCTTGCCCGTCATACAGTCGCCGAGCGATTTCGCAACGCCGGACTTATAGAGGAACGGGTCACAGATCAGAAGGACGTTGTTACCCTTGACGTGTTCGCTTAATTTTCGGGTTATGCCGTTTTCAAACTGGATATTTACCGGCATATAAAAGCTGAATTTCTCTTTCATTTTTACATTTCTCCTTCTTGCACGGTATTTTGCTGCAGCTGGCTTTTCTTCTTCTGTTCCAGAAGGATTCCCAAAGCTCCAAGCAGAACCACAGCCATGCCGGCATATTGCATTGGCACCAGTCTTTCACCGAATGCCATATAGGAAACCAGCGCCGCCACAACCGGCATCAGCAGTAAAAACACCTTTACAATCCACACGGGGAACCGTCTGAGGTTGTAATAATAAACGATATAGATCAGGGACTGCCCGGCTGCGCAGATCAGCAATACGATAACGATAAACATATTGTTGATTTTTACAAACTGCCGGAAGTCGCCGGTGAACAGCGCGGACAGCGTGAAAAGCGCCATCGTGATAAAATTGTTGTAGAACGCAACCACATAGTCGCTTACCGGGTTTACCTTGCTGGTCTGCACGCTTTTGATGAGAAAAGCGTTAATGGAAACAAACAGTGCGCTGAGGATAAAGAAAATATTGCCCGCGCTCCCCAGATTAAAACTGGTAAGATTGATTCCCATCACCAGAAATACACCGAAAAGCATGACCAGAGAGCAGGCCCAGTCCGCACGGGTGAACCGGTACTTATAAATCAACACCGAGATGATGTTTACAAACAGGATATCGCATTTCAGCAGCGCGGTACCGCTGCCCGCAGGGGAAAGCGAAAGGCCGATAAAGCCGGTCAAATCCAGAAGGTAACCGAAGACGCCGATGAGAAGCAGCCTTTTGGTCACGCCCTTTGTGTGGAACAGGTCCATAAACTTTCCGCCGGCCAGCATGATGACAGCCAGAACGATCATTGTGATAAAACGAACTGCAATGCCTACCGAAAAAACCGACAGAATTCTGACCGCTCTTTGCGTGGCGACATAGTAGACGCCCCAGATCACCGAAAGCAGAAGCAGCGGCAGTACGGACTTTAATTTCATGATTCTTCTCCTCTAACAATTTATCGATTTCGATATAATTAAATCAATCAAAGGGCATTTCCTCTGTATTCCCTTAAACCTCTTCCTGAGCCACCTGATACTCGTCTTCCATCATCATCATGGCAGCTCCCACCGCGCCGATATTATCCTGCGCCTTTACACATTTGACGCTGAAATTCTCGATGAGCGCGGGAGTTACGCTTTCTTTAATCACATCATAGACCATATCGGAAAAGAATGCTCCGCCCATGCCGCTTTTGCTCGCAATAATAACCTGTCTGGGGTTAATTGCCGCCAATGCCATTGCAAGGCCTTCGCCCAAATAGGTTGCCGTTTCCTTCATCAAATCCACAGAATCCGGTTTGCCCTGCAAAGCGGATTCCACAAACATGCTCATGGAAAAGCGGTCCATGTCGCCGTCCACCATCGCTTTGATATCGGAAAAATATCCGCACCTCATCCGCTCGATAATTTTGGTCTTAATCGCCTTAAAGGAAGCCTCCGTATCCAGACAGCCTTTTCTGCCGCAGGAGCAGTAGCGGTAGCTGTTTACCAGCCGTACATGCCCGATTTCACCCGCAGTGCCGTTGTTGCCGGAATACAGCTTGTTCCCGATGATCATACCCATTCTGAGGCCGTACTTCATGGAAAGCAGGACAAAGTCGTCCGCCTTTTCTCCATATTCCATCCAACGGTATGCGATGGTCATCGTATTAATATTATTTTCAATAATTACCTTGTAACCGAATTTCTTTTCTATAATCTGCTTGATGGGTATGTTCTTCCATCCGTTGATGTAGGCGTATTCAATGCTGAGCCCCTTTTCTTTGTTCACGTAGCCCGGCAGTCCCAGGCCAATCCCCAGGACCTTGGACTTTTCCTCCCCGACAAAGTCCAGTGCGCGACGGATCACGGCTTCGATCTTTTCAAGAATAGTATCTACGGTATCCGTGGAATGGATTTTGTCGTCCACAGAAAAAATCAGCTGAAAAGAGAAGTCTACCACCACGCAGTTGAGACTGTCTGCATTGAACTCCACGCCGATGAAATACTGCCCATCCGGACAGATATGCAGCCATGTGGGCCTGCGGCCCACCCGAACAGAATCGCAGTCTTCTTCCACGAGCAGTTTTTTGTCAATTAAATCATTGATGGTATTTAAAACGGTTGTCATACTGTAGCCGGTCCTCTTCTTGACCTCATGCCTTGAGATCATTTGATTGTAGCGGACCGTACTGATGATCTTATTCCTTTTTAAATCTTTTCTGCTTTCAACAATCCCCTGCTCCATGGTTCTGCCTCGCTTTGTTTTATTTCATATCGTAATTATACTAATTTTGTATTGAAACGTAAAGAGTATTTGGGGTGTTATGGAAGTAAATGCATATAACTTTTTCCATCCTGTTCGGCAAACGGCATTTTATTTTACCACCACTTGATCTGATCGGTGATATACTGCCGCTTCGCGATGAAATCGGGGCTGGCAACATTTCTCGGCCTTGGAAGGTCAATGTCGGTTTCTTCTTTGATATGGGTCGGTTTATTGGAAAGGATCAGACAGCGCTCAGCCATATAGACTGCTTCCTCAATATTGTGCGTAATAAAGATAATGGTCGTTTTTTCCTTCTGCCAGAGCTTGATCAGCTCGTCCTCCAGCTTAAAGCGAAGTTCGATATCAAGCTGGCCGTAAGGCTCGTCCATCAGCAGCAGTTCCGGGTGCACTGCAAACGCTCTTGCGATAACCACTCTCTGCAGCATGCTGGCGGAGAGCTGGTTCGGGTAATAGTCGCGGAATTTTGTCAAACCGACAATTTCCATAACCTCTTCCGCGCGTCTTTTCTGATCTTCCTCCGGCACCTTTTTGATGTTCAGGCCGAACCGGACGTTCTGTTCCACATTCAGCCACGGCATCGTGGAATATTCCTGAAAAATGTAGGCGATATTATGCTTCTTCAGGTTTACCGGCTCGCCGTCGATATAAATCTCGCCCGCGGTAAGCTCGTTGAGCTTGGTCAGGCTGTTGAGAAAGGTCGTTTTGCCGCAGCCGGTCGGCCCGACGATGCACAGGAACTCTCCCTTTTTTACTTCAAAGGAGATATCGTCCAGAACAAGCAAATCGCCAAATGCCTTTGTAATATGGTCTGCTTTTACTTTAATTTGATCTTCAGCCACTTGAACTCCCCCTTTCGTTTAAAGTGTCTTGTCCACGATGCTTGTGATCTCTTCCCTCAGCTTCAGGAATTCGGGATCCACATAGTCTCTCGGACGTTTCATTGAGATATTGTATTCACACTTTACGCTTGCAGGGCAGTTTGTGAGCACAACGATACGGTCGGCCAGATACAGGGCCTCTTCGATGTTGTTGGTAACGAAAATGGCAGTCCTTTTTTCTGATTCCCAAATTCGCACAAGCTCTTCCTGCATCAAGTATCTTGTCTGGGCGTCCAGATGGCCGAAAGGCTCGTCCATCAGCATAACCACAGGTTCGTTGCAGTACGCCCTCGCGATGCCGACACGCTGCTGCATACCGCCGGAAAGCTTCACCGGATACGTATTTTCAAATCCTTCCAGCCCGACTAATTTAATATAGTGAGCTGTTCTTTTTTCTCTCTCCGCTTTTGGAATTCCTCTTGCCTTCGGCCCGAATTCAACGTTTCCCTTAACGGTAAGCCAGGGGAACAGGGCGGTGGTCTGGTAGACGACACCGCGTTCGGGGTCGGGCTTATTCACTTCCTTGTTATTTACGGTGATCTTTCCGGAAGTAGCAGGTTCAAGGCCCGCAATCAGGTTCAGCAGAGTAGTCTTGCCGCACTGGCCGGGCCCAAAAAGAACGAGGAACTCATTTTCCTTAACTTTTAGTGAAAAATTATCAACTACCTTAAGGGTTCCCCGCTCGTTTGTAAACTCTTTCGAGACGTTTTCACAGTTAATGATAATGTTATCTTTTATATTCCCCTGTTGTTCCACGCGCATAGCTTTGCCTCCGCTTCTCTCATAATAATGGCAAGGATAAATCCTACGATACCGATTGCAAGGATGCCGACCAGTATCTGCGTTGTGTCATTCGTCTGCATTCCGCCGAAGATCAGCCAGCCGACACCTTCGGAGGAACGAACCATCTCAGCCGCAACAACCGTTGCCCAGCTGCTGGAAAGCGCAATCTGAAGACCGGCAAAGATGTATGGAACAGAAAAGGGAATTACGATTTTTGTAAACAGCTGACGTTTGTTGGCTCCCAGCATTCTTGCGGCTCCAACCAGAACCGGGTCAACCGCTTTCGCGCCCGCATAGGCGTTCTGGGTGACGTTTGAAAAAGCGGCAAGAAAAATCAGGAAGAACTTCGTCATTTCGCCGATGCCGAACCACAGAATGGAAAGCGGAATCCAGGCGATTGGGGGGATTGGACGGATCACTTCGAAAATCGGGCGGAAAATCGCCTCGATTGTCCGGTTCCAGCCCATTCCCATTCCCAGAATAACGCCGAACACGCTGGCCACGGCGTAGGCGATCATTACGCGTTCAAGGCTCCAGAAAATATGGCCGATTAGTGTGTACTGGCCGATATTGGAGTAGCAGTCCTTGATAAAATCCTGAAAGACCACAACCGGGGTAGGTAGGAGCTTGCCAATCTCGGTGCAGGCTGCGCCGTATTGCCAGAGCAGGATGAAGAGCAGAATGGATGAGGCGCCGGCAATCAGTTTGGTTACGTTCTTTGATTTTAACTTCTTTTTCATTACTGTTCTCCTCCTTTGAGCACAATTTTTTCAACTACGGTGATCAGCTGTCCGAGCAATGCTCCGATCGCTCCGATGGAGATCATGCCGACGATGATAACGTCCGGACGGGAAAGTCCTCTGCACTGCTGAATCAGGAATCCGAGGCCCTTGGTGGAAGCAAGCAGTTCCGCGGCAACCAGCGCCGTCCATGCGGAGCCGAGTGCAACCCGGCAGGCTGTCATAACCATGGGCAGTGCCGTAGGAATCGCAATCTTGAAGAGCAGCTGCATATTGGAGGCACCGAATGTCTGGCCAACCCACAGATGAACCGCTCTGGTTCTCTTGACGCCGGAATAAGCGTTCACGATGCATGGAATCAAAGCGGAAAGAAAAATAACCGCCGCCTTAGAAGCAATGCCGATGCCGAGGAAGATGATCATGAGCGGAATCCATGCGATGCCCGGAACCGGTCTGAGCAGGTCAAACAGCGGGCGGACAAACATGTCGATCTTCTCGTTCCACCCCATCAAAATGCCCAGCGGGATTCCAATGAGAAGGCCCAGGAAGTAACCCAGCAGGGCCACCTGAAGGCTCGCTCCGATATGCTCCGGCAGGGTAGCGCCGTCCGGATTGACGTCGTACAGTTTAATAAAGAAGGTTCTTACAACCTTAAGCGGACTTGGAAAAATAGAAGATGGGAACATCTTTAATATATCTGTGACAAGATACCAGACGAATATTACGACTAATACGGATAACACAGACAGCAGCAGGTATTTGGCTCCGTTCTTCTTGTTTTTCATTTTGCACCTCGTTTCTTGAAATATCGAAAACCTGTCGGGCGTCGAGAAATCGTGCAAGCGCAAACGCGGCAAATAAAATCATCCGCAATTCTGCGGTTGCGCGATTTTATCGACAGCCTGAGCATTTATTACTGCGAATTATTTTGCTGTATTTATCTTAATGCCGAACGCTTCCTCAATAACGGAGGAATCAAAGTTCTTAGGTACGTTGGGGAGAAGCTCTTTTTCAATTTTTCCTGCACCTGAGAAGAAGTTTGCAAGCAGCATGTAGCTGTCACCTAAAGTATAGCCGGATTTCTTGTAATCTTCCTGCGTGATGTAATCACGTACGGCAATTTCATCGTCCATCATCTTATCGGTATATACCAGACCGTTGTCTTTAAAGAACTTCATGGAGAAGGTATGTCTTTCGTTCTTGTCTTTTGCCAGAGCCGCGCAGGCTTTTTCATAAACCTGGATAAATTTCACGACGTCAGCTTTTCTGTCCTTAAGTACGCTCTTGCGTGCGAGGATACCGTCCTTCATCTTCATGCCGGAAGCCTGTTCAAACGAAATCGCCTTTACTGCGCCTGCGGCTTCTGCCTGGAAGGAGAACGGAGGAGGAACAGAGATCGCGTCGCCCTCGCCGGCCTTGAATGCCTGGAGTGCCTGAGCAAATTCCATGGAAACCTGCTGAATGTCTGTTTCTTTCAGGCCGAATTTCTGAGCATAGTTAATGGTTACGTACTGAGAAACGGTTCCCAGCGAGCCGAGCACTTTAATGCCCTTGACTGTATCCTTGGAGCCTAAGACGTCCGGGTTGTCCGCAAGCTGGCCTTTCACCTTTGCAATCGGGCTGTCTTTTCTTACATAAAGCCCCATGCCGCCGGCTGTATTGGATTCATAAACCAGCGTACTGATGTCGTTTGCCATGGAGAAAACCGCCGCGGTTCCCGCAACGCCGATATCAAGCTGTCCGGCGGAGAGAGATTCGTTCATCGGGGTACCGTTCTGGAACATAACGAATTTAACATTCAGGCCTGCGTCCTTGAACCAGCCTTTTTCATAAGCGTACTGTGCCGGTACATTTACGGTAAACGGCATCATGCCGACATTGAGGACTGTTCCTGAGGGAGCAGCAGCTGAGGCTGCGGCCGCGCCTGCGTTTGAGGCTGTGCCTGAACCGGAAGCGGATGTGCTTGCCTGGCACCCCGCAAAAGTGCTGACTAACAATGCGGTAGCTAAAATTGCCGAGATAATCCTTTTCATTATAATTCCTCCTGATTTTTTGATCGAAAACCTATAAATTCTCCTTTTGCTTAAAACAGAAAAGCTCGGTAAGACGATTTTACACTCCCTTTCCGATTTTATTATGCTTCAATAGTTTCAAATTCAATAAAAAGATTCCCCATTTTAACCTTTATTCTATAGAAATTTAAAACCGTTGTCGCATCGATTTATCGTTTTCGATTATATTTTATCACAGATACACAAAATGTCAACATATTATTTAAATTTTGTCTGGATTTTCACGGCTATTTTATTAATATTTTTAATTTTGTCGATTTAATATTAATTTTTTCGATAAATATAGGCCTTTATGTCCCTCTCTCCTGCAAATAGTCTGTAACACGAAGTACCGGCGGGTATTTCATCAGGAAAAGCCTCTACATACAACAATGAGCTGCCCCGCCGCAAGCAGTGGGGCAGCTCATTAAAAGGCCTGGGTTTCGGTGATATCCATTGCGTCATCCGGAGCAAACCTTTGGTTTAATGCCGAAGCAGTCGCTTGGAAATATCCGTTTTTCTTTTAGACTTTAGTTTAAGGCGGCCAAATTATTTTACCGTTGTTATGTAGCACATAACAACCGGTTTATGGCCCGGAAGCGTACTGTAAAGCGCAGTAGTTTTGCCTGCGCTCCCAACCGCCTGTACGGTTACCAGATAATTTCTGTTTTTGCGAACCACCGCAACACGGAAAGCCCCGCTGTTTCCAACCGTAAATTTCGGTTCCTCCCTGTCCTCCGACGTCATAAAGAAGGTATAGGATTTTCCCACCGGAACGCCGATCGGGAATGTCGTATCCGATGTAACCGGATAAACATTTTTAGCTTTTTCCGGCAGCAGCACATAATCCGAGCAGTGGGCGATTGTAACCGTTGCGTAACCGTCCGCATCCACGACGCAGGCGCCCTGCTGCATATTTTCCAGCATGCCGGAAACCGGGTTGCAATAATAGAAGTACATGTTTGAATTCGGTTTGACGCCCGGCTGATTTCCCACATAAACACGCACTCTGGCAGGCGCCGCAAGCAAACCGTTGTTCGCAAATCCGATAACGACGCCGGAGCCAGTGCCGGAAGCATTTCTCACTGCGGCAGGCACGGAATTCCCGCGTGCCTGCTGAACGGAAACGGCAAGGTTCATCGCTGAAACCGGAACGGCCGAACGGCTGGCGGCCGCTCCCGAAAAGCTCCAGGTGTAAAGTTCTTTGCCGCTTTGGGCATCGGTCACGGAGAACGCGATATCCTTCCGGGCATTCCTGGCGGTGAGCAAAACCTCCTGCGGAAGCTGGATTACCACCGTTGCGTTGCTGTTTGCATTGTTGGCCACTGCCGCAGGCATTCGTATATTCAGGCTGACCGACTGCACCGCCGGATTATTCAGCTGGGCAAGCAAATCGCCTGCCGGAGGGGCAATCCGTACCTCCGCCGGAGACTGCGGCGTTGCGTTCATGACCGTGGCCGCCGCGTCATCCGGCACCGTAACGGTTACGGAGGAGCGATTCCCGAGAATGACCGGCTCTCCCGCAGGCATTGTGCTGATTGTCTGAACCGTTCTGCCATTCTCCTGTCCGGTCGTCACCGTTGCGGCTCCCGGAGCGGTTTTTGCAGGGCTGCTGTCCGTTTTGCTGTGGCTGGCCTCGCTTTGGTTTACGGCTGACGCAATTTCCTTTCGGTCGCGTACGCGCAAACATACGCCGTCCGGATCCATGTAAACCAAACCGATTACACTAACGGAAGCGCCCTCTTTCACCACGCCGCTCAAATTGATATCCGGATTGATATATCCGTTGATTAAAATGCGAATGCCGCTTCCGCCGGAGGACAGCATGAATTCCTGTATCACTCCGCCCATGGACTTCACTCCGGATACCGCTCCCGTAACCTGAACCAGTCGGCCGCCGTTCGCAGAATAATTCAGGGTATCCGCCACGCTGAGCGGCGCCGGGGTTGCCGGTTTGACGGAAGTGTCAATTACCTCGTAGCCTTCCACGCCGGAGCCGATCTTGAGTTCCTTGTCGCCCTGATATTCGTCCACATGGCCGACCACGCGAAGCTTTTGCCCAACCTTGATTCCGCTTCCGTTCGCAACCGGATAAATATTGATGCCTCCGGTCGCATCCTGAATATAAACAGTGTCGGTAAAAGCGTTCGGCTGTTCCGAGCCGGCCGTCACCGTTCCCTCGACCTCATAGACGTCCCCTGTCTTGCCGTTTTTCCTTACATCGGCAATCGACGTCGTCGGAATATCCACCTTCACCATATCAAGAAGGTTTTCGGCAATCGTTTTGTTCGCGTAGGCCAGATCCCAGTTGTTGTCGGCATCGGCCTTTACTTCAAAATCGGAAAGGAACACCGTACCGGCAATCAGGATATGCCCTGTGCCCACGTCTTCCTGTGCAAGCGCGCAAACCTCACCCTGCTTTTTCACCGCTTTTGCGGCATCGTATGGGTCAGTGGCGGAGGTAGCGGGCACGCCGGACTCATACTTTCCGTCCGTCATCTTGGAATTAATGGAATAGGTCGTATCGAATCCTTTTACAAGCCGTTTCGCCCCTTCACCGGGAGTTACCGAACAGCCGCTGTAAAAGCTGTACTGCTGCTTCGGGTCGATTCCAACCATATAAGGAGAGTCCATATTGAAATTCTGCATATATAAACGATAAGATTGACCGCCGTTTACTTTCTGATCAACCACCTCGTCGCTGCAAATTGCAGATTTCGCCCCAATCCCGGAAAGAAGGATGTTGATCTGCGTGCTTGAGGTATAGGGGTCGTTTTTTCCGTCCTGATAGTCGGCGGTACCGCATACGATTGCCGTGCCGCCGCCCCGCACATAGTCTTTGACCATTTGAATAAAATTGCTGCCGAAGGTCTGCGGCGTAAAGGGGTCCCCGGCCTTGCTGGTGCCGGAATATTTTGCCGGGGCGCTGATGATCAGCATCTGGGTGTTTTTCAGCATCTCCGGCGTGATTGCCTTTGTTTCAATCTTAACCTGGGTTCCTTCTTCCGCAGCTATTTTTGTAAAGTTGCCCATGTTTTGACTATAATAACCTGTAACGTAATCATTGCAGTGCGTACCGTCAATCAGCACTTTGGTTACGGCAGACGGGTCGGCCACCTGAAGGGTAAGTGCGTTGGTATAAGTTTTCTCCGTCCCACCCTGCTGTACTTTCATCACCGCATTGATGGTTACGGAGCCCGTCTGCTGCGGCGTGTAGGAAAAGGTATGGCTTTTCGTTCCGAGAGAAGAGATTACCGCTCCTCCGCTCAGGTCAGTGCCGCTCACGGACTTAATTGTCGTATCGCCGATCTTGTATTCCAGTGATTCCACCGTCAGGTCAGAGTCTTCGTTGTTGAACAGCGAAACGGTCAGATTGCAGGCTTCCCCCTTCACGGGCAGTGTTGTATCCGCGCTTACGGAGGAGATACCGGCCTTATCGACCGTACCCGTCCAAACGGGAGCGGTGACCGCGGTATCCTTATCCGGCTCCGTGACGCGCAGATAATAATAGGAGTAATTGTTCGGAATCGTGAATTCCGCCGTACCGCTGTTTGAGGTAATCTGCTGCGACGCCGCAACACGGCCGCCGTTTACGATTACTTCCACCTTGCCGATTTTGGTATCGGTCGGATCGGAAAGCTGTGCCTGAATGGAGAGGTTTTCTCCTTTGGCAACGGAAAGCTCGCTGCCCATCACGGCGCCGTCCAGCGTGTAGCGAATACTCAGGTCGTTGTCTTCGGTGGCGTAAACCCTGTGGTTTTTCATCGCATCGTAGAGGTTCGTTTCCGTAAGGGACGGCGCAAGGATGACACTGCGCGCAGTATTGGAATCGCCCCAGTTTCCTTTGTGG
>DATAML010000141.1:0-5502 GCA_036260545.1 Caproiciproducens sp.
TACGGCAGCATCATCGCAAACGAGATCAACAGCAACGGCGGCATGAACGTAACCTATCAGGACTGGGTGGCGAATAAAAGCATCCCGCCCACAGTCCGGAGGCTGGCGGAATAAACCTATACATAAATATAACCCGGAAAAACGTTTCTTCAACGCTCTTCCGGGTATTTTTATGCTTATTATTTTTAAAGAGTCTCTTTTCGTTCATGCTTCGGCTCCGGGCTTGCAGTGGCAGTAAGTATCGCCTCTTGCTTCTCTTCTTTACAGGTCTGCATTTCCTGCGAGGAAAGCCTCAGGTTCGCCTCATCCAGTTTCCGTCTCAAGATTAGTTTTTCGACGGTTACGCCAGACTTTTGATTGATCAGTTCGATTGTATTTTTATTTGCTTCTTCCAGCCTTGCGCTCAGTTCCTGATTGTACAGTTCAAGCTTTCGGTTTTGAACCATGATTTTATCAACCGATTCGGTAAGATGCACGACGCTTTCCTTCAACGCGCCGTTTTCCTCCCGGAGCGTCTGTTCTGCTTTCTCCTTTTCCGCCAGCTGCGCGTTCCGGCAGGCGATAATCTCCGCCTGCTTTGCGGTATCCGCCATCAGCTCGTCAATTCGTGCCTGCAGCTTTGCCGTTTCCCCTTCGGTAATAATCCCCTTCAGGTACTGCGCTTCATCTCGGAATCCTTCCGCTTTTCGGGATAAATCAGCAACCAGGTCGTGCTGTTTTTTGGTCTCCGACTTTTCGGTGATGAGCAGTTCCTTCTGAATCTGCGTTTCCTGCTTCGCCTTTTTCAGCTCCGCTTCCACTTCTCCGATGGTATCGTTCAGACGGTCAATTTTCGTCTCCAGCTGCTGCTTTTCATGGCAGGCTTTCCGTATTTCCGCTTCCATGGCGGCATTTTTGCTTTTCAGCGCGATAATATCCTGAACCGAAAGGTTCTCGCCTTCCAGCTTATAGGTTGCAATCGCTTCCGTCAGGCTTTTCAACTCCGCTTCGGCTTTTGCCGCTTTGGTCTTTAAAACCTCGCTGCTTTCCAGAAGGCTTTTCTTTTCCTCATAAAGCTCCTGCAGATTCTGGTTGAAGGTCTCCGCTGCAGCCATCTGCTGTTTGCGGAAAACCGCCATATATTCCATAATTGATTTTTTAGAGTATCCGCCCAGTGTTCTTTTCAGATAATGCTCCATATTTTCTTTCTCGGTTCTTTCACGGAGAAAGATGACCTCGTTTTTTTCGCTGCTATCCGGCATGGAAAGCGCCTCCGTCCTGTATTTCATTGATGACTAAAATATCCCCGACGCGGATTTTTACGGCTGCAAATCCGCCCGGCAGCTCAAGCACATGCTTTGTCCCCCTGAAAATGTGCCCGATTCTCCACGGTTTTACTGTTTCGATTCCAAGCACCTCCATCTTTGCGGAAAGGTAGACCGTATCGATGGGAAACCGCATAAAAAAGCAGTGTATCGATGAACAGCGGAAAAGCAGCAGCCCTTCGTTATGCTTCAGCTCTTTTCTTCCCATCAGCCCAATGAGCCTTGTAAGAAAGCTGTTTGCAGGCTGTATCCTGTCTGCAAGTATTTTATTGCCGATCTGAACCGTCATAGAATCACCTACCCCAACGCTTTTATGATGCTTAACACAGCCGGCCCAAGAAGGACGATAAAAATAACCGGGAAAATAAACATCACCATGGGAATCAGTATTTTCACGGAAATCTTGCTTGCCTTTTCCTGTATTCTGGCTTTTCTTGCCTGCCGCATCGCCGCCGACTGTGACTGAAGCACGTTTTTTATGGAAATGCCGAGCTGCCCTGCCTGAACCACCGCCCCCGCGAACGACTTTAAATCATCAATCTCGCAGCGCTCGCCCAACAGGATCAGCGCGTCTTTTCTGGGCCTGCCCATCGTCATTTCGCGGTATGTAACCGTTAACTCGTCAATGAGCGGCCCCTCCATGTTCTTCGTTACATGATCGATCGCCTGTTCAAACCCAAGTCCGGCTTCCACGCTCACGCTGAGAAGGTCAAGCACCTCCGGGAGCTGCTTTTCGACCTCCTGCCGCCTTTTTGTTACGCTGAGGGACAGGAAATAGCGTATTCCCGTGTATCCGGTAAAAAGCCCGATCAGAAGCGCAAGGGTAACATTCCCCGGCTCCAATTTAAGAAAAATTGCAATTAAGGCAGCCAGCAGCGCGGTTCCGGCAATCACAAGAATCCGGATTATGCTGAATTCCGCGGCGCTCATAGTAAAGCCCGCCTGCATCAGCGTTTTTTTCAGCTTGCCGGCCTGCCGGTTCTTTGCGGGATCACTTTCCTCGGATTTCGGCGCGATCCTTGTGAGATTTCCCGCCAGCTTCCGGAGCACGGGCTTAATCAGACGGTCCGCAAGGGGCTTGCCCATTTCTTCGTCGAGCGCAAACGCCTTTTTTGAACCGCTGCTGATGGAGTCCAGCCTGCGGCGCACCGTGTCGGCCTGTTCACCCCTGCCGTGCAGGAGGAGCAGGAGCAGGGAATATACCAGAACACCCGCACAGGCCGCTGCAAACCATTCCATCTTTCCCGCAATCCTTTCTTGAGAAACAGCTTTTCCTACTCTGTCTCAGTATTTGATATCGACAATTTTATTGATTACAAGAAACCCGATCACTTCAAGCGCCACCCCGACCGCAATCATAATTTTGCCCGCGGTTTCCTCAAAAAAGGAGAGAATATAGCTCGGATTGACGACCATCAGCATCAGGAACAGCACTACCGGGAGCAGGCCGATGATAAGGCCGGAAATTCTCCCCTGCGCGGAAAGATTTCTTACCTCGTCCCGGATTTTCACCCGGTCCGTTATGGTAACCGATATGTTATCGATGATTTCAGACAGATTTGAGCCGACCTGCGCGGAGGTCGCCACGGCAGAAATCAGCAGCCCCAGGTCCTGATTCTGCGCCCGTTCCACCAGATGGTCAAGCGCTTCCTCCTGCCGGACGCCGTAACGCATTTCGCGCAGCGTTTTTTCAAACTCGGTGGAAATAGGCGGCTGCATATCCGACGCGATACTCTGCATGGCCTGCTGGAAGGAATAGCCGGATTTGATGCTGTTGCTCATGATGACAAGGGACTGGCCAAGCTGCTTGTTGAATAAATCCTGCCGCTTTTTCTTGCTTCTCTGTACCAGAACAGGCGGAATTGCAAAGCCGACCGCCCCCGCGCCGAGCGCGGAAACCGGGTTTCTGCCCAGCGCAAGCAGCAGCAGGCTCGGCAGGAACACCGCCCCTGCCCATGCGCAAAGGTATTCCTTTGCGTTCAGCTTCACGCCGGCCATTGTGAGGCTGTCCTCCAGCTTCCGGCTGATGAGCCCGCTCCTTTTATTTTGGCTGATTCTCTTCTGTTTTTCCCGGATTACATCGTCATGGATGCCGTCCATATCGCGGTCGGCGACCAGACCGTCCAGCCTCTTTTTTATTTTGTCCTCGGAGGAACGGTCAAAAAGCAGGAGAAAAACCAGATACACGAAAACCGCCGCGGAAAGGGACGTTAAAGCTGTCTCCATCATTCCACCTCAGTTGGTAAACCAGTCGTCCCGCACCAGAATGCCGTTGGACGCAAGCTTTTCCGTAAAGCCCGGCCGGATTCCGGTGGAAGCAAAGCTGCCTTTAATTGCGCCTGTTGAGGTCACGCCGTCCTGCCGGTAGGTGTAAAGGTCTTGCAGGATGATGGTGTCCCCCTCCATACCAACAACCTCCGTGATATTCACAATCTTTCTGGAGCCGTCCTTGAACCGGGACTGCTGCACAATCAGGTCAAGCGCGGAGGCAATCTGCTCGCGGATTGCCTTGACCGGGATATCCATGCCGGACATGAGAACCATCGTTTCCAGCCGGGAAAGCAAATCACGCGGCGAATTCGAGTGGGCGGTCGTAAGCGAACCGTCATGCCCTGTGTTCATGGCCTGAAGCATATCCAGTGTTTCGCCGGAACGCACCTCGCCGACAATGATCCGGTCCGGCCGCATCCGCAGCGCGTTGCGGACAAGGTCGCGGATAGTGATTGCGCCGGAGCCCTCAATGTTCGGCGGCCTGCTTTCCAGCGTAACCACATGGTTCTGGCGCAGCTGGAGCTCCGCCGCGTCCTCAATCGTTACAATGCGCTCGTTATCCGGGATAAAACCGGAAAGGATGCTCAGCAGAGTTGTTTTTCCGCTGCCGGTGCCGCCGGAAACTATGATATTGAGCCTGCCCTTTACACAGACCTCAAGGAAGGAAACCATCTTAGGAGATACCGAGTTGTATTTAATCAAGTCGCCCGCCTGAAGCGGGTTCTTGGGGAATTTCCGAATTGTGATGGTTGGCCCGGTGAGCGCGACTGGTGGAATAATGACATTGACGCGGGAACCGTCTGCAAGGCGGGCGTCCACCATCGGGCTGGATTCATCCACCCTTCTCCCCACGGAGGCTACAATGCGGTTGACGACATTCATAACATGGTCGGCGTCCCGGAAGACAGTAGAACTCAGTTCGATTTTGCCCCTGCGCTCCACATAGACCCGGAACGGACCGTTCACCATAATCTCGGTGATGTCCGGGTCACTGAGCAGAGGCTCCAGCGGCCCCAGGCCGACAATATCGTTGTAAACCTCACTGACAACCCTCGCCCGGTCGATTCTGGTGATGTTGATTCCGTGGCTGCCGATGAACGCGTCGATGGTGCCTTTGAGGGAGTCCTCATGCTGCCTGTCGGCCATGTCGCTGTCTGGCGCTTCACGATTAATCCATTCGATTACCTCGCTGTGAAGCCGGTCTTTCAGCTCCGCGTACGCATCCGCTGCAGCGCTCACACTTTTTTCCGCCGTCGGTTCCTGCTGTTCTTCTGATTGCCGGGCAGCCGATTTCTGCTGTTCCAGCCGTTCAAGCAGGGTCATAAAAATTCACCTCCCGGGCAATATGCTAAAAGACTTCTTTTCTCCCGTTTGTGCGGTACTTGCGGAGAAGCTTTTTCTTCTCTTTTGCTCCCAGCTTCTGGATATCGTAATCGGAATCACCGCGCAGGAGCAGCTCCGCAACGTCGGAAAGCGACTGGCTGAGCTTCGTGTTCGGCGCTCCCAGAATAAACGGTACGCCGCGGTTCAGCGCGGAAACCGCCACCTTGTAATCGCTGGGAATCTTTGCCCATATGGGGCATCCGATAATCCGCTGGACGTCGTTCAGGGTGATGGTGTTAATCTCCACCGCCCGGTTGACCAGAACCCGCACCTTGTCCTTCTGCTTGAGCGATTCAAACAGGGAAAGAGAAAGTTTGGAGTTTTTCAGGATGGAGATGTCAAGGCCGGTGACAAACAGCACCGTTGAGGAGCTTTCAATCGCCGTCATGGTGACCTCGTTGAACCACGGCGGCGTGTCGATAATAACAAAGTCATAATACGAGCGCAGAAGGCTCAGAAGGCTCTGCACCCTGTCCGGCGAAACGACCTCGGAATATTCCGGGCTTTTCGGCGCGCAAAGCACATGGACGCCGCTGGAATGCAC
>DATAML010000149.1:0-6753 GCA_036260545.1 Caproiciproducens sp.
TTTTCAATCGCCTTTAGCAGGTTTTCGTAAGTGGCGGTCGTGGGGATCTGGCTGTCCGCTGTCTTCGGCATATAAATTTTCCCGATCGGGAAGCTTTCCACCACCTGCGTCATGCCGCCGATATGGTCCGCGTGGGGGTGCGTAGCAACCAGCAGGTCTATTTTCTCCACGCCGAGCTGCTTCAAAACGCTTACCAGCTTCTGCGCCGTGTCCGGTGTACCCGCGTCGATCAGGATATTTTCCCCGGTTTTCAGCCGGATCAGTTCGCAGTCGCCCTGTCCCACATCCAGAAAGTAAATCAAGGATTCGCCCGGCGCCGCCGAAGCAGATTTGGTCTGCTCCGTATTTCCGCCGGTTCCAAACTTTCCGGCAATAAAAACAACAAAAAAGCAAACCATCGCGCCAACTAAAATTGAAGCAAGTGAATTCTTACCGTATCTTCTGTATGCCAAGCGCATTCCCCCTACCAGTTGATTCTTATCATGTTATCCAGAATGGTTTCAATTTTAAAGGCTGCAATATAAGCTATGTAGACTGCTACCAGACCTGCGGCAAAATAAACGCGCTTTGCAAATAAGTCCGGCAATTTTATTTTTAATGCCTGGATAATAAAATATATGCATATTAATGATACCGCGATTGAAATCAAAGACGGTATGTATCTCATAATTTCCAGCCCGCACAGATTATACCATGAAATTCCGGTTCCTATTTCATCCTCCATAAAAAAGCTGCCCCGCACAAGCAGCCCCGCGTAGGAATGAAGCATCGGAATCAGGCGTATCAGGGAGTTGCAGAGAGCAAATGCTGCCAGCAGCATGACAACATACTTGTTTTTACTCTTTGATTTCAGAAAAGCAACCGTAAACCCGATTGCCAAAACCAGTGTGGTCGCCGGCCCCATGTCCCATGGATTATCTCCCTTATCAAAAAAACCTTTTCTGAAATCGGAATCCTGCGGCTTCTTAAACGGCATACCCACCTTGTTGAAGCCGGTGCTCACATGGATTCCGACCGCATAAGAGCAGGCTCCATGCGCAACCTCATGCAAAAATGTCGATGTTACAAAGCATAGCAGCAGGATGATAAACCACGTCAGAAAAGTCTTTTTCATAATTGTACCACTCTTTTTCCCATTACAGTTTCAGAATATCAAAAAAGCCGCCCTGCCGGGCGGCGCATGATTAATGCAGTTTAAACATTCTCTTTTCCGAAAAGATTGAAACGGAACAGCCTGGATTCATCCTCCGGGTTTTCGCAGATCAGAAAAGCCTCCGCGATCTTGCCGCCTTCAATCAGCTGTGTCAAACCAACCAGCTGGCAAAGCTTGCTTTTCAGGTTCAGATGATCGCCCTCGCGGGTAACAAGATAAACATTGCCCTGGCACTCATCCAGTTCTTTTAATAATGCGGGAACATCTACGTTATGCAGTTGAAGTGTTGCCATAACCGTCCTCCTTTAATCGAATGAGTTGTTAATCTTTTCCTGTTCCCATTATAGCATTTCCGGCCCGGTTGTCAACAAACTGCCTCAAGTGAAAATAGCCAAAGATTTCGTGTGCTTTTAGAATAATTCTGTTTCAGGCTGCGCCTGCCCCACAATCCTGCCGTCGTGAATCTGCAGGACGCGGTTTGCCGCCGCCGCGATTTTTTCATCATGCGTGATCAGGATGACCGTCCTGCCCTCCGCGTTCAGGGAGTTCAGAATATCCATAATGACCGCCCCGGACTTCGAATCCAGATTTCCGGTCGGTTCGTCCGCAAGAATGATTGGCGGCTTTGCGGCAATCGCGCGCGCAATGGCAACCCGCTGCTGCTGCCCGCCGCTCATCTGCGCGGGCCTGTGGCGCAGCCTGCGGGAAAGCCCCACCTGCCTGAGCGCGTCTTCGGCAAGGCTGCGGCGCTCCTCCTTCGGAATTCCCCGGTAGATCAGCGGAAGCTCCACGTTCTCCATTGCGTCCAGCCCGCCGATGAGGTTAAATCCCTGAAACACAAAGCCGATCTGACGGTTGCGTATTTCCGTCAGCTGTTTCTCATTCAGCCCGGCCACGTTGCTGCCATCCAGAATATACTCTCCGTCGGTCGGTGTGTCCAGACAACCCAGAATATTCATCAGCGTGGATTTCCCGGAGCCGGACTGCCCGACAATTGCCACAAACTCCCCCGGTGCAATGGAAAAGGACACCCCGTCCAGCGCGCGGACTTCGTTGTCCCCTTTGTTATATATTTTATTAATATTACTAACAGTAATTAAATCAGATATGGATAACACCTCGTTTACAAACCGGTCTTTAGAGCTTATAATAGGTACGAAGACTGTAAAGCGAAGGAGAATAAGCGATGCTTACAAAGTATTGGAAACAATTTAAAAGCGGCACGGATATCCGCGGCGTTGCAAGCGACGGGGTAGCCGGCGAAGAAGTGAATCTTACCGATGAAAACATAGAAAAGATGGCCGCGGGCTTTGTCCTCTGGCTTTCCGCATTCACAAAGAAAAGCGGTTCCGGGCTGACGGTCGCCGTAGGCCATGACTCCCGTATTTCCGCGGAGCGCATCAAGGCCGCCGTTATCCGTGCGCTGACGGACGCCGGGGTGCAGGTTCTGGACTGCGGGCTTGCCTCCACGCCGTCCATGTTTATGACGACGGTTGACCTCGGCTGCGACGGCTCCGTTCAGATCACGGCGAGCCACCACCCGTTTAACCGCAACGGACTTAAATTTTTTACAAAGAACGGCGGTCTGGATTCACCGGATATTGAAGAGATTCTTCTCCACGCGCAGAACGGCAACCAGCCCGAAAAAGCGGAGGGTTTCGTAAAAGCAGTAAACTATATGGAAAAATACAGCGCACACCTGCGTGAGCTCATCCAACAGGGCGTAAACTCCAAGGAAGATTACGAGCATCCTCTGCGCGGGTTCAAAATCGTTGTGGACGCGGGCAACGGAGCCGGCGGCTTCTATGCACGCGACGTGCTTGCCCCGCTTGGCGCGGATACCAACGGCAGCCAGTTTCTGGAGCCGGACGGCTATTTCCCGAACCATATCCCCAACCCGGAAAACGAAACGGCCATGAAGTCCGTTTGCGCGGCTACGGTTGCCGCAAAAGCGGATATGGGCGTTATTTTCGACACCGACGTTGACCGCGGCGGCGCGGTGGACGCAAAGGGCGATGAAATCAACCGCAACCGCCTTGTGGCAATCGCCTCCGCGATCGCACTGGAAGGCAACGACGGCGGAACCGTCGTGACGGATTCCATTACCTCCAGCGGATTGAAGATGTATATTGAAAACACCCTCGGCGGCAAGCACCACCGCTTTAAGAGGGGTTATAAAAATGTGATCAACGAGGCTGTCCGGCTGAACAAAGAGGGCGTCAACTGCCCTCTGGCCATTGAAACCTCCGGCCATGCCGCGCTCCGTGAGAACTATTTTCTTGACGACGGCGCATACCTCGTTACAAAAATCATCATCAAGATGGCGCAGCTCCGCGCACAGGGAAAATCGCTGGAAAGCCTTCTTGCACCTTTGGCGGAACCGGTGGAAGCCGTGGAGTTCCGTCTGCCCATCCTTGTGGAAAATTTCCGCGAATGCGGCGAAAAAGTCATTGCCGGGCTGGAGGCTTATGCAAAGCGGCAGCCGGACTGGGTAATCGCCCCGGATAACCGCGAGGGCATCCGCATTTCGTTCGGCAAGCAGAACGGCGACGGGTGGTTCCTGCTTCGCCTGAGCGTGCACGACCCGATCATGCCGCTGAACGTGGAGAGCGATTCCAGGGGCGGCGTAAAAATCATCGCCGAGCAGCTCTACGCGTATCTGCGCACCTGCGAGGGCTTGGATTTCTCCCCGCTGGAAAATTTTCTAAAAAAATAATCTCATCAAACTTCAGCCAGACGCACAACGCGTCTGGCTTTCTATTTGTTTTGTGAGCAATCTCTCCACCGCTGCGGCAGTCTCCCTCTCCTTATCAGGAGAGGCTAAGAAGAATGCGGGTAATTTCCACTTTCGTTATCTCCCTTGCTAAAGGGAGATGTCATCCGCAGATGAAAGAGAGATTCCAGATTTATTTCGCCTTCAAATAAACCAGATGCGCCACGCCCGGAATCGTCTCCCCCTGCTGGGAAGAGGTCGGAGACATCAGCGCGCCCGTTCCGATAAACAGCACATTCTGAAGCGTGCCGTCGGCAAGCTGCTTCATCACGATAGAACAAAGCACCGCGCCGGAGCATCCGCAGCCGGAGCCCCCCGCGTGTACATCCTGTTTCTGGCGGTCGTAAAGCATCAGGCCGCAGTCGTTGTGTACCCCGCTGATATCGATGCCTTCCTTCTGTAAAAGCTCCTCCATCAGGTCGCTCCCGATCTTCCCAAGGTCTCCGGTCAGAATCAGGTCGTAATCCTTCGGCGACGCGCCGGTGTCCTTCAGATAGTCCATCAGCGTCTGCGCGGCGGCAGGCGCCATGGCCGCGCCCATGTTGTTGGCGTCTTTAATGCTGTAATCGGTAATACGTCCAAAGGAAATGGCCTGTATGCCGATCGTTTTTTCGTTTTCCTTCTTTTGATTTCCGGTACCCACAACGATAGCGCCCGCTGCCGTAGCGGTCCACTGCGCGGTGGGCGTACGCTGGCCGCCGTATTCCAGCGGAAAGCGGAATTGGCGTTCCGCCGAGCAAAAATGAGACGAGGTGACCGCCACGGCGTGCTTTGCCGCGCCGCATTCAGTGAAAACCGAAGCAATCGCCAGCGTCTGCGCCATGGTGGAGCACGCGCCGTACTGGCCTAAAAACGGAATGTCAAGGCCGCGCAGGCCAAAGGTGGAGGAAATGCACTGGTTGAGCAAATCCCCCGCAAAAATGCAGTCGATATCGGTTTTTTCCATGCCGGCCTTTTTGAGCGCGAGGCTGACCGCCTCGTTCTGCATCTGGCTTTCGGCTTTTTCCCAGCTGGCTTCCCCCAATGTGGTGTCGGTGTGGGTCTGATCGAACTTGTCGCCCAGAGGCCCTTCCGCTTCCTTTTTTCCCACGACCGAGGCAAATCCCGCAACGGTGGGTTTTTCGTTCATTTCAATGGTATATTTTCCTATGCGGGCAGGCATATATCCACCCCTCCTGATCTATAAAGTGCAAGGCCGCCCGCGGCGGCCCCTAATGAAAAAGCATTCAGTACAAATGGAGCGCGAAGATAATCAGACCGTACAGCACCGAGGCGGTGATTCCGTAAACCAGCACCGGCCCGGCAATCACAAACATTTTTGCACCCATACCAAGGATGAATCCCTCGCTTTTAAATTCCATGGCGGGGGAAACAATCGAATTGGCGAACCCTGTAATCGGCACAAGGCTGCCCGCCCCGGCGTACTTTGCAATGTTGTCGTAAATTTTCAGCGCGGTCAGCAGGGCACTGAGGGCAATCAGGGTGATGGAAACAAATGAGCGCGCATCTTTCAGTTCCAGACCCGCCTGCACATACAGGTTCAAAAGCAGCTGCCCCAGCGTGCAGATGCCGCCCCCAAACAAAAAGGCCAGTGCCATGTTCTTTCCGTATGTTGTGCCCGGCGAAGCTTTGTCCGCCATCTTCTTGTATTCTTTCTCCGTAACGATCATTGAAATTCCTCCTTTTAAAAAATATTTTGCCAAACGGAGGGATGAATATACGGCACGGCAAACGGAAAGTTCCGCAGCCAAAATGAGTAGTCTGACGATTTGTACACTGAGATAAAATCCGTGTTTCTTAAAAAATAATGAGAAACATCTTCCATTTTTGTCGAAAATGGTATATTATGATAAAAGTATTATTGGCTTTCTATATGGATGGAGGGAATCGTTATGAGCAACACAGCCATTCCTTCAAATTTTAATATAACCTCGGCGAGCACGCAGGCTGAAGTAAACCAGGCTCAATCTGCCGCCGTTTCTTCCGGTTTTTCCGGCGTACTGAAAAAAGCGGTCGATAAAACGGCAAATGCGCAGTCCGTTGATCTGGAAGATATTTTCCGGCGCGCTTCCGAGGAATACAATGTTCCGGAAAATCTGCTGAAAGCGGTGGCAAAGGCCGAGTCCGGCTTTGACGCGGACGCGGTTTCCCGCTGCGGGGCGCAGGGCATTATGCAGCTCATGCCGTCCACCGCCGCCTCTCTGGGGGTTCAGGATTCCTTTGATCCGGAGCAGAACATCATGGGCGGGGCAAAATATTTAAGCTGGATGCTCGACAGATATAACGGCGATGCCGAGCTTGCGCTCGCCGCCTACAACGCGGGCAGCGGAAATGTGGCAAAATACGGCGGCGTCCCGCCGTTTAAGGAAACGCGGAGCTATGTGGCAAAGGTGATGGGCTACGCCGGAATGGATATTTCGGCAAAACTGACTTCCCTGAACACGCTGGCAACCGGCTCGTCCGCTTCGGATCAGATTTCCGCGGCCGGTTCGATGTTCAGCAATGCTTCGCCGTCGGACAAGCTTTCCGCTTTAAGCTACCTGATGACGAATTTATCCGGCGGAAACGGCACTTCCGCCCTGAACTCGCTTTTCGGGGGTACCACGGGCGACTCGTTTTTCGATACCCGTTTTCAGTCGGACAGCTATTCCCCGCTGAGCTCCCTTTCGGATACCTCTTCCACAAGCAGTCCGCTGGATTCCTTAAACGCGCTTCTTGGTAATTCCGATACAAATTCAGGGACTGTCACGGGCGGCGTACAGAACGGTATCTTGAGGGGCCTGAGCGGGCTTGCCTCCGGGAATATGTCTTCTCAGCAATACGCCGA
>DATAML010000151.1:0-5399 GCA_036260545.1 Caproiciproducens sp.
TTATAAAATACACGTGTTCGGATTTAGCGCGGGAGTATGAAGGAAAAAACATTTGATATTTGAATTACAGGGGATGAGGAAGAAAAAATCTCTCAAACTTATTCACTTGGGATAAAAGTAACCGCAACAGAAAAAACCCACGAAGAAATAATTCTTCGTGGGAACATTGGTGCCGGTGGTCGGACTTGAACCGACACGGTATTGCTACCAATGGATTTTGAGTCCATCACGTCTGCCATTCCATCACACCGGCATAAGCAACGAATGTAATTATATAATAAATCCTTCTAAAAATCAAGATGAATTATTTATGATAAGGGCGGGGCGGCGGAAAGAAATTCGGAATGCCCCGCTCTTATATTGTTTAGGTGTCCATCATTGTAATGCAGTGCCGCGGACAGACCGCGACACATTCGCCGCAGCCCACGCATTTTTCCGGGTCTACCGTTGCACGGGAATCCGAAACATGTACTGCGTCGTGCGTGCAGGTCTTTTCGCATTTCATGCAGCCGATGCATCCGATTTTGCATACCTTGTTGGTTGCCGCGCCCTTGTCGCAGTTGCTGCAGCGGACAACCGCCTGCTTTTTTACCGGAACAAGCGAAATCAGGTGCTTGGGGCAGGCTTTCACGCAAAGGGAACAGCCCTTGCAGCGCGCTGTGTCAACCCTTGCCACGCCGTTGCAGACACTGATTGCCCCGTAGGGACAGGCCCTTGAACAGTCGCCCAGACCCATGCAGCCGTATTGGCAGCTTGCGGTTCCGCCGGCTACCAACGCGGCGCCCGCACAGATTTCAATTCCCTCATAGACCGTTTTGTCACTTGTATAATCATAGCTGCCGAGACAGTGTACCAGCGCCGCTTTTGCCTGTACATCCGCCGTGCCGCAGCCAAGATATTCGGAAATTGTTTTAGCAACGGCGACACCGCCTACCGTGCACAGCCCGGGCTGTGCCTCTCCCGATGACATCGCTTTGGCGTAGCCGTCACAGCCGGAAAATCCGCACGCGCCACAGTTTGCGCCGGGCAGCATTTCACGGATCGCTTCTGCTTTTTCGTCCTTGGGTACCGCCATGACGATGGAGGCCACGGCAAGGATCAGGCCGCAGAAAAGCCCTATGCCGCTGACAATCAGAACCGGAATCAGTATTTCATTCATTCTTCCGTCCTCCTAACCCAGCATTCCTTCCACAAGTCCCTGAAAGCCGAGAAACGAAATGGCGGTCAGGGAAGCCGCGACCAGCGTGATCGGCAGCCCCTGCAGGGATTTGGGAATATCGTTGTTTTCAATCCGTTCGCGCACACCGGCAAAAATGACCATCGCCACAAGGAAGCCGATTCCAGCACCGAACGCGTTAACCAGCGACTGTGCGAAGCCGAAGGTCGGGTCTGCCTGACCTTTATCGATAACCAGTATTGTAATTCCAAGCACGGCACAGTTTGTGGTGATTAACGGGAGGTAAATGCCGAGTGCGTTATAGAGCGATGGGATATATTTTTTTAGTACGGTTTCGATGAACTGAACCAGCGCCGCGATAATCAAAATAAACACAATCGTTTGCAGGTATTTCAAATTCAGCGGTACCAGAATGTAAGTATAAATCGGCCATGTGACGGCGGTGGAAAGCACCATAACCACGGTAACGGCAACGCTCATGCCGGTGGCGGTGTCTAACTTTTTGGAAACGCCTAAGAACGGGCAAATGCCGAGGAATTTGTTAAGAATGTAGTTTTCAGTTAATATTGCGGCCAGAAATATAGCAACAAAGCTCTTTATCATTTCTTAGCACACTCCTTCTCTTTTTCCGCCATTTGGGAACAGGCTCCGCACAGCGGGCAGCTTTGGCAGCCGAGTTCTGCCGGGGCTTCGCCTTTGTCCGCCGCAAGCTTGTTCGCCAGAGCAATCAGCATCCCGAATACGAAGAAGCCGCCGGGAGGAAGCAGGAAAATAATAATCGGGTCAATGAATCCGGCTGTTATGGGCAGCCCAAAAACGGTTCCCGCGCCAAGCAGCTCGCGGATAATTCCCATGACTAAAAGGGTTGTGGTAAAGCCCGCGCCCATGCCCAGTGCGTCTAAGACAGCGGGCAGAGCCTTGTTTTTATTCGCGAACATCTCCGCGCGCCCAAGGATGATACAGTTTACGACGATCAGTGGCAGATAAATACCGAGCGCCGCTTTCAGAGCGGGGGAGTACGCTTCAATGAGCATCTGCACGACCGTAACAAATCCGGCGATTAAGGTTATGTAGGCGGGAATGCGGACCTTGTCCGGGATTACCTTGCGGAGTAGCGAAATCGCCAGATTGGAGCCGACCAGAACGAAGGTGGTCGCAAGTCCCATGCCGATTGCGTTGCTTGCCGAGGTGCTCAGGGCAAGCGTGGCGCAGGTGCCGAGCACAAGCCGGAGCACCGGATTTTCCTTTACGATTCCTTTGCTGAATTCCTGCCATGGAGTTTTGGCCATCTCATTTGCCCCCTTCTGTAGCGCTGCTGTTTTTGGAAGCGCCCGTAACCGCGTCAGCGGCTTGCGCTTTGCTGCCGGTTGCTTTCTGGTAGGCGGCGATCGCCTCGTTTACGCATTCTGTAACAGCTTTGCTCGTGATTGTAGCGCCCGTCATGGCGCTGATCTGTCCGGTGGAGGCAGTGCCGGATTTGATGACCTCAAACCCTTTTGCCGGAACGGGCTGTTTATATTGATTGCGGAAGCTTTCCTTCTGTGCGTTTAATCCAAGACCGGGGGTATCGCTGATGGAAAGGATGACTACGCCGGTCACTTTTCCGTCCTTGCTGATGCCGGTCATCACGCTCAGGTCGCCGCCATAACTTTTTGCTTTTGTAGTAAACACATAGCCGGTGATGTTATTTCCGTCCTTGCCCATAGCGTAGGTCTTATCCGGGGAATCCTCAAAAACAGAGGTTCCTGGAAGAACTACCTGACGGGCGGCGGTTTCGGTCTGCTTGTTCATTTCTGCTATTTTATCATGAGTAAGTACATTCGTAGCCGCAAGAAGGATTGCAACGACCAGACAGATTACAAACAGGGTTACGGTTGGAGTAAGGACTTCCTTTTTATCCAGCTTCATTTTTTAACACGCTCCTTCCCGAATGCAAGCGGGCGTGTTAATCGCTCAATGTGTGGAACTAAGATATTCATCAGTATAATGGAGAACGAAACGCCCTCCGGCAGGCTGCCGAAAATGCGGATCAGCATCGTGATAACGCCCATTCCCACCGCGTAAACGATTTGACCTTTGAGGTTAATCGGGGAAGTCGCGTAGTCGGTAGCCATAAAGATAGCGCCGAGCAGCAGACCGCCCGCGAGAATGTCAAACAGCACACTGCGCCCCGCAATCAGCGAGATCAGCGCGACCGTGCCCACATAGCAAACCGGAATTACCGGGGTGATAACCCGGCGCGCCATAAGATAAATGCCGCCCAGAATCAGCGCGAGCGCACAGGTTTCGCCAAGACAGCCGGCGCGGTTGCCGACGAACATACTCAGCAGGTTCGGCATAGTTCCCTGCGCCCCCTCCTTCAGGATAGCAAGGGGAGAGGCGGTGGTCATCGCGTCGGACGGGTGCTGATACGCGAATGGAATCGCCCAGGTGCTCATCTGTGACGGGAATGAGGACATTAAAATGATACGCGCGGTAAGGGCGGGGTTGACAAAGTTCTGCCCGATGCCGCCGAACATCTGCTTTACCACGACGATTGCCGCAACGCCGCCGAACGCGAGCGCAAGCGGGTTGATACCGACAGGAACGTTGAATGCAAGCAGGATGCCGGTAACGACCGCGCTTAAATCGCCGATAGTGTTTTCACGCTTCATTACCTTGCGGGATATGTATTCGCTCGCCACGCAGGAAGCGACGGAAACCGCAATGAGCAGCAGTGCTTTTGGTCCGAACAGGATGACCGAAGCGACCGCGGCGGGAACCAGCGAGATAATTACGTCAAGCATGATCTTCTGCGTGGTGATTCCGCTCCGAATATGCGGGGAAGAGGATACGATCAGTTTTTCCGTCATTGCTTTTTCCCTCCTGCCTTTACCATTGCCTTGCCGAGACGGATTGCCTGAACAAGCGGCCTGCCGGCGGGGCAGTTGTACGCGCAGGTTCCGCACTCGATGCAGTCCATAATATCGAATTCCGCAAGCTTTTCCACGTTTTTTGCGTTGGAGTATTTCTCAAGCTGCGCCGGAATCAGATTCATCGGACATCCGAAAACGCAGTGCCCGCAGCGGATGCAGGCAGTCGGTGCGCCGAGGTGTGCTTCCTTTTCGCCGAAAGCAAGGATGCCGTTGTTCTGCTTCAGAATCGGCAGGTCGTCGCCCGCAAGCGCCAGCCCCATCATCGGGCCGCCCATCAAAATTTTTTTCGGCTCAGTTTTATATCCGCCGCAGAAAGCAATTACATCCGCAATCCTTGTGCCGACCGGCACAATTACGTTCTGCGGGTTCTGCACTGCGGAGCCGTCCACCGTCACACGCTTTGTCACAAGCGGCATACCGGTTTTCAGATAATTTCCGAGGAACGCGACGGAGGTGATGTTCATTACCAGGCAGCCCGCGTCCGCGGGAAGCTTCCCCATCGGAATGCTCCGGCCCGTGCAGGACTTGACCAGCACTTTTTCCGCGCCCTGCGGGTAGCGCGAGCGCAGCGCAAACACGCCGATTCCCTTTTCCGGTGCGGCGGCTTTGGTCAAAACCTCGATTACATCGGGTTTATTATCCTCCACACCAATAATAGCTCGTCCGATTTTCAAATATTTGCAGACTGCTTTTATCCCGGATAAAACCGCCTGAGTGTTTTCCAGCGCTTCACGATGATCCGCGGTGATATACGGTTCGCATTCCGCCGCGTTGATAATCAGGGTATTGATCTGCTTGTCCTTCGGCACGTTCAGTTTAACGTGGGTAGGGAAGCCCGCTCCGCCAAGACCGACCAGACCGGATTCCCGGGTCGCCTTCACAAGGTCTTCCGCGGTTTTTACCTTTGGCGGGGCAACATCAGGGGACAGTTTCATTTTCCCGTCGGAGTCAATCACGACCGCGTCCACGTACTGACCGCCGGGCAGCATCACTTTTTGTATCGCGTTGACTTTTCCGGAAACACTCGCGTGGATGGGGGCGCTCACAAAAGCGTCACTGTCCGCGATTTTCTGCCCGACCAAGACGCTGTCGCCGACTTTTACAAGCGGAGTGCAGGGAGCACCCGCGTGCTGCTGCATCGGCAGGATTACCTGTGCCGGAGCAGGCAGGACAGCGGACGGGAGCTGTGCCGTGTTCTTATGATGCGGCACGGTAGTTCCGCCGTGCGTTTTGAACGGAATCTTCGGAAAACTGAGTTCCATATTGATACCTCCAATGCAAGAATGGAATCTTTGAAGTATTGAAAT
>DATAML010000152.1:0-7745 GCA_036260545.1 Caproiciproducens sp.
CTATATGCCGACATACCTCTATTTGCTTGCACCCTTTACGTACCTGCCGATTCCGGGATTGTATGCCATCAAGCTGATTTCGACCGCCGCGGACATTGTGCTGGCGGTCTTTGTGATGAAAACGGTAAACCTTAAATATCCCGATGAAGCATACGGTTTGACGGCGTACGCGATGATTCTGCTCCTGCCCAGCGTATTCCTGAACTCCGCCGTATGGGGGCAATGCGATGCGATCTTTACCTCCGCCCTGATTGCCTGTGTGTATTATCTGATGCAGGGGGACGACCGGAAGTCAGTGCTCGCGTTTTCCATCGCTTTCATTTTTAAACTGCAGGCGGTATTCCTTGCCCCTTTCCTGCTGCTGATGCTTTTAAAAAGAAAGATACGGCCGGTCAATCTTTTGATTTTACCAGTTGTATATATTCTTTCAATTATACCTGCGGTAATTATGGGACGGAACTTTTTCAGCCTGCTCACTGTGTATTTTTCCCTTGCCGGCCAGTATAAAATGATTGCCATGTTTCTGCCGAACCTTTACACCTGGCTGCCGGAGGATACGCCGGGTTACATCGGTAAAGCCGCCGTGCTTCTGGCGGGGGCGCTCGTTCTGGTTACCCTTTATTATTTCTGCCGCAGAAGGTTCCGTATTACGCCGGAAATCTACATTGTACTTGCTCTTTTTTACGCACTGTTTTTGCCGTATATCCTGCCCCATATGCACGAGCGGTACAATTATCTGGCGGATATCCTTTCGGTCATTTACGCGTTTTACTTCCCGAAAAAGTATTATATTCCGGTTGTTACAGTACTTGCTTCCACCTATGCCGTGTGCCATAATTTATTCAACACCGACTTTTTCAGCGTGCAGCTTCTGGCGGTAATCATGCTGGGGATTCTGATTTTGGTTTTCAAACATACCGCGGAACTGGTTGACGCAGCTTCCCTGCGGAAAGCGCAGGCGAGAATATGAGCCGGCTTGAAATCATGT
This sequence comes from Caproiciproducens sp., assembly GCA_036260545.1. Taxonomy (GTDB): domain Bacteria; phylum Bacillota; class Clostridia; order Oscillospirales; family Acutalibacteraceae; genus DATAML01. The sequence goes on from DATAML010000152.1 coordinate 989, forward strand.
CGATGGCAGAGGAGCACCTTGACGCGCTTGCCCAGCTGGACGCGCTCTGCTTTTCCGACCCGTGGACGCGCGAAGGGCTGAAGGCGGAGCTTTCGAGCGATACCGCGCACTTTGCCGCAGCCGTTTTGGACGGCAGGGCGGTGGGCTGCGCGGGAATGCACTGTGTCTGCGGGGAATGCTATATCGACAAGGTGGCGGTTCATCCCGATTTCCGCAGGCAGGGTATCGCGAAGGCGCTGGTTCAGAGCCTGATTGATTACGTGATCGAACAAAACGGGGAGTTCATCACGCTGGAGGTACGGCAAAGCAACGCGCCCGCTATCACGCTATATAAAAAGCTTGAGTTTAATCCCGTGGGTGTGCGCCCGGGTTTTTATTCCGACCCAAAAGAGGACGCATTGCTGATGACGAGGTGTTTTAAATGATAATAGAATTTGAGAGAGCGACGCTCGACGATATTGAAACTTTGATTGATGTACGAAATCAGAGCTTCTACGAAGATTTTGTCCGGTATGGGGAATGTCCGGGATATAATCGGTCAAAAGAGGATATGACTTGGGCTATCTTAAACAGAATGGTATATAAAATCGTATGCGATGGCAGAACTGTAGGAAATATCAGTGTAGATGATAGCCAGAATGAAACCTGTCGCCTTTGCTGTCTCTGTGTGATACCGGATTATGAAAACAGGGGAATTGGGCAGGAAGCACTTCGGTTTATTGAACGTGAATTTCCCAATGCGACCACTTGGACTTTGGAAACACCTTCGGATAAGATGAGAAACCATTACTTTTATAAAAAAGCAGGTTATAAAATCATAAAAGAGTATTTAGATGGCGCGGTCAAGCTGGTACTGTTCCAGAAAATCATGAATGCGCCAAAGAGCGAACCTTCGCCCAAGCGGAGCGAAAGGGCGGCTCTTCCGCCCCACTCCCACTCGGCGCGCGGCAGCGCGCAACAGTAAAGTAGAGAAGAAAGACTTTTATAATCTAGATAACCAAAGCAAAGGGGAATATTAAATGCGTATTTTGGCACTGGAAAGCTCTTGCGATGAAACCGCCGCCGCGGTGGTGGAGGACGGCCGCAAGGTACTGTCTTCGGTGGTTGCCTCGCAGGTGGAGGAACATAAATTATACGGCGGCGTCGTGCCGGAAATCGCTTCCCGCCGCCACTGTGAGGCGGTGGTGGGCGTAACGCAGAAAGCGCTGGACGACGCGGGTATGACGCTGGACGGCATCGACGCGATTGCCGTGACCTATGCGCCCGGGCTGATCGGTGCGCTGCTGGTGGGCGTGAACTTCGCCAAGGGACTGGCGCTTTCCTGCGGGAAGCCGCTCGTACCGGTGCACCATCTGCGCTCGCATATCGCGGCGAACTATATCACATCACCCGAACTGGAACCGCCGTTCCTGTGCCTGGTGGTTTCGGGCGGGCATACCCATATCATTCAGGTGAAAGACTATACGGAGTTGCATGTGCTGGGCCGCACCCGCGACGATGCCGCCGGCGAAGCGTTCGACAAGGCCGCGCGCGCCATGGGGATGCCGTATCCGGGCGGGGTGGAGATGGACAGGCGGGCCGCGACTGGAAACGCGGATGCCTATCAGCTGCCCCATCCCACGGTTGACGGCGCACCCTATGATTTCAGCTTTTCCGGTTTGAAAACGGCTGTTATTAATCTGCTCCATAACGCGGAGCAGAAAGGCCAGGCTTTACCCGTAGAGGATGTGGCGGCCTCCTTCCGCAAGGCGGTAGTGGACTGTCTCGTGAAAAATTTTGTAAAAGCGGCGGAGGATACCGGCAGCACCAAGTTGGTGATTGCGGGCGGCGTTTCTGCCAACTCGCTTCTGCGCAGCCGCCTGAAAAAGGAATGCGCAAAGCGCGGCTGGAGCTTTTATATGCCGGAGCTTTCCCTTTGCGGCGACAACGCCGCCATGGTGGGTTCGCAGGGATATTACGAGTACCTTTCGGGTAAAATAGCCGGGACGGACTTAAACGCCTGTGCCGAAATGCCGGTGGAGGGAAAGGTGTAGGGTGGATTAAATACGAGTTGGACAGGTGGGAAAGTACAAATGCTCAACGCATGTAACGCAGATTTAAATTCGCAGATAGAAGCATTGGAACATATCATTATGTCCAGTCCAATAATTTGTACAGCGGTAAAACGAGCCCGACAGTCCGGCATAGACCAGTATTACCTTGCAGCTGGCTGTATTGCGCAGACGGTTTGGAATTATCTTTCCGGTCTCCCTTTAGAGTATGGCATAAAAGATATTGATTTTATTTATTTCGACCCCACAAATTTAGGTTCTGAATCTGAAAACGAAGTTGTTTCTCAAGTAAAAGATTTATATTCGGATTTAGCTATTGAAATAGATGTAAAAAACGAGGCAAGGGTTCATTTATGGTATAAAAATCATTTTGGCTATGCGATTGAACCATATTCCTCTCTTGAAGCTGCTGTAAATACATTTCCTACCACCGCCACAGCGATTGGCATTAGGTTGGAAAAGAATAATAAATTCAGAGTATATGCTCCGTTTGGATTGAATGATTTGTTTGGAAGAATTGTTCGAGCCAATAAGGTACAAATTACAAAGGAAATATATGATAATAAAGTTTCAAGCTGGCGAGCCAAATGGCCGGAATTAAGAATTATACCCTGGGAAAAGCAGACATCTTGAGGAAAATGTCCGATTATCGCTAGCATATGAATTGTTATTGCGTGTAGTCATTACACCCGTTTTTGCATTTTTTGTCGGCTTATCTTGCAAATCTTAATAAAATCTGCCCTGATCTGCCCATCGAAGTATGAACCGGCAGGACATAAAATTATTTATATTTTTTCACTGGGCAGGTAAAAAATTTGGATAATCAGAACGCCGCGAGGAAACTGCGGCAAGAAAATGAATAATTATTTGCAGGCTATGCGGTATAATCATGTATAAATGTATAATTATACATTTTATTATTCTATAGAAATAATTTGCTAAAAATTTAACAAAATTGCCAAAATGGAATTGATTCTTGCAATAAAATGTATTATAATGGTTCTAATTTCGTTTTAGGCCATTGGGCCGGAAGGAGAAATATTATGACCAATAACAAGTCAGTATTAAGTTGGGTCGAGGAAATGAAAACGCTTGTCTGCCCGGATCAACAGGTCTGGATTGACGGCTCTGAGGAACAGCTTGAAGCGCTCCGCGCCGAGGCCTGTGCGTCAGGGGAACTCATTAAATTGAATCAGGAAAAACTCCCGGGCTGCTTTTTGCACCGCACCGCCGTCAACGACGTTGCACGTGTTGAGGACAGAACTTTCATCTGCTCCCGCAAGGAAGAGGATGCAGGCCCGACCAACCATTGGAAAGACCCCAAGGAAGCATACAAAATGCTTTATGATATCGCAAGAGGCAGCTACAAGGGCCGCACCATGTATATCATTCCTTATTCCATGGGTCCGGTAGGCTCTCCGTTTGCAAAAATCGGTGTTGAGCTGACCGACTCCATCTACGTTGTTCTGAATATGAGCATTATGACCCGCGTTGGCCAGAAGGTCTGGGATACCCTCGGAGACAACACCGAGTGGGTACGCGGCCTGCACTGCAAGTGCGACATCGACGCGGAAAAGAGATACATCTGCCACTTCCCGGAGGACGATACCATCATCTCCGTGAACTCCGGTTACGGCGGAAACGTACTGCTGGGCAAGAAGTGCTTTGCGCTCCGCATTGCTTCTTACCTCGGCAAGACACAGGGCTGGATGGCGGAGCATATGCTCATCCTCGGCATCCAGAATCCGAAGGGTGAAATCAAATACGTAGCGGCTGCTTTCCCGTCCGCATGCGGCAAGACCAACCTGGCCATGCTCATTCCGCCGGAGGGATACCGCAAGAAGGGCTACAAGGTTTGGACCGTCGGCGACGATATTGCATGGATGCGCCAGGGCCCGGACGGCAGGCTTTATGCCATTAACCCGGAAAACGGCTTCTTCGGCGTTGCACCGGGAACCAATGACAAATCCAACCCGAACGCTCTTGCAACCACAAAGTCCGGCACCATCTTCACCAATGTTGCACAGAACCTTGACGACAACACCGTCTGGTGGGAAGGTCTTGACAAGAACCCGCCGAAGAACGGCATGAACTGGAAGGGCGAGCCGTGGGACGGCACAACTTCCGACCAGAAGGGTGCTCATCCCAACAGCCGCTTTACTGCTCCTGCCAAGAATTGCCCGTGCGTCAGCCCTGAATTCGACAAGGGCGCCGGCGTTCCGATTTCCGCAATCATCTTCGGCGGCCGCCGCGCTCAGACCACTCCGCTGGTTTACCAGTCCCGCGACTGGAACAACGGCGTGTTCGTGGGTTCCATCATGGCTTCCGAGACAACTGCAGCGGCAACCGGCGCAGTCGGCGTAGTACGCCGTGACCCGATGGCAATGCTGCCGTTCTGCGGTTACCATATGGGCGACTACTTCAAGCACTGGGTTGAAATGGGCAAGAAGCTGGGCGCAAACGCTCCTAAGATCTTCAATGTTAACTGGTTCCGTCTTGACGACGAAGGCCACTTCATTTGGCCGGGCTTCGGCGACAACCTCCGTGTGCTCGAATGGATTCTTGCCCGTTGCGATGGCAAGGCAGACGCCGTTGAGACCCCGATCGGCTTTGTTCCGAAGGCAGAGGATATTAATCTGGAAGGCCTTGATTTCAGCCTTGACACCCTCAAGGCGATCCTGGAGGTCAAGAAGGATCAGTGGGCAAAGGAAGCGGACGGCATCGAAGAGTTCTACAAGAAGTTTGGCGACAAGCTCCCGAGCGAACTCAAAGAGCAGCTCGATATCCTGAAGCACAACCTCAAATAAGTTTATCTGCAGATTTACGGCGGCTTCCTTACCGGAGGCCGCCGTTTTATGTCTGGCAGTAAAGTTGTGCAGCCGAAAAACCACGGCACGATTTTTCGCAGTCCGGCAGCCTGCGGCAGGGCTTGGTATCGGCAGACTGCGGGAATGGTTGAGAAACCCAGGCGTCCCTTGTGATTATGACAGCAGAATTAAGGGAAAACCGCAGTTTTTTATTTTAGATATGGCACACACGGCAGAAGAGCTTTGTTTTTAGGAATACAGCAGCATGGAAAATATTTTAAAATATTCTGCCAAAAGCTATTGACTATATCGTAAAAATACGATATAGTGTGGTCAATGAAAAAATCACGGAACTGAAAGCTGCCGGGAGGGAGTGCGGAACAATGGATATTGTGGAAGTTTGCAATGCTTTGGGAAACAGCACACGTTACCAGATTATCAAAAATATGAAGAGGAAATGCATCTCCACCTGCTGCAACCGAATCGAATTGTATGAAAACGGCGTCAGCGTAGGGGATGTTGTAAAATTGACAGGCCTTGCCCAGTCGACGGTTTCTCAGCATCTGGCGGTTCTTGAAAAAGCAGGTTTGATTTATAAGGAAAAGAGGGATCTCTGGAGCTGCTATTTTTTAAACACCAAGGTATTGGAGGAATTTGCAGAAACCATCAAAAGCGATTTGTTAGCCTGAGGAATTTTTTTGCCACTGTATATCGTATATTTACGATATACGATATACTCATAAAGGAGAATTTTTATGAATGTCAGTGATTTTATCGTAAACCAGGCGATGCCCTATATTACCGAGCTGCTTTTTAAAACCGTTACCACGGTGTTCGCAACCATCGGCCACAACTGGCTGCCGCTCAGTCTGGCAATTATCACCGCGGTATTGCTGAAAGTGTACATCGATACGGAAAAGGTAAGCCGGTTCCTGCTGAGCAGAACCAAGGTTTCCATCCTTGCGAGCGTGGCGGTCGGCGCGTTTACGCCGTTCTGCGCCTGCGGTACGACGGCGGTCGTGCTGGGGATGCTTTCCACCACGCTGCCGTGGGGCCCGGTCATGGCATTCCTGACCTCGTCTCCGCTGATGAGTCCCGACGGGTTTATTATGATGTCCGGCATGATCAGCCTGCGTTTTGCGATTGCTTTAACGGTGGCCTCGGTTGTGATTGGTCTGGGATCGGGATTTATTACGTATCTGATCGAACGGAAGACGCACTACCTGGATAACCAGAACCGTTTTACAGGCAAAAAAGCCTGCGAATCCTGCGGCACCTCTGAGGAGGATACCGGCTGCGCTTGTTCCGGGCCGGACAAAGCGGTAGCTTCCTGCAGTTGCTCAGCTCCCGTACAGGCGCCAGCCTGCGGATGCTCCGGCGGGAATACTCTGGCGGCGGAACCTGAATCCGGCAGCAGATTTTCACAGTTTGTCAAAAAGGCAAAGCTCAAAGAACTATGGATTACATTTGTAGACCTCGGCTTAAAGCAGATACTGCTTTACTTTTCGCTCTTTGTGGGTCTTGGATATTTAATCAACTACTTTGTGCCGTCCTCACTTGTAACGGTGCTCTTCGGCGCGAAAAATATTTTTGCCGTACCTCTGGCGGCGCTTGTGGGGCTTCCGCTTTACATCACCACGGAATCCGGAATACCAATTATCAAGTCCATCCTTGCAAGCGGAGCCAGCGAAGGGGCCATGATGGCCTTCATCATAACCGGTTCGGCCACGAGCGCCTGGGTAATTGCCGGAATCTCATCGTTCCTGAAGAAAAGAGCAGCTCCAGAGATCCCTCTTTTCCTTATAAATCAAACCTGCTTTTTCAAGAACCGCCAGATGCTGAGAAACCGTCGACTGGGCAAGGCCTGTCAATTTTACAACATCCCCTACGCTGACGCCG
>DATAML010000155.1:0-1677 GCA_036260545.1 Caproiciproducens sp.
CTACCGCACACTCGTAATCGTTATTCCAGGAATATGTATTGCGCACGAAGGTGATAAACTGCGCCCCGGTGTCGTGGGAAATCTCCTTTAAAAGCTCCCTTGCGCGGTAGACCAGATTTTTCAGGGCGGAAGGGAAAGGCCCTGAGCCATTACAACGAAGCGTCCAAACTGTTCCGCAAGGAACTCGGCATCGAGCTTTCCGATTCTCTGAAGCAGCTGGTGGGCTCAACAATGCGGACAAACGTTGACCTGAGCCGGATTAAGGACGATTTAAAGGAGCAGAAGGGGGTAAAAGGCGCTTATTTCTGCGACTTTGAGGTGTTCAAATCCGTTTGCCGGGTTCAGGCGCGTATGATCGTGCGAACCGGCCATTCCGCGTATCTTGTGTTATTTACCCTTTTGGGTATGGACAGGAAAACGCCGGAGCCGGATGACGCGGAACCGGCGGGCAGAAGCCTGAAAGAGGCGATTCTTTCCAATCTGCGCAAAAGCGATACGGTTGCGGCCTGCGGCTTCAATCAGTTTATTGTACTGCTTCCGGTCGGCAGCTATGAAAGCGCGGAAACGGTCGCAAAAAGGGTCATGCAAAAATTTTACCTCCGTTACAGCGGGAACACCATGAAAATAGCAACCCGAATCAACGCGCTTGACACGGTAAAATGAGAAGCGTCAGGCTGGGGAGGGGAGCCGATGAGCAAAAACAGAATATTGCCGCTTCTGCCGCTGCTCCTGCTGCTGATGATATTCCCGGCAGTCGCCCCCTTTGTTCCAATGGCGGCGGCTTACGGTACGGGAAAAAACATGCCGAAAACGCCGGAGACTTCCGGCGAAAGCGTGTTTTCCCAGCAGGATGTCACACTGGATTACAGCAATAGTTCGCAGGGCTACATAATGGCAAAATACGGCGGCTCCGGAAAGATCAAAGTACTGATTTATTATAACGGCAGCTCCGCGTATTATCAGTATAACCTTGCCGCGGGCGGTGTTTACAGCACTCTCCCGCTGCAGAACGGCAGCGGTGCCTACCGGGTGCGCTTTATGGAAAACGTCTACGGGAACAGCTACGCCGAGCTTTGTTCCACGGAGCTAAGCGCCGCGGTAAGCGGGCAGGGCTGCTTCGTTTACCCGAACCAGTATGTGGATTACACTACGACTTCCGCCGCGGTTGCCCAGGCGCAGAGCCTCTGCGCAAAGTCCGCAAACAACGAGCAGAAGGTCGCGGCGATCTACCAGTTTATTATTAAAAATATTAAGTACGATTACGCCAAGGCGGGCAGCGTGAAATCCGGTTACCTGCCGAATGTGGACAGCACTCTTTCCGTGAAAAAAGGAATCTGCTTTGACTATTCCGCCCTGATGGCCTGCATGTGCCGCTCGCAGGGGATTCCGGCAAAGCTCGTAATGGGAACGACCAACCTGGGCTACCATGCGTGGAACGAGGTTTATCTGGACGGGTGGAAACGCTATGATTCCACCTTTGCGGCGGCGGGGCAGTCCGCAGGCGTTTACACGGCGGAGAAATATTATTGAGCTGCCATATCCGGCGGCAGGGAGGATTGGCTATGACAGGAAAAACCGGGACACAACCGGAAAAAGGTCTGCTCTCTTCGTATGACGTTTCTCTCTTCTGTTCGCAGGCTGTTCTGATTCTAAAGGCGGGCATCCCGCTGGCGGAAG
>DATAML010000164.1:0-3697 GCA_036260545.1 Caproiciproducens sp.
GATTTGGTCTGAGCCAGCCCGTCGGACATGGTTTCCAGCGTGGTCAGAAGCTCGTTTGTGCTGTCGTGGATGGAATCCAGTGAATCCTCCACTGTATCCTTTGCGTCCTTGATGTCCTTGATCTCTTTGAACTGGTCAACCGTTCCGGGCACCATCATCATAACGACACCGATGGTTTCAAACTTATTGGTGCCTACGCGGATTTTATACTCTTTTTCTTCCCCCGGCAGCCCGGTAAACAGCACCGCTTTATATTCGCCGACCGACTGCACCTGCGCACCCTCCGCTTCCACGCTCAGCGTATCTTTCATCTTGAATGCGGTGCCCATTTCCAGAAGCATATTATTCCGGTAGTAATCGCTTACGCTTTTATTCGGAGTGGCCTTTACGTCGATCTCCACCATGCCGGAAGCGCCGGCAAGCTTGTTTGCATCGGCCGGTACCCCGTTCAGCTTGTAGGAAACGTCAAACGACCACGGCATAGCAACCGCGTTGTTCTTCGGGGTGCATTCATAATAGAACCGTTCCTCGTTCTTTGGCAGATTCCAGTTTACGGAATCGCTGCTGACAACCGGTTTTGTCTCATCGGTCATATTGGTTACCTTTGCATAGCTGCCGTAGTCGGTAAACGATGTGTTCCCGTTCAGGCTGCACCCTTTTACAACGGTAACCTGATTTGTTTTGCCGTAGTAATCCAGATTTACATAAACTGCCTCGTCCGTTGATACCTTGGGTGCTTCCGCGCTCGCCGTAAGCGAAGAGGCAGGCACCAGAATGACCGCCGCCAGAACGCCGGCCAGAATTCTATGATATGTTTTCATAAACGTAATCCTCCTATAGTACTGCTCTCCCATTAAAGGGGAGAACAGTATAAAATCGTTATCAGCCGGCCTTCAGATTGGAATTCAGTTTTCCAAGTATCCGGTTTCTCCGTTCGATATGACGCTGTTGGGCCTTTTCTCTCAGACGCTGCATTTTCGCGATATTTTTTAAGATTGGTTTATCGAAGATATAAAGCAGAGACGGAAGAACCGTTACCACAAGCAGCAGGCTCAGCATGGTGCCTCTGCCGATGAGGTGGCCTATGTCCGCAATCGCCCCGATGGTCGATGTTTTGTACAGGGCATAGCCCACCAGCGTAAGGATCGTTGCGGAAGTCAGCAGGGGCTCGGTAGTATTGGCAATCGCGTCGATTGTGGCGTCCTTGCGGTCCATATGCGTTCGGTACTCCATGTAGTTGTTGGTCAGCAGAATCGCGTAGTCCACCGTGGCGCCGAGCTGGATGCAGCTGACAACCATGTAGCCGATGAACATGAGCTTGTCGCCCACCAGATACGGGAACAGCATATTGACAAAAACCGCAATTTCAATCGGCACCAGAAGCAGCACCGGCAGCAGGACGGAATGGAAGTTTAGCATGATTACAAGCGCCACGGTCAGAATGGAAATGGCATCGACCGCGTCATAATCGCTGACGATCGTGTCCTTGATGTCCTGCGTAAACGTTGTGGGGCCGATCACATGGGAATCCGTGGGATAGTATTTCTTGACGATGGACTGTATCTCGTTTGAACTCTGGAATGCCAGCGCGCTCTCGTCCTTCGTTTTGGTATAAACTAAAATTCGCGCGTAATTTTCCGTATGAAGCTGGCTTGTAACACTGCCGGGGAGAATGTTTTCCGGAACACCCGCCGGAACCTTGTTCGCGTACGACGTTACGCTTTTGGTATTGCTCAGGTTTTCCAGCGTATCGGAAAGCTCCTTTTCCTTCACGACGGAAGTGTTCGGAATGAGAACCAGAAGAAGATTGCTGCGGCCGAACTGCTTGTCGATGGCCTGTTCGTCCTCATACACCTTGGTTCCTTCCCCCGCGCCGAGGGCAGAACTGCCGTAGGTGAAATTGTTCATTCCCTTTCCTACAAATGCGGGCACGGCGATCAGCAGCGCCAGCGCAAGGGATACATATCGGCATTTGAAGGAACCCCTGGCAAAGGCGTGCATAGGCGGAACGAAGGAACGGTGAGATGTTTTTTCGATGAGATTTGCCCAGCGCAGGATGAGGGAGGGCATCAGGAACAAAACGGTGATCACGCTGACGGCGATTCCCTTTGCCAGACAGATGCCAAGGTCAAAGCCGATGGAAAACTTCATGAGCGCCAGCGCGATAAATCCGAAGAAGGTCGCAAAGCCGCAGGCCAGTATGGATTTGGCGGAATGGCGGATCGCGTTTGTAACGGACTCTGTAAGGTCAAGCCCCTGCTTGCGTTCCGCGGTGAAGGAGCTGATGAGGAAGATGGAATAGTCCATGGCGACTGCAAGCTGCAAAACCGCAGCTACACTGGAGGTAATGAAGGAAACTTCCCCCAGAAAGATATTGGAGCCCATGTTGATGACGATGGAGATGCCCATAATGAGCAGGAACAGCACCGGCAGGAACCAGGACGTCGTCGTGAAGAGCAGAATCAGGAAGATGATCACGACGCAGATGGCGGCCGCGTAGGTCACTTCCCTGTTCAGGTTTTCATTGAGCGACTTATTCACGATGGCGGGGCCGACAATGTGTCCCTTGCTTCCGGTAATCTGCTTGATTTTGTCAAGCGCTTTGGACGTCAGCTTGCTGGTGTCACCCTGTTTGAACACCACATCCATTACGGAATACCCGTCTTTGTAGTAGTCCTCGGTATCCTTTGTGCGGATGAAGGAACTGGCCTGAAACGCCGGGGAAGCAGTGTCGCACCACATGACGGAATCGACGCCGTCCACCGCCGCGATTTGGTCTTTGTAGCTTTTAGCCTCAAAATATGTAACATTGTCCACCATTACGCGGGCTGTGCCCGGGTAACCGAATTCTTTTTTCAAAACCTTCAAGCCCTGCTGGGATTGCGTGGTGCCGGGAAGATACTTTGTGAGGTCATAGTTTACGTCCACCAGCAGATAGCACATCGCGCTTAAAACCGTCAGAACGACAAAGAATATTTCAATTCCCCTGCGCTGGTCTACAATAAAATCCACAATGCTGAACGGGCGCCGACCCGTGTGTTTTCTAAATTTCATACTGCGTTCTCCCTAATAATAAATTCCGGTAACTTCTCCAATGGTACGTCACGCTATAATTCTGGTAATGGAGCGGTACAGCTCCGGCTTCATGCTGTCGATGCTGTACGGAGCCTCCAGCACAATCGAGTTATAACAGACCGCGCCCACCATGGAAATGATGATATACAGCCTGCGCTCGGCGGTCTCCGTGTCCTGCCCGCTTGTATTAAAATGCTGAATGAAGGTTTTCTTTACTCCTCCCATTTCTTCGTTTGCCATTGCTTTTTCATAAAGCTCCCACGAAAGGTTTTTATAAATCAGCGCGAGCAGACTTTGGTTGTTCTTGAAGTATTCCACAAAATAATCCGCAAAGATGATCACGTTCTTTAAAAAATCGTCCTGCCCGGATTTTTGGTTTTCCGCCACCGCCCGCAAGGCGTTCTGAATAAGGACCGTGGCTTTTTTAATAATGATTTTATCAACGAGGTCGTACTTATCCTTGCAGTACAGGTAAAACGTTCCCTTTGCAACTCCCGCGTTTTTCACGATGTCGTCGATTTTGGTGTTGTGTACCCCGATGGATGTAAAAAGCTCATAAGCCGCGTCGTGCAGTTTTTTCATTTTGATGTTTTTATTTTCAAGAATCTTACTTTTCATTTTA
>DATAML010000170.1:0-3962 GCA_036260545.1 Caproiciproducens sp.
ATTCTTCCAGTTCTTTTTTATCAATATTAATCTGTGCGCCCTTCAGCAGCTTCACCTGGGAAACCTTAAAGGTTTGCGGTGCCGCGTCGGGAGCTGCTTCCATGCGCACCTGCAGGATGCCTGTGAGCATGTTCGAGTCGATTACGGTACCCTTTCCGCTCGGCGTCATCACAATGGAATTCACGTTCGGCGTGCTGCGGATGAGATCGAGATAAGCCTCCTGCTCATATTTCAGACAGCACATCAGCCTGCCGCAGGTGCCCGATATCTTGACCGGATTGAGCGAAAGCCCCTGCTCCTTTGCCATCTTAATGGACACCGGCTGGAACCCGCCAAGAAACGTGGAGCAGCAGAACGGCCTGCCGCAGATGCCCAGCCCGCCGAGCATTTTTGCCTCGTCGCGCACACCGATCTGGCGCAGTTCAATGCGGGTGCGGAACACCGATGCAAGGTCCTTGACCAGCTCACGGAAGTCCACGCGCCCGTCGGCTGTAAAGTAAAACAGTATTTTCGAATTGTCGAAGGTGTATTCCACATCGACAAGCTTCATTTCCAGTTTGTGCGCCGCAATCTTTTTCAGGCAGATGTCAAACGCGGCCTTTTCCTTGCCCGCGTTTTCCTCCAGCTTTTTCAGGTCTTCCTTTGTCGCAACGCGAATGAGTTTCTTGAGCGGCTGAACAATGCCCTCGTCGCTGATCTGGCGGTTCTCCATGGCGATTTCGCCGCATTCAATGCCGCGCGCCGTCTCCACGATTACCATATCGCCCTGTTTCAGCGAGTTTCCGTCGGGGTCAAAATAATAAACCTTGCCAACGTTTTTAAAACGTACTCCAATAACCTCGGCCATTTGTTTCCTCCAGAATGTATTTTAATCAAGATGAGTTTCTTATCTGCCGGCTGCGGTGCGGAAATTCGCGCACAGCGCCGTTACCAGAAGGGCGGAATTTGCGTTCAGGTCAAGCGCCCTCTGCGCCTTTTTCACTTCTTCCAGAAGAAGGAGAAGATTTCTGCGGGTGAGCCCGGAACCGAGCGCCTGCGCTGCTTCGCGCTGGCCGGAAAGGCAGGCGCTTCCGCCGGAGCGGAGCACGGCCGCGTCCCGGAATATCAGCTCAAGCTGCGCCAGAACGGCGCGGAGCCTGGCCTTATCCTTGATGAGGCCGGAGGTCAGAAAAAGCAGGTCGGCCTCGTTCGGGGCGATGATTGCCTGCGCGAGCTTTGCGGTATATTCTGCGTCCTCGCCGCTGATCGCCGCGCCCGCGTCCTCCAGTGAAAAAATCTGCGCGCGTGAGCGAACGGTGGGCAGCAGCGCGGAGGAGCTGGAAACGGTCAGAATAAACCGGACATTTTCCGGCGGTTCCTCAAACACCTGTAACAGTGCATTCTGCGAAACCTCCGTCATATTCTGTGCGCCAAGCAGCACAAAAATCCTGCAGGGCGCCTCAGTGGGCTTGATATACGCATCGGAACGGATTTTGCGGATTGCGTCAATCGGAAAAGCGCGCGGGTCGGTTTCACCGTCCAGCACGGAGATATCCGGGTGGGAGCCGGCCAGTGCTTTTATACAGCCGGAACACTTACCGCAGGGCTTTTCGCCTTCGTCCCGGCAGACCGAAGCCTTTGCCAGGATTGCGGCCAGTTCGGTCTTTCCGCTTTGCTGCGAACCCTCCAGAATGACCGCGTGGGGAAAACGTCCCTCTTCAAACGCGAGGGAAAGCAAAGACTTTACTTCGTCATTTCCGCTGAAACCGCTGAAATCCAAACCGCTCATACCTTCTCAAAGCGGTCCACACTGAGCACAAACACGGTGGAACCGCCTACGGTGACTTCCACCGGGAATGAGGAATACATTCCAACGTCCATTGCCGTTGTGCTCGGTACAAGCTGGGTGCGGCGGCTGCTCTGCTGAGAAATGATTTTTATGACCTGATCGACCTTGTCGTCTTCCGTGCCGACCAGAAAGGTCGTGTTGCCGGCCATTAAAAAGCCGCCGGTGGTGGCCAGCTTTGTGACGGAGAAGCCGTCCTTTGTCAGCGCCGCGGAAACCATGCCGCTGTCATCATTGCTTACAATCGCAAGTACCAATTTCATAATGATCCCTCCGTTGTTTCAAAATTTTTATGGAAACGCGGGAAACCCGGTTCCTTTTTCAGCCGGACAGGAAACAGCCTGAATCAATGCGGCTGAATTTTACAAGTATAGGGACTTTTGCCTATATTTATTTTAGCACTTTTAATGAAAAAAAGCCATACCTCTGCAGAAACTCTGTTGCTTCCTGTGTAACCTCTTCTCCCGGCATCACAATAGGGACGCCCGGCGGGCACGGGCAGGCGGCTTGGGCTGCGATTCTGCCTGCGGCGAATTCCAGCGGTACGGTCTCCGCCGGGGCAAACAAAGCGGCGCGCAGGCCGGTTTTTACCGGCGGCAGCGGCGGCAAGGCCGGGCCCTGCGGCAGGGGGCTGCGCACGGGCAGCAGGGAAACCGCGTCTGCAAGGCGGGCGAAATCTCCCTCCATATTGAACGGGGTGGCGATCAGCACCATATACGCACCGTCTGCGTACTCCGGCTCCACGCCGGCCGCGCGGAAGATTTCGGCGGCGTCCGTGCCGCTCATTCCAATGGAAGCGGTATTGAGCGTGATGCGCGTAGGATCGGTCAGGCCGCCGGGCAGGGCGATGCCGCGTTCCTTTGCCATACACTTGATTTCATCCACTCGTTTCTGCAGCTTTGCAAAGGAATCGCGGTGCGTTTCCACCCAGGCGCGGCACAGGTCGAGCGAGGCCATCACGGGGTAGTTCGGGCTGGTGGAGCCGAAGAGTGCCATCGCGCTTTTGGCCTCTTCGGCATAACGTTTTTCCGCGATATTCAGCCACGCGCCGCCGGTGAGTACATTCAGTGTTTTGTGCGCGGAGCAGGCAGTCATGCTTGCGCCGAGCGCCAGCGGGTGGAGCCGCGGCTCGGTGAACATCAGGTGCGCGCCGTGGGCGTTATCCACGAGCAGCGGGATATTCCGTGCTTTGCACGCCTTTGCGATTGCCGGAATATCCAGAAGCTGCCCGTAATAATTTGGACTGGTAACATAGACGGCCTTCGCTTCGGGATGGCTTTCGATTGCGGAGATCAAATTCTCGGGCATTGCCCACACGGGCTGCAAATCCAGAAGGGCCATGGTGTTCACCGCACTGCGGTGGACGGTACGGGAGCAGATCACCTCGCCGCCGTTCGGCGCGGCAAGGCGGAACATGGCCTGAATGCAGAGCGTGCAGCCTCCAGCGGAGATGCAGGTACGTTCGGCACCGAATAGCTTAGCGGCAAGCCGCTCCGCCTCAAGGATGGGGCCGGATGCTTCGAACAGGCTGTCGGTATCGGGCAGTTCCGTAAAATCAAGCGAAAGCAGGTCCTGCGGCAGAGCCGAAAGATTATTTTTATGGCCCGGCGTATGGAAGGACGCGCGGTTCTGTTCCCTGTGGCGCAGCAGCGCGGTGTAAAGCGGCGTTTGCATGAAAAAGAAACTCCTTTTAACAAAAACCGCACAGCGTTCTGCCGTGCGGTCTCTTTAAATTATAGTATGTCCGGTCAATCACCGTTGTAGGTCTTGTTCGGCAGATCCGATTCATAAATAAAGTCTGCGACGCGTTCGCCGCTCTTTTCCAGGTCAGGGACAAGGACGTCCGCACCCACGCCGCCCATCATCACGGTACGGGACTCGTATTCGTTATCCGCCGGAATGCGTTCCTGGCTGATGGGGAAGTTCAGGTACGTAAGGGAATTTCCTGCCATGCTGATGATTTCGTTCTTCGTCATGTTGGTGGTGACCAGCGGGAGAATATCGTACAGGGCGCTGTAGATTGTGCCGATGTTTGCGGCCTTAAGCTTGTCAACAAGGTTGGAAAATACGGTGCGCTGCCGCTCTGTGCGCTTAAAGTCATCGCCGATCACGCGGATGCGGGAATAATAGTGCGCCT
>DATAML010000168.1:0-8573 GCA_036260545.1 Caproiciproducens sp.
CCCGGAATACTTTCCTCGCGATTCATCAAATACAGCTTTGCATAAAACCGGTCTTTAAACTCATCGTAGAGCAAACAGTATTCCCGGTTGACCGCATACCGGCCAAAATACAGCGAACGCAGCTTTCCTGCCTGACGGATGAGTTTTGAACAGCGGCGTTCAAAATTCCGCCGGCCAATCTGCTCGCTGTCAACCTGCCGGATGCAGTCTGCCATTTCGGAACGATAGCGCGAATCATCCAAAAACGTGCGGGGGTATCCTGTTTTTGGATTTTGTCTTTTCCGGGCGATATAAGAAGCCGCAATGGCGGCAAATTCTATTTTCAAAGAATCTTTGAAGGGCTGCGCGCCAAAGGCATTCAGGTCCTTTCCAGTATCTTTGCCAATCATCTTAAGGATTCTCTGCTGCGTAACGCAGGTTTTTGATTCGACCAGTTCCCCAATCTCGTCACAATACCGGTCCAAAAGGAACTGCAAGGCCTGCGCGTAGTGCAGAAGAGCCGTATCGATCAAATCCCGTTTATGTTTACTGGGCTTATATAACTGAAGCATAAGTGTTTTAAAAGCCATAAACTCAATTCCAATTCCAAAAACATTTTGCGTCGGTTTCCACAAAAACGCGTCATTGGCCCACTCTGAAAACCAGCGCCGACAAATCATTCTTCGGTCTGCCGAAAGACAGGGAATTCCCTGCGGCAAGGAGAAGCCGAACCAGATTTTCAGCGGATCCCCGCGGATTATACGCATTTGCCATATACGCCGCGATGGTATGCGTCCCCCAGCCGTTTTTCAGGTTTCTTTCCGCGCCGGCGTTCAGCATACCGCTGTTGACCGCTATGACCGTATCCGCCTGCTCTGCGGTTATCTCCCCGCCGCGAATTGTTTTATCTCCCAGCTTTCTCCGGGTCATTTCCATTGGAACCAGTTTGCCCCGGCGAAGCAGGATGACCTCCGGCGTTTCAAACTGCTCCACATATATTTTCCCGTCGCAGAGGGCACGTATTAAAGTAAAGGCGATATTGCCCGCACCGCCCAGCTGCCCGCCGGCCGGCTGGGATTCCGCGATGAGATCGGCAGTCCGGTCAACCGGTGCGCCGCTGCCGCACATGGCCGTCATCATTTTTACTGCAAAAGATGTGAGCAGGCTTGCTTTTGCCCCGCCGCTGATTCCATCGGCAAGTATTGCCGTAACGCCGGGTTCATTCCGGATGATTTTCACCTGATCCCCGCAGAGTTCCTCGCCATATTTATGGATACACGCGCCATACGCGTCAATCTTTACGGCCATCTTCACCGCCCGCTTCCGGCATCATGTTTTTGGTCAGCTGCAATAAGGCAACCTTGGTTTCACAGGTTGTTTCTCCCAGAAGATTTGCAATTTCCTGTACAACGCGCATTTGCTTATTGACCACTTCTTTTGCGAACGCGGCGGTTTCTTCCGTTACCTTCCGATGCTTTTCGAGCATCTGCTCTTCATCGGTAATGTCTTTCAGAAGGACAAACAGCAGCCGGTTATTGCTTACCAGCACCACGGTCTGTTCCAAAATCAAGTTTCGCTCGCTGTAAACCTGTTTATGGTGGAGAATATTCTCCCCGCTGTTCAGCACTTCTTCAAAATCCGGGCTTGGCAGAACACTGCTGATCGGCTGACCGATTACATTTTCGCTGAGGTTCAGCAATTTTGCGGCGGACGGGTTGAACTGCTCAATATTCAAATGATTGTTGATAATCAGGATACCGGTGGGAGTGTTTTCAACGACCGTGTTGGACATACTTTCCGCCAGCTCGCGCATATAGGGGATACACATATTGATATTCGCTTTTCCTTGCAGCACGGCGATCGCTTTCTCTCGGCAGGTGTTGTAGCCGCAGCAGCCGCAGTTCAGCTCTTTCTCCGGAGTGGTTTTTCCGGTAGACGCCAATATGCTCCGGATTTTTTCCTCATCCACCGGTTCCCGCTTTGCGGTGCGCCTCCGGAATTTTTTTGTAAACTGCGAAGAAACCCGTTCCGTAAGCGCGGGCGGGGCCTCATTGATCTGCTTCACATTGCGGATCAACCTGTTTTTTGAGCTCAGAAAGCTGATATGCATCGCTTTCAGAATCGGGCCTCCCAGACATCCGCCGGAGCAGGCGTTCAGCTCCAAAAAATAGCCAGAAAGGCGATCCTGCACAACGGAGTCCAGAATTTCAATGCAGCGGTCCACTCCGTCAACGCTCAGGCATTCATAGGCGCCGCGTTCTTTCCGATTCAGATTTTTTATAATCCCTCCTGGCGCGGGATAATAGCGCGGCAGCGTATTCGTCAGCGTGCGGCTGCCGGGGTCCTCCTGGGAAAAATCCACATCCTCGTCGCGGAACCATTTCCACAGTTCGTCAAATGTCAGGACTGAAAATAACAGGTTACCGTTGTCTGGGTCGCTGCATTCATATTTTTTGGAGATACACGGACCGATAAAAACGATTTTTGCCCGGACCCCATAAATCTGTTTGATCATATGCGCATGCGCGATTACCGGAGTAACCACCGGTGCAAGCTGAGAGATGAGCGAGGGATAATTCTTTTCAATCAGCAGGTTCACTGAAGGGCAGGCCGTGGTAATAATATTCTGCATCCTGCGTTCACGGATGAGTTTTTCATATTCCCGGGTAACCTGCTCCGCACCGATGGCGGTTTCCTCCACATGAGAAAAGCCCAGCTGTTTCAGGGCTGCCGATATTTTCACAATGCCGGTCTTTGGGAACGCAACAATATAGGATGGGGCCAGGGACACATAAAGCTTTTCCCCGGCTTCGATTGCTTTTTTCACCTTGGGAAGATCACTGTTGATGTATTTCGCATTCTGCGGGCAAACCAGCAAACAGTTTCCGCAATAAATACACTCATCGCCAATAATGTGTATCCGCTCATCCCGGTACGCAATCGATTTTACCGGGCAGTTGCGAATACACTTATAGCAGTTTTTGCAGTTTGATTTATTCAAGCCAATGATATCTTCCATAAAACATGCTCCACAGCGAAAGGCCAGTCCGATTTCATCGCTTCTGTATTCCATTATAATTTTACAGGAGGCCGGTCAAAACATCGGATATGAACTTTTTATTATATTTTTATTTTATCGTATCATAGAAATTTTATAATAGCAGTGATGCAAATTGTGCGTATATATTTGTATGCAAATTTTGTAATCCTTCTATCATCCGGTTCCGCCGTGGAGCTGTTTGTGCGATTTTATTTGTAAAACGGGAAGAAAGGCCATCCAAATACTGCACAGAATAAAAATCAGGCAGATATGGACGGCCGGTGAGCAATAAATATGTACTTTACATTTTTCAATTATAAGTTTACCACTTCAAAAAAACAAAATTCAGATGGGCTGAATTTTGCCGCGTTGAATTTCACTGTATTGTAAATATGGTTTTTAAATTTGGCCGCTTTTTGATAGAGATCCGCCGAGTCAAAAGTATGGGAAACCGCTGTCTATCAGGCGTTTTTCACGTTTTTACCTCAGTTTCCAACTCGGTCGGGAGCCCCGCAGGCTTCGAATCCGGCCTGATTTCATTGACGGTATCCCCCAGCCATGATATGTTTACTTCAAAAGTTTATCGGCGGATTTCCGGCTGATAAAAAATCATGATGAAGGATCGGAGCATTTTTATGAACATTGAAGTGTATATTGAGAAATCAAGCCAGCTGAAATCTTTTGACATTCTGAAGGAATTTCATCGGCTGATCGAGCTGAACCATCTGGAGGATAAAGTTTCACTGAGTGCCTCCCTTTGCATGGGAGATTTTACAAAGCCGGGCGTGCCGGTTAAGATCGGGAAGGATTTTACCGAATACGTTTCAAAAGACAGCCTGGAAAACATCTTTGGAAAATATGTTCTTCAGACCGCCGGCCGGTGCTGAACGGCAGGCGTGAATTAAGTCCATTATCCATTCTCTGAACAAGCATTACCGGACTTGTGGAAAGGCATAGATAAAATGTTGCAATTTGATTCCAATGTACAGGAACTGAAATACAGGGTGCTGAAGGAAGTCATTCGGCACGCGTCAAAAAACGAGCTTAGCACAAAGCTGTATGATATCCCGCGTGAAATCATCCCCGGCCCAAAGGCCACCATGCGGTGCTGTATTTACCGGGAACGGGCCATCGTGGAGGAACGTGTAAAACTGGCTATGGGAGGCAACCCGAATAACAAGAATATTGTGGAAGTAATCGATATCGCGTGTGAAGAATGCCCGAACAAACGCTTTACCGTTACAGAAACCTGCCGGGGATGCATCGCGCATCGCTGCCAGGCCGCGTGTCCGGCGGGCGCAATTTCTTTCGTGAACCACAAGGCGGTCATCGACCATGAAAAATGCAAGGGCTGCGGCCAGTGCAGAAAGGCATGCCCCTATAACGCCATTACGGAACAGGAGCGCCCCTGCATCAGTTCCTGCAAGGCGAAAGCGATCTCCTTAGACGAACAGAACAAGGCGGACATCAATCCGGATAAATGCGTGCGCTGCGGCGCGTGTGTCCGTCAATGCCCGTTTGGAGCAATCGTGGATAAGTCGTATATTCTGGATGCCATGCGGATGATACGCGAATCCGACCACGGAAAAAAATTCCGGGTTTATGCCGCGGTTGCCCCGGCCATTGCAAGCCAGTTCTATTACGCGAAAATCGGGCAGATCATCTCCGCCCTGAAAAAAGCCGGCTTTAGCCGGGTGGTGGAGGTTGCGCTCGGCGCGGACATCGTTGCGTATAAGGAAGCCGAGGAGCTAGCTGAAAAAGAGTTCCTTACAACCTCCTGCTGCCCGGCCTTTGTCCAGTTTATCAAGTCCAATTTCCCGGAGCTGGAAAGCAGCATCTCCGGCAATGCTTCCCCTATGATCGAAATCGCAAGACTGATTAAGCGCGTGGATAAAACGGCAAAAGTAGTATTTATCGGCCCATGCATCGCAAAGAAAATGGAATTTCAAACGGAAGAGCTCAAAGGTGCGGTCGACTGCGTGATTACCTTTGAAGAATTGCAGGCCATGTTCGGCGGTTTGGATATTAAGCCAGAAGAGCTGGAGGAAGATGAATTAAACGACGCCTCCTATTTCGGCAGAGTTTTTGCAAGGAACGGCGGCGTAACCGAGGCCGTGTTGAATGTTCTGGAGGAAAAGAATATCGATTTTCAGGTAAATCCCGTCCTGTGCGACGGACTGGAAGAATGTCGCGCCGCTCTTATCAAGGCTTCCAAAGGCAAGCTGGATGAAAACTTTATTGAGGGCATGGCCTGTGTGGGTGGCTGTGCCGGAGGCGCCGCCTGCCTCACCCTGCGCAATTTGATAAAAAACAAGATGAGCATCGACAACTATGCAAAGCAAGCCACCGGAGGCGTAAAGGAACCGGTAAGCGTAAGATAAACATTGGAAATAAAAGGAGAGTTATTTTTTATGATGGATTGTAAATTATGCAATTACTACCATTCGGTTTCCGGGCAGAGCTTTCCCGGGCTTGATCTCGGCATTTGCGATTTTTCCGACACGCTGTTTATTGAAGAGGCTGAAAATCTGGACATTGAATACCCGTGCAAAGAAATTAACTTTTACGATTATCTGCGAAAAAAATCTACGTCCCGCATCAGTTCTTCCCTGGTTGCACAATTTGTTAATCCCGAATGGTTCCGCGAACTTCAGCAATGCGGTGTATCCGTTCTTAAATTTCCCGAGGGAGCTATTGAAAACTGCTTTAAGAACCACTTGGAACAGAAGCAGGAAATGTACTGCTCCGTGACCCTCGGCAAATAAAAGAAAAGGGAAGTAACGCATAATTTGCTACTCCGCCTAGTCCTTAGAAAAAACGCAAAGCTTAAAAGCTGGCATAATAAATCTTTTTTTTGAAATGGTTCCTGCCGTTGCCGGGAGCCATTTCTTTTTGCAATCATTCGTCAGATTCAGGCTGGGAATATTGGGAATAAAGCTTACTTTGCCATTCGCCAAGCTCCCGAAAAATCGGCAACAAACTTTCTTCATCGCAATCGTATCCAACGAAGAAAAATGCCTTATAAAGGAATCCCATTATTTCGCGGCCGACAGATGAATTTTTATCAGAGACTGCCGAAAAAGAAGCCATATACAGCAGCCCGGAAAGCAGCACATATTTCAACTGCGAATTTTTCATACGGTTTAACCCTGTAATATTAAAATCACTGTTGCGCCCGCAGGGTGAGGCGCATTTCTGGCAGCGCGGCACCAGTTTTTGTTTTTCCTCATGCAGCAATTCAATCTGGTTGCAAATTTTTTGGCAGGAACAATCAGACAAGCTTATTTGCATTGCTTTGACAAAAACTCTGTCTGTTTCATCCGTTGGTCTGTTCACGTTTCCTTCCGTAGCGCGTGCAAGTCCAATCAAAGCTCCAATCAATTGTCCTTTTGCAATTTCAGAATTTTCATTTTTGTACATTGGATTTCCCCCTGTATCAGTCAATTAAATGATCTTCATTATAAAATTAAAATTTACTTCTGTATGTTGCGTCTGCAACATCGCTGCTTTCAAAAGTCCTGTACAATCAAGAACAGAAGCGGCGGCGAGAGAGATAAGACTTTTTTATGGAACGGTACTCCAACGCGTAAAAAATGGCTTTTGGGGGGAAAATGATATTTATGGGAACGACAAATATTCTGCATAACGATACATTTAGGAGGCGAAATTATGAAGTATAAAATATCAGAACAATGTTATGCGATTGGAAAAACGATTATAAAGCCGGATAAGGAGTTTTCTTTTTTTGGCTTATCTTGTTACAGGCAAAGCAAATGTTTTAATTGATACTCTGCCCGACAGGGTTGCTTCCATGCTGACGGAGGAAATCATTTCGGTCATTGGGGAAAAGCCGCTGGACGCAATTATACTGAATCACTCCGAAGAAGACCACAGCGGCGCCCTGCCCCCAGTGCTGCAACAATACCCCAACATTCCCGTCTTCTGCACGGCAGCCTGTAAAAAACGTCTCATCGGTGGACTGCCCAAAGCCAATTTCCATGTTGTCAAAACCGGCGATGCTGTCGAACTCGGAGAATACAGATTTACTTTTTACGAAACTCCGGGTCTGCACTGGGATGATAACATGGTTACTTTCTGGAACACGGACAGAATCCTTTTTTCCAATGATTTGTTCGGGCAGTATGCGGCCGCGGAACCTCCGGTAGACCGTGACTACCCGGCGGACACGCTTTTGGATGCGGCGGAGCGCTACTACGAAAAAGTATTTGAACCTGCTTCGAAAGCAGAAAAAGAGAGCGTTTTAGGCTTGGCGAAATTGCCGATTCAGATGATTGCACCCGGGCACGGATTAGTTCTTGAAAACCAGTTTCCTGCTGTCATAACGCTTTACAGTGACAAAATAGAATCGTAAGCACTTTTGGGTCACTGTCGGGCTACCGCTCTTCAGTGACCTTGTTTTTCATTCCCGTACGGTTTTATACCTAATTGAATGAAGGTTTTGTATAGCAAACGATAATCTGCAATATGATTTTCCTGCATCGCTATATGTGCGTATATGCTAAGCGACCGCCTCTTGCTGTAAGATTTATCCTACAGCAGGAGGCGGTCGCTTGTATTTGGCACAGCATAGTTCAGCGGGAATAAACAGCTGTAAAAATTCGTTTATAGGATTCTGGTGAAATTATTATCGCGGTCAAGCAGACTTTCCACCGTTTCATAGCCCAGCATATGGAGTAATTCCAAAACATACGGGTTGTCGGCCGGCGTCTTGACGTCGGTCTCGTCCCCATAGTGATTTACCGCCTCGCGGGCGACGTCTTTGTCGATCAGAGACTTCGGTCCGCCCACGCAGCCGCCGCGGCATCCCATTCCTTCAATAAAATTCGCGTGAATATTTCCGTCCGCAATGTCCTTCAGAAGTGTCTTGCAGTCAATAACACCATCTGCCTGCCGGGCTTTCAGCGGTATTTTTCTGTCCGGCCTCAGCCGGTCAAGCGTTGCCTGCACTGCTTCGCTGACGCCCGACGCTCTTGCATAAATTCGGCCCGCTCTTGAAGAATGGTCGCTCTGGTCTTCCTCGAATTTTTCGGGGTGGATGTCCATAAGGTCAAAAAGTTCTGCAACTTCCTCAAAAGTCAAAACATAGTCCACAGCGTCTGCGATATCCGGTTCCCTCGCCTCCGCCTTTTTCGCAAGACAAGGGCCGATGAACACGGTCTTTGCTTCCGGGTGAATTTTCTTGATGGAGCGGCCGCAGGCCACCATCGGAGAGACAGATTTACTTTTTATGAAACTCCGGGTCTGCACTGGGATGATAACATGGTTACTTTCTGGAACACGAACAGCATCCTTTTTTCCAATGATTTGTTTGGGCAGTATGCAGCCGCGGAACCTCCGGTAGACCGTGACTACCCGGCGGGCACGCTTTTGGATGCGGCGGAGCGCTACTACGAAAAAGTATTTGAGCCTGCTTCGAAAGCAGAAAAAGAGAGCGTTTTAGGCTTGGCGAAATTGCAAAAGGACAATTGATTGGAGCTTTGATTGGACTTGCACGCGCTACGGAAGGAAACGTGAACAGACCAACGGATGAAAC
>DATAML010000181.1:0-2644 GCA_036260545.1 Caproiciproducens sp.
AATGACTTCCTTTTTCTTGGCTTTGGATGAAATCACTTTTAATCTTAAAGGCTCCAGCGAGCTGAAAACATTTTTGAGGATCTTTTCTTCCTCTTCCGGCGTAATATCCATGGTGTCCATTTTATTTCCTCCTGTATGGCAAATATTGTAATAGTTAAGATAAATTCTACAACAATCCGCGGAAAAGTCAAGCCTGTTACGGTTTGTACTCGAACAAATCCCCCGGCTGGCATTCCAGTACACGGCAGATTGCTTCCATCGTGCTAAGCTTTACCGCGCTTACCTTTTCGTTTTTCAGATTAGAGAGATTTGCCGGAGTGATGCCCACAAGCTGCGACAGCTCATTCAGTGAAATTTTTCGGTCCGCCATAACCCGGTCCAGACGTATAATAATCGGCATACTCTGTTCTCCTAAACCGTTGTGTCATGTTCCTGCTGCAAAACGCAGCCGTAACGGAACACTTCGGCAAGAATCAGAATACACAGCGCCAGAACCGCGCCTTCCGGCAGCAGGTTGAAACGGGCCTGAAGCACATCGTTTACCTCACGGTAAGCAGCCGTATGCAAAAGCTTCTGTACATACTGGTAAACCATCAGTTGGCTGAGATAGGCCTGAATAAGAACCGCCCACCCGATGATCCGGATTCGGTTTACATTTTTCGGTATGAACGGGGAACCTTTGTCCAGCGAGTATACAAGGCCGCGAAGCATCCAAATGCACAGCAGCCCCAGGCAGTAAACCGCTCCCGTCATAAAAGTGTACTGCCAATAAAAAGCATCGGCTTTTTCAATTTCACAAGTGAATAAAAGTCCGTCAAAACTGATACTGGGGCTGAATTGTAAATTGCTGTGGAACACCGCACCGGCCGGCAGGGAAATTAAAAAAAGCAGAAAGAACGCCGCGCTAAACCAAAAGCCCAGGTTTAATATCATTCTTAAGAACCCGTAAACTTTTGACTGATTAACACATGAATTCATTAGGAACACCTCCCTGCACGTATAATACTCCATATATTACAGTATGTCAATAATTATTTATCGTAGTACGATATAATATTATTATAGCACATAGTACAGGAGCAATCCATTCTCTTTGATTATAAAAATTGCCCGGCCAAAAAATTTCAGCCGGGCAATGGAATACGGATGATTTAAAACTGTAACGTTTCGCACTGATTGTCAATGCTGACCAGCGCTTCTTTTGCGGTAAACGTGAGGATGCAGTAGCTTGGGTCACCTACCCCGCCGGTATAATACTCGGCAAAATCTTCTTCCCACAGCTGCTTTTTCAGTTCGATATCCTGGCTTATCTCGATGTTTCCCGTCAGGGTAACGCTGTCGTTCCCCTCATAATAGCTCACACCGGCTTTCGGATTGGCAAGAAAATGGGCGACCTTTTTTGAGTTCACCCCGGTTGCAAAATAAAGCTTTTTAAAATTATCCGTTTTCAGCTTTGCCATCATACAGACTCTGGGATAACCGTTTTCCGTGATCGAGGATAAAGCGGCGATTGGACATTTGCTCAGCAGTTCATTCGCCTTATGCTCCATAACGTCTTTCATGCAGTACCTCCAAAATTATAAAATTAGATTTCAAGCATACAGGAAACCGTTCCGTTGCTATTTTTATATTTCCCCTGCCTGTAAATCGAGTATAACGCATCATCCCTGACATCTGTATGTCAGCTTCATTGATACTGCTGAAATATTTTTTCCGCTTCGGCACAAACAGCGTCCGCAAGGCTCTGCGGAGCCGCTACCTTTACGCCGCCGCCAAGCCCAAGTACGGTTTTTACCATTTCCCGCTCATCCACGTAATCCCATTTAGCAACGATTTTGTTGTCGTTCGTTCTTTCTATGGCATCCGTTCCAAACTCGTCCACCACCACATACTCAAGACTCCGGTCTAAAACAAGCGTTGCGCACCGCTTCGTACGTGGGTCCGACAAATAGGCCGAAAAGTCAAGCTGCTCCTCTGTTATTTGGCGGGGGACATACCGCATATCCGTAAGCTCAAGGCCGGTAATACGGTTCAGCTTGAAGAGCCGAAAATCTTCGCGCAGGCGGCAGTACCCGAACAAATACCACGCCGCCCACTGAAAGGTAATCAAATACGGCTCAACCGCCCGCTCTGTCTGCCCCTTTTTAGAGTAATACGCAAAGCGAACCACATTTCTTTCCGCAACCGCCTTTCTGAGAACGCTTATTTTAGGAGCGAGGCTATACTTATAAAAGGACGCCAGGTCAATGACCACGTCGTCCTTACACGCAAGAAAGCGGTTCGGCTCCGGCGAAAGCTTTCCCAGCAGGGAATTGATCTGCGAGTCCATCATAACGCTCCCAAGGCTTTTCAGCCCGAGGACGATATTTTTCAGTTCATTCCGTGTAAGAATGCTTTTGTCCAGTGTAAACCCTTCCGCAATACCGATCCCGCCGTCTCCGCCGGGGAACGTAACAATTGGAATCCCTGCCTTGGCAATGTCATCGATATCGCGGTATATTGTGCGGACGGACACCTCAAAGCGCTCCGCCAGTTCCTTTGCCTTCACCTTCGGCTGATTTGCAAGAAAAGTGAGTATTCCGAGCATCCGGTCAATCTTCATAGCGGCACTTCCATTCTGCTGATCTGCTGAAATCATATCAAA
>DATAML010000202.1:0-8584 GCA_036260545.1 Caproiciproducens sp.
TCCCACTGCGCGGAAACCGACGGAATCATCGGCGCCATGCTGCTTGCGCGCGCGCTGGTCAAGGCTTTTAACGCCAAACCGGTCATCATCTGCCCGGAGGATAATCTGCCCGCTGTCCGGAGTATGTCCTGTGTGATTGGGCTTCATCTGTACAATACCATTGAGGAAATGAAGAAGTTTCCCGTTTCCATGGCGGTCATTCCGTTTACCAAGGACAAGGCGAAGGCCGAAGCCCAGGCTGCTGAGATTCTTTCTGCCGGGCTGCCCGATGCGGCGGTTACCATTGAAACCGCCGGCGCAAATTCGCTTGGCGTTTATCACAACTCCATCGGAAAGGATATTACAGCGCTTCAGGCAAAATCAGAGGCGCTGTTCCATAAGCTTCAAGAAAACGGAGTACCGGTCATTTCTATCGGCGATTTGGGCAATGAGATGGGTCTGGGGACTCTCGGCGCGCATCTGGATACCTATATCCCCTATGCCGGTGAAGGGAATTGCAGCTGCGGCTGCGGTGGCGGCCTGAAGGTTGCAACACAGGCCGACTGCGTCATTACCGCTACCGTGTCCAACTGGGGCTGCGACGGCATGATGGCGGCGCTGGCCTATCTGAAAAAGGACATCAATATTTTTCAGGATGCCGAACTGGAGAAGGAAGCAATCCTCACCGCGGTAAAAAGCGGAATGGTCAATATGGATGGCTGGCTTACCCCGGCGGTGGATGGCTTTGATTTGAAAATGAACATTCTAATTGTGGAACTGATGCGCGAATGCGTTGCTTACGCTTTGGATTACACCCGTTTTGCTCCCGGGAAAGTATGGTTCAGCAAAGTGCTTGAACGCGGATTTTACAAGAGGTGATGAAATGCCGGAAATCAGATATTTAGTTGCGGGGGACTGTTCCCTTACCGTTGAATTCGGCAATGAAATCAGTGAGGAAATCAACGGCAAGGTTCTCGCGCTGAACGACATTCTACAGGCGCGCCGCATAAAAGGCGTGGTTGAAACAGTTCCAACCTACCGTTCTCTGCTGGTTTATTACGATCCGTGTGTGATCGAATATAAAAAGCTGGTCGCAAAGCTGAGCGCTCTCACCCGCAGGCTGGATACCGTTTCCGCCGCTTCGAAAAAACGCGTTGTTGAGATTCCGGTGTGCTACGGCGGGAGCTTCGGCGAAGATTTAAAGGATGTGGCGGAATATACCCATCTGTCCGCGGATGAAGTGGTAAGGCGGCATTGCTCCCGCGATTATCTTATTTATATGCTGGGGTTCCTGCCGGGCTTTGTATATCTCGGCGGAATGGACGGCAGTCTGGCCACCCCAAGGCTGAATACTCCCCGCGCAAAAATACCGGCCGGCTCCGTTGCAATCGGCGGCGAGCAGACGGGGGTTTATCCCATGCCTTCCCCGGGCGGCTGGCGGCTGATCGGCACCACCCCGGTAAAGCCTTATGACCCGAACCGAAAAGAACCGATTCTCTATCAGGCAGGCGATTATATCCGGTTTAAACCGATTATGGAACAGGAATTTTACGAGATTCAGGCCTTGGCGGAGAAAAACGAATACCAGTGCGCTGTCATAGAAAGGGATATGTAGTATGGGTATCAAAATATTAAATCCCGGCCTGCTGACAAGCATTCAGGATTTGGGCCGTTTCGGCTGCCAGAAGTTCGGCATTTCCCCCTCGGGCGCGCTGGACAGACCGGCGCTTCAAACCGCAAATCTGCTGGTGAACAATCCCGCGGGCGAGGCTGCGCTTGAAATGACGCTGATGGGAGGCGTGATTGAATTCACGGCGGCGAACGTTATTGCCGTTACCGGGGGAAACCTTTCGCCGGAACTGAACGGAAGTCCGGTTCCGCTTTACACCGCGATTGCCGTAAAAGCGGGGGATACGCTGGGGTTCGGCGTTGCAAAAGCCGGATGCAGATGCTACGTCGCGTTTTCCGGAGGGCTGGATGTCCCCGCCGTCATGGGAAGCAAATCAACGAATTTAAAGTGCAAGCTGGGCGGATATCAGGGAAGGGCGCTGAGAATGGGAGATGAAATCCCGTTTGCCGCGCCGGTCGATACCCTGCCGGGACTTTCGCAAAGACTTGTGCCTTATTATCAACGCGATGAAAAGCTTATTACGCTTCGGGTGGTTTTAGGTCTGCAGACGGAATATTTTACGGAAAAGGGGATAGAAACCTTTTTCGGCGAGGAATATACCGTGACTAACCGTTCCGACCGTATGGGCTGCGTTTTGGAGGGCCCCGCCGTTGAATACCGTTCAAAAGCGGATATCATTTCAGACGGCATCCCTCTTGGAGCAATCCAGATTCCAAACGGCGGAAAACCGATCATCATGCTTTCCGACCGGCAGACAACGGGCGGATACGCCAAGATCGGCACGGTGATTTCAACGGACATTCCCCTGTTGGCGCAGCGGAAAATGGGCGATAAAATCCGGTTCAAGGGAATTTTCGTTGAGCAGGCACAGCAAATATACAGGGATGAAGAAAAAAAACTGAAAGTATTGCAAAAGCAATTACAGCGGTGCAAATAAAGAGGAGGCTGGCTGTATGGATTACGCAAATAGGAAACCTTCGGAGGTAAGAAAGCGGATTCGCTCGGGCGAGCTTGTAAAACCGACTTCCGGTATGTGCGCCGGTTACGCACAGGCGAACCTCGTTGTTCTGCCAAAGGAACTGGCATATGATTTTTTGCTGTTTACCCAGCGAAACCCTAGATCGTGTCCGCTTTTAGAAGTCAGCGATGTGGGGAGCAGGGCTCTGCGCTATCTTGCACAGGATGCCGATATCGCGACGGATATTCCCAAATACCGCGTCTATGAAAACGGGGAACTGGCGGGGGAATATACCAATGTAGAGCAGTTCTGGCGGGAAGACCTCGTCAGCTTCCTGATCGGCTGCAGCTTTTCCTTTGAAGCGGAGCTGCTGGAGGCCGGCGTAACCGTCCGCCACATTGAAGAGGACCGTAACGTGCCGATGTACCGTACAAACATCGACTGCGTTCCGGCGGGGGTGTTTAACGGAAAAATGGTTGTGAGCATGAGGCCGCTCCCCGACGATCAGATTGTTAAGGCGACGCTGATTACGGGCGCTATGCCGAAGGTTCACGGGGCGCCGGTGCACATCGGCCGCCCCGAACGGATCGGCATCAAGGATATTGCCCGTCCGGATTTTGGGGACAGCGTAACGATCAAAGACGGTGAGGTTCCCGTGTTCTGGCCCTGCGGAGTTACGCCGCAGTCAGTCGTCATGAATGTAAAACCCAAGTTTGCCATCACGCATTCCCCGGGCTATATGTTCATTTCCGATATCAAAAACGTATCGTTAAAATACTAAAGCTTGTGTAAAAGTATTATCTTGTCTGGAGGAATCAGCCGTGTATCAGGTGGATTTGAATTGTGATTTGGGAGAAAGCTTCGGGGCTTATACAATCGGTAAGGATGAACAGGTTATCCCATACATCTCTTCGGCCAATATCGCCTGCGGATACCATGCGTCCGATCCGGTGGTTATGCAGAAAACCATAAAAATGGCAATGGAAAACGGAATCGGAGCGGGTGCGCATCCCGGACTGCCGGATTTAATGGGCTTTGGGCGCAGGAATATGAATCTGTCTCCTGCCGAAGCGAAGGCCTATGTGCAGTATCAGGTCGGCGCGCTGTACGCTTTCTGCAAAGCAGCCGGGATTCCTTTGTCCCACGTAAAGCCGCACGGAGCGCTCTATAATATGGCCGGCAAGGATTATAAGCTTGCCCGTGCAATCTGTGAAGGCGTCCTTGAATTTGACGGCAGCCTGATTTTACTGGCGCTCTCCGGCAGCGAAATGGTTAAGGCGGCGCAGGATGCCGGACTGAAAGTTGCAAGAGAAGTATTTGCCGACCGTGCCTACGAGGAGGACGGCTCGCTGGTTGCCAGAACAAAGCCGGGCGCGATGATCACGGACGAAGACGCCGCCATTCAAAGGGTAATCCGCATGATTCGGGAAGGCAAAGTTAAAGCCATAACCGGCAAGGATATCCCGATCGAAGCGGATTCCGTCTGCGTGCACGGAGACGGGTTGAAGGCTCTGGAATTCGTTAAGAAAATCCGCGCCGCGTTAAAAGCCGAAGACATCAGCGTAGTGCCTTTAGCACAAATTGTTTCCCAAAAATCAAAATAATAGAAATGAAACAGTGCTTTTCATACAACTTGTAAAAAGAAAAAATGAATAATTCATAAAATAAAGTTGCATTCTAAAGACTTTCGTATTATAATAATATCAGACATTAAAA
Source organism: Caproiciproducens sp. (assembly GCA_036260545.1). GTDB lineage: Bacteria > Bacillota > Clostridia > Oscillospirales > Acutalibacteraceae > DATAML01. The sequence goes on from DATAML010000202.1 coordinate 4,284, forward strand.
TGTAACGGCAAGCATTATACAGGCTTGAAAAGCAGATGGAAACAAAGGGGTTTCAACACGAATCAATGTTGTGTGCAGTGACACTCATCGGTAAGTGCGGAGGCCCTTTTCTTTTACTGCTTGGCGTTTTGAATGTTCCGGCACCTACGGATTCATAATTTTATAAGGCTGTTTTTAAAAAAACGGAAACAAAGGGGTTTCAACATTTATCAATGACTGTCCGAAGAGATCGTTGTTGATAAGGGCTGAAGCCCTTTTTAATTTGCAATTCTAAGGAGGTAAAGATTTATGAAAAAGAGGGTATTATCGATCGTACTTGCTGCGGCAATGGTCGGAACAATGGCAACAGGGTGCGGAAGCACGGCGCAAAGCTCGGCCGCCGCATCACAGGCGGCTTCCGGTGCTGCTTCCGCAGCCACAGGCTCGGCGGCAGCTTCCACAGCAGCAGGGGCGGAAGACAACAAAGTCCGTATCGGTGTTGTCTGTACACTTACCGGCGGCAACGCCATTTATGGGGAAGGCGCACAAAACGCAATTACCATGGCGGCGGAAGAAATCAATGCGAGCGACAGCAAAATCAAGGTTGAAATTGTAAACGGCGGCAAGGGCGTGGATGATGCGGGCGACTCCAAGCAGGCTGTCAATGCCTACAACAGCTTAATGCCGGAACAGCCGGAAGCGGTGGTCGGTTCGTTCTTCTCTTCCGTAACTTTACCGATGGCTGAGCTTGCGAAAAGCCAGAATATGCTGCTTCTTGCAACCGGCGCTACAAACAAGAAAGTAACAGAGGTCGGTCCTACGATCTTCAGAGACTGCTTTATCGATCCTTATCAGGGCAAGATGGCCGCGCAGTTCGCAAAAGAGCAGGGGGCCAAAAAAGCGGCGATCATCTATGCAAAGGACGATGACTATTCCAACGGTCTGAAGGATGCGTTTGTGGAGAATGCAAAGAAAGACGGCATCGATATCGTATATACCGGTGAATGCACAACGAAGGATACGGACTTCTCCGCACAGGCTTCTCAGGCGGTTGCGTCCGGAGCGGACTTCTTATTCTATCCCTGCTTCCAAGATACCGTTCCGCTGCTTGTAAAGCAGGTAAGAGGCGCGGGTTATGAAGGAATCATCATGGGCGGCGACGGCTGGGACGGTTCCAACACCTCCGGCATTGAAAAAGAATTCAATAAATGCTATTTCACAAACCATTATTCTTCAGAAGACACCGCACCCGCCGTTAAGGCTTTCGTAACAAAATATACGCAGAAATACGGCACATCCAGCCTGAACGCCTGCGCGGCGCTTTACTATGACGCAATCTACATGCTGGTGGAAGCAGCGAAAAACGGCGGCGGCACAGATACGGCCTCTCTGGTAAAGGGACTGACCGGTATGAAATTCACTGGAGTCGGAGGAACCTTTACAATGGACGCGAACCGTAACGCAATCAAGAGCGTAGTGATCAATACTTACGACAACGGTAAGATCAAGTGGTTAAAGACCTTACAGCCGGAGTCCTAAAGCCTAAACTTTTAGTGAAATAATGAATATGGATACATACGGCATGAAATTTCAATTTTGTGCCGTATGTTCGATATATTCGGAAAGACAGGTGTTGGAATGTCATCAACGGCGTTATTTGTTCAGAGTCTGGTAAACGGCCTGAATCAGGGCGCAATCTACGCGCTGATCGCGCTTGGCTATACCATGGTTTACGGTATCATTCGCATGATTAACTTTGCGCACGGCGATTTTATCATGGTCGGCAGCTATACCTTGTTTTATACGATTCCCTTAATGATAAGGACCGGTATGCCGGCGTGGTCTGCAGTATTGATTGCGATTGTTGTCTGCACGATCGTCGGCATCACGGTAGAAGTTGTCGCCTACAGGCCGGTGCGCGCGGCGGGCTCCATGACGGCGCTGATTACCGCGCTTGCCATGAGCCTTTTTCTGGAGAATCTGGCAATGATCCTCTTCGGGGCGAATCCAAAGTCCGTACCGGCTATTTTCAACCTTCCGTCCGTCAGCATTCTGGGCGCAAAGCTCCAGCTGAATTATGTGCTCACCCTGTGCATCGGCATTGTCATTATGGTCGCGCTGCAGCTGTTCGTTAAGAACGCCAAGCTGGGCAAAGCCATGCGCGCCACCCCGCAGGATAAGCAGGCGGCCACATTGATGGGAATGAATGTGAACCATATCGTTACAATTACCTTTGGCATCGGTTCCGCGCTTGCCGCCGTGGCGGCGCTTATGTACTGCAGCACTTATCCGAGAGCAACCACAGATATGGGAAGTATGTTGGGACTTAAGGCTTTTATTGCAGCCGTTATCGGCGGTATAGGAAGTATTCCGGGTGCTATGATCGGCGGTCTGATTGTCGGACTGATCGAGATATTCGTTAAGGTCTATATAGCACCGGGCTGGTATGAAGCGATTACATACAGTCTGCTGATCATTGTTTTGATTATAAAACCATCTGGTATTCTCGGTAAGAGTATTAATGAGAAAGTTTAGGTGGGAAAATGAAAAAGATGAAAAATCCAAGATGGGCGTATCTCATTAATTTTCTTGCGGTATGCTTACTCTTTCTGTTATTAACGGCACTGTTCAATTCGGGGGTATTGGGAACAAGAACCACCTATATCAAGGGCATTGCCACTACGGCGTGCTACACGATTATTGTAGTAGCGTCGCTGAACCTGCTGACCGGGTTTATGGGCGAATTTTCGCTCGGCCACGCCGGTTTCATGTCTGTTGGGGCTTACAGCTCGGCAATCGTAACAAATATGCTTTCCGGCAAGGGAATCCCGGATCTTCCGCTTTTTGCCATTGCCCTGCTTGTGGGAGGTCTGGCGGCGGCGCTTACGGGTGTTCTGGTCGGTGTGCCTGCTTTAAGGCTCCGGGGCGACTATCTGGCGATCGTTACCGTCGCCTTTGCGGAAATCGTAAGAGTTGCGTTCTGCAACCTGCAGATCACCGGTGGCGGCAGAACTATGAGCGGCATCACGAAGCTTTCCGATTTTTCCTCCTGCTTCTGGGTAATGGTGATCTGCCTGACCTGCATGTATATGTATGTCCGTTCCAGATTCGGCCGCAACATTGTCGCCATTCGGGAAGATTACATCGCTGCCGCGGCCAGCGGAATCAATGTTACCTATTATAAGGTGCTGACCTTTACCATTTCTGCTTTCTTTGCCGGGGTTGGGGGAGCGATGTACGCGCATTATATGACGGCAATGATCCCTACAAACTTCAATTTCAACTATTCGGCGGAGCTCCTGACGGAGGTTATTATCGGCGGTACGGGTTCGCTGACCGGTTCGATTATCGGCGCGGCCTTCCTTTCCTCTCTGCCGGAGCTGATGAGAAAGTTTGCGGATTACCGTATGCTGGTGTATTCCGTCGTCCTGCTTTTTGTCATGATATTCAAGCCAAGCGGCATTTTCGGATCGTATGAATTCTCCTTAACGGGCGTTCTTTCCAAGCTGTCCGGAAAATTAAAGCTGAGGAGGTCTGAAAGATGAGTGCGGAGCCGGTATTAAAAACAACCCATCTGGGAATCTCTTTCCGCGGACTCAAAGCGGTAAACGATTTCAATATAGAGATCGGAAAAAGCGAGCTGTTCGGTTTGATCGGCCCCAACGGCGCGGGAAAAACGACTGTGTTCAATCTGCTGACCGGGGTTTATAAGCCTACGGAAGGCGCGTTTTACCTGAACGGCGAGAAAATGAACGGTTCGTCCACACACCAGATTGTGCAGGCGGGTATTGCCCGAACGTTTCAGAACATCCGCCTGTTTAAAAAAATGACGGCTCTGGAGAATGTTAAGGTTGCCATGAGCAAGGAACTGAATTATTCCATCGGTTCGGCGGTATTGCGCCTGCCGGGCTACTGGAAGGAAGAGTCTTCCATAGATACCCGCGCCAGAGAACTTCTGGACGTAGTAAACCTTGGCGAAAAGGCGGACTTTGTAGCGCAGAATCTTCCGTACGGGCAGCAGAGAAGGCTCGAAATCGCAAGAGCCCTTGCAACCGGAATGAGACTGCTGCTGCTGGATGAACCGGCAGCCGGAATGAACCCCACGGAGACGGAAGAGCTGTTAGAAATCATCAATGTGATACGAAGCAAATTTAATATTTCCGTACTGCTGATTGAGCATGATATGAGCCTGGTCATGAAGATCTGTGAAAAAATCCAGGTCATTGATTACGGAGAAACCATAGCGTTTGGCAGACCGGATGAGATTGCGAATAATTCAAAAGTTATTGAGGCATATCTCGGAAAAGACAACGAATAGGGGG
>DATAML010000204.1:0-8556 GCA_036260545.1 Caproiciproducens sp.
GCCGTTGTAGTTGTATCCCATGGAATGGCCGTGTGCTCCGGTATCATGGATTACGATCAGGTCGCCGAGATCGATTTTTGGGAGCATGCGGTCGATGGCGAATTTGTCGTTGTTTTCGCACAGACCGCCCGTAATATCGTATTTATGGTCGTGGGGCAGATTTTCCTTACCCATCACCGTAATGTGGTGATATGCGCCGTACATGGCGGGGCGCATCAGGTTCACCGCGCAGGCGTCCAGCCCGATGTATTCCTTGTGGGTGTGCTTTTCGCGGGCGGCGGTGGCAACCAGACAGCCGTAAGGCCCGAGCATATACCGGCCAAGCTCGGTGTAAATCGCCACATCGTCCATACTGGCCGGAACCAGAACTTCCTCATAGGCTTTCCTTACGCCTTCGCCGATTTTTATGATGTCAGCGGGCTCCTGTTCCGGGCGGTACGGAATACCGACTCCGCCGGAAAGGTTGATAAACGAGATATGCGCGCCGGTTTCTCGGCTTAGCTCCACCGCGGTGCGGAATAGGATACGTGCAAGCTCCGGGTAATACGCGTTGCCCGCCGTGTTGCTTGCCAGAAAAGCGTGCAGGCCGAAGTGCTTTGCGCCAAGCTCTTTCAGCCTTTTAAAGCCCTCGGTGAGTTGCTCGCGGGTAAAGCCGTACTTCGCTTCACCGGGGTTATCCATGATCGCGTTGCTGATCTGGAAAACGCCGCCGGGATTATACCGGCAGCAGATCGTTTCCGGAATACCGGTGAGCTTTTCCAGTACGTCGATATGGGTGATATCGTCAAGATTGATGGTCGCATTCAGTTTGCTTGCCAGCTCAAAATCCTCGTCCGGCGTTACGTTGGAGGAAAACATGATCTGATTGCCGGAAAAGCCGCACGCGTCGGACAGCATGAGCTCCGTATAGGAGGAACAGTCCACGCCGCAGCCTTCCTCTTTGAGTATCTTCAAAATAAAGGGATTGGGCGTAGCCTTTACCGCGAAAAATTCACGGTAGCCCTTGTTCCACGCAAACGCCTTATAAAGCCTGCGGGCGTTTTCCCGGATACCCTTTTCATCGTATAAATGGAATGGGGTGGGGTAATCTTTTGTAATTTTCTTCAGCTTTTCCAGATCAACAAATGTCGTTTTCATTCGTCCTGTTTTCCTTTCGTCAGTTCAATGAGCTTTATTTCATTTTTCAATGACTCTTTAAATAAATCCACCAGGTTCTTCTTTTGGGAATAGAGGCAGGAAGAATCCTTTCCGTCGCAGAGATCGCCGGTAAGAACGCTGGCGGAATCCGCGATCAGCCGGATTTGCTTCTGTGTTTTTTCCGCGTGGTAAACCGTTGCGCCATCCAGAAGGAAAGGCCGGTTGGTAATGATGACGATTTTCAATCCGCGGGCAACGCCATCTGTGAGCTCCGGCAGAATCCGTTCAATCGTATCCAGAGACATGGAAAGATAGGCGCGTTTTTCGGAATCATTGAGCATATTCCGGATTTTATTTAAAATGTGTTCTTCGCCCTTGATCGTGATATAACCGTCGACGTCACCTTTGGGAACAGGGGCGCTTTGAACGAGCTCCTGCCTGTACTGGGCAAGCAGGGCGATTTTGTTGCCGCAGAATTCTTCCGGCGGAACGGGAGTGTAGCGCGTAACCGCGCCCTCGATCAGCCAGGCTGCTCCTTTTTCCGCCAGGCCGGCAAGCGCGGTGTAGGTGTTGGAGCGCGAAATTCCCGTTAGCTTCGCAGCCTCGTATCCGGTGAGCTGCCCTTCGGAAATCAGCATCATATAGATATTTGCTTCCTGTTTTGTCAGGCCAAAATGCGTAAGCAATTCGACAAAATCCAACCGTTTCACCTCGAAAAAAATTAAGTGTTTCTGTTTAGGAACACTATAACATGCCCAGTAGTATTTGTCAATCCTTTCGGAACCCGATCACAGGAAAAGTCCCACCCTGCTGCATAAAAGAGAAGAGAAATGTTATACTATATGTATAAAATTGTAAAAATTCAAACATTTGTATCGCAATTGATTGATTTGTGGAAAAATACGGTTAAAATATAACAGGATTTGTTTTGTCAGTGCGGAAAATGATTCCGAAAATCAAACCGGTCCCGTATGCTAATATTTGCGCGATTCGTGGACAAAATATTCAGCGGAAGGGAGGTTATGAAAAATGGAAGATCAAAAAGCAAACCAGAGCATTCGCTGCTCGGTTGACCAATGCAGATATCACTGTGACAGCAAGCAATACTGCGCGTTGGACAGCATTCAGGTCGGCACACATGAAAGCAATCCAACCCAGCAGGAGTGCACAGACTGCGAGTCGTTTGAAAGTAAATAACAGGAAAGTTAAAAAAGCTCTGTCCGTCAGCATTATCTGACAGACAGAGCTTTTCACTTCAGATTTCTGTTCTTGAGCTTAATGTATTCCGCATCAGGGAGCGCTGCTGGCTGAAGCTTCGCTGCTGGAGGCAGGGATATTCGATGAAATCACACCCGTTGCAAAGCTGGTCTCCATTTTGCTTGACGCTGTATCGCCGCTGCCTGATGAGGCGGAGCCGGAAGCCGCGCTTCCTGTGCTTTTCTTAGCGGGGGACTTGTCCACAGCGGGATATTTATAAATCGTGATTTCAACCCTCCGGTTTTTTGCTCGGCCGGTTTCATTGTTGTTGGACGCAATCGGGTTAAAATATCCATAGCCTTCAATGGAAAGCTTGTCCTGCTGCATGCCGTCACCTACCAGTGAAGTGAGAACGGTTACCGCACGTTCGGTGGAAAGCCTCCAGGAAACCTGATCGGTTGCCAGACTTCGTTCGCCCGTATCCGCCGTGTGCCCGCTGATGGTGATATGGTCTACGCGGTCGTATACCTGCGAGATGGCGCCCGCGATCTCTTTCAGCACCGGCTGGCTTGCGGGGAGCATTTCCGCGCTGTCCGGCTTGAACATCAATACATTGTTTAAATGGATTTTCACATAGTTGTCCGTATTATCCAGATCAATGGAACTTTGCAGGTTGTTTTTATCGACGTATTTTTGAAGGATATCGTAAACCTGATCCAAAGCGTCCATCTGTGCGCCTGTTCCGTTCCCCGTCCCGCTCCCGGTTCCTGTTCCGGATCCGGATCCGGTGCCTTTGCCGGCACCTGCGCTGGCCGAGGTTCCCGTTCCGAGCGCGTTGGCAAACTGTTGGGCTACCTTTGCTGTTTTCTTTGCATCGATCGTACTCATGGAATAAAGAATGATAAACAAAGCAAGCAGCAGCGTAATCATATCCGAATAGGTCAATAACCAGCGTTCGCTGTTTCCCTCTTTTTCGTTTTCGGATGCTTTCTTCTTCATACTTAACGTTCTCCAAATACCTTAATTATTGATGCCCTCTTTATACTTTTTCTCGCCGCCTTCAAATGCGTGGTAATAGAGGGCAAGGTTGTTCTCTATATCGCGGGAACTCTTGCCGCTTGCAATCATGCAAATTCCGTCAACCATCATTTCCCGAAATACCTTTTCACGTTTTAACGCGATCTTCAGGTGGTTGGCCGCCGGTAAATAGATCAAGTTGGCAAATACAACACCGTACAGCGTGGCTACGAATGCCACCGCAATCGCGGCGGTAAGATGCTCCGCATCAGACATATTGGAAAGCACCTGAACCAGTCCCATAACCGTACCGATAACGCCCATGGTGGGAGAGTATCCGCCCGCACCTTCAAAAACTTCAATTTCCAGCTGTTTCTGCATGGAATATGTACTGAGGTCGGCCTGCAGCGCATTTTCAATATCCTCTGCCGGCTTCATGTCAAGGGCAAGAATCATGCCCTCCTTTAAAAGCAGGTATTTATCGTTGTTCAGGTCCGGGTCGTTCAAAAGCGTCTGCAGCTTTAAAAGGCCTTCCTTGCGGCACATATCCGCCATTTCGCTGAGTTTGGTAACAAGTGCTTCCGGAGACGGCGCATTTTTTTTGGAGTAGCTGCGAAACAAGGCTTTAAACGCTCCAAGCAGACCCTTTAAACCAAAAGAGATAATACACGCGCCTATCGTACCGCCGACTACTGTTATGAAAGGGCTGGGCAAAAGCAAAGAGAGAAGATTCCCTTTCTCAATCGCATAAGCTAATCCTAAGGAGCCAAATCCGACAATCATTCCTATAATGGTTGAAATATCCACACTGTTTCCTCCTACAAATTGTTAAATCGGAAAAAATATCATAAATACATAAAACACCATATTATTACAAAATACTCTTAGAAATTATATCGGCACCAAGTTTAATAAAATAACGTCGGATTCCAATAAAAATATAAAAACTTTTTGAATGCCGGCGCTCTTTTCCTAGGATGAAAAATGATCTTTACGCGCAGGTTTACACAAAAGGCAGGGCGGCGTTTGCCGTACGCTTTGAAGATCGTGTAATCAAAAAGCCGGCAGCGTAAAAATACGTACCGGCTTTACAATGCTTTGTCGCTATAAAACTTTTATTACAGCACGGTCACCATGCACTGCCTTACCGGGGATTGGCCGGAAACCGTGGTGTAAACGCTTGTGCAGCCCCTTGCCTTTGCGAGAACCTTAATATAGTAGCTGGCACCGATCTTCTGAGTGGAAATCACGCTTAAGACGCTTCCGTTTCCGGTGGTAATCAGGGGGATTCCCGCGGAGCCGTATGGGGTGAGCTTAAATACATATGTTGCGTTCCGTTTCATGGAAAACGACACGGTGGTGTCGCAGGTTACGCCGCTGGCCGGTTTTGTCTGGGTGGGAACCTTCACGGGAGTTGTCGGCGCGGTTGCAGTCTGGGCGGAAACGGTCACCATACACTGCCTTACCGGGGACTGCCCTGCAATCGTGGTATAAACGCTTGTGCAGCCCTCCGCGTTTGCCACAACCTTGATATAATAGCTGTCGCCGATCTTCTGTTTGGAAGCCACGCTTAAAACGGCGGAGTTGCCGGTGGTAATATTCGGGACTCCCGCGGAGCCGTACGGTGTAAGCTTGAATGTATAGGTTGCGCCCTTCTTCATGGTAAACGACATGGTGGTGTCGCAGGTTACGCCGGCGGTATTGCCGACCGCCGCAAAGGAGATCGAGGTTCCGTCCGAAGCGGTTGCCGTAATCTGGGCGGTGCCCTGTCCGATGTTTGTCATCTTGTACAGATAGCCGCCGGATACTCTTTGATAATAGCTGACTTTTACGACCGAGGTGTCGGAGGATTCCACGGCCGGCGCGGAGGCGCTGTCCGTAGTAAGTTTAAAAATGTATGTGCTGTTCGTACCGAATATATAGGATGTAGTGTCGCTCACAAGCTGGGTGACCGGTGCGGGCTGGCCGCCGTTGTCCGGTCCGTCGGAAGGCTGCGTGCCGCCGGGCTGGGAACCGGAGGCATAATCCTTAAAGCTGTAGTCCATGTCGACCACGCCGCTGGTAATTCCGGGGACGGTTCCGTAGCCGTACTGCCAGACGGTAAACGGTTTGCTGAAATTCGGGGCGCTTACGCCCCAGTGTGCCACCCAGCGGTCATAAACGTCCAGCCTGGAGCTGGAAAGGTTGGTGTTGAAGATGCTGGGGGAGCTGTATATGGCAACCTTGTAGCCGGCGGCCTGCATGGTATCGCAGAAGGTGATGACCACGTCGGCAAGCGCTTCGCTGGCCATGGTGCGGTGTCCGCTGTACTCGATATCGTAAACGACGGGATAGTCCATTCTTCTGCCGCCGAGGATACTCAGCAGCGCGTTTGCTTCCTGCTGGGCCATGGCAACGTTTGTGGCGCAGCTGTAATAATACGCGCCCACCTTTAAACCGGCATTAAGGGCGCCGGAATAATTGGAACTGAAATAGGGGTCGGTCTGGGGGGTTAAGGAATCCAGCCCCGTGTAGCCGGCGCGGATAAAAGCAAAATCAATCCCGCTGGATTTCACGCGGTCCCAGTCTACGGTCTGCTGGTACTTGGAAACATCGATTCCCTTGTACGCGACGCTTACCGTGCAGGCTGCGCTCAGCCCGCTGCCTGTGGTTGCGGTGACGGTTGTCATGCCCAGCGAAACGCCGGTTACCGTACCGCCGCTTACCGTGGCAATGCTTGGGTCGGCCGCAGACCAGCTTACATCCGAGGTGGCGATGCCGTTCAGGCTGGCAGTCAGCGTTGTGAAATCTCCCGGTTTCACCGCAATCGAGCTCTGGTCAAGGGTAAGGGTGTCACTGGCGGACACTGTCATTGCCGGAATGCTGAAGAAGGCAATGACTGCGAGTGTTAATACGAGCGATAAAATTTTTTTCAATGTTTCTCCTCCGTCTTCGTTCAATCTTGCCGATTTTCATACTTTTACTGAAGTATTCATAAAAATACTGCCTTAAATAAACCGCTGCGGCATTCGGTATTTGATTCCAATGCCGCAGCAAATCGTTTTATAAACCGTTAAGGGACTGCCGACGAAACCGGTATACATCCCGCCGCCGGTTTTGCGCCCGGGCATCGTCCATAATGCGCCAAAACAGGAAGGAACCGTGTGATTTTTTCTTAAAACACAGTCACAAAGGATGAAAAGAAACGGGAATGTCTGCTTATTATTATATTTTTGTTTCCTAATTATGTCAAGTAAACAAAAGCAAATCCATATTTTCCCACGATCCGACAAAATAATTAAGGATGCACGGATGAATAGGAAACCCTCCCGGAAAGGCGGATGAAATACCTGCCCGGGAGGGATATAAGCGGTTTATTCACATATGTAGTCCAGTTTGCCGATTTCTTCTCCATTTTTATAGAAAATACGCGGGACGCGCTTTGAAATCATGCAGACCAGCTCATAATTGATGGTCTGGTTCAGTTCGGCAAGCTCGTCCACCGGCAGGAAGCTTTCGCCGTCGTGGCCGAAAACCGTTACGGTGTCGCCTTCCTGCAGACCCGGAATGCCGGTGACGTTCAGCATAAGCTGATCCATACAGACACGGCCGACAATCCGTGCCCTTTTCCCTTTGACCAGCATGTCCGCCTGCCCGAAGAGATGCCGCGGATATCCGTCCGCATAGCCGATCGGCACGGTGGCGATTTTGGTTTGCTCCTCCGCCGTAAAGCACCGGCCGTAGCTGACGGTGGTCTGGGGCTCAACGGTTTTTACCAGTGACACGACGCTTTTCAGCTCCATGGCAGGGATCAGGCCGGGCTTGCTTTTCAGCTTGCCGGAGGGCATCAGACCGTACAGCACGATGCCGGGGCGCACCATGTCCAGCTGCATTTCGGGATAATCGAAAATGGACGCGGAGTTTGCGCAGTGCCGTATTTTAAAACTAATACCGTGCCGTTTCAGCTGGGAAATCGCGTCTGTAAAATTACCGAATTGCTTCAGCGTGTAATCGCGTCCATCATCGCCCTCATCGGCCACCGCGAAATGCGTGAAAATTCCTTCCGCGTCGATGCAGGAAAGCCTGCATACCTTCCGGATATCCTCGATGGCACGCGCGTCGCGTGAGGGATCCTGATAAACGAACCCGATGCGGCTCATGCCGGTATCCAGCTTGATGTGAACCTTTACCGTCACGCCCGCCTTCTGGGCTTCAAAGGAAAGCTGTACGCCGTAATCCGCCGAAAGCACCGCCTGGGAGATATTCAGCTCGCTCAGTTTAGCCGCTTTTTCAGGCGGGGTGTAGCCTAAGATAAGGATCGGCAGTTCGATGCCCGCATTGCGCAGCTGCATGGCCTCTTCCAGATTGGAGACCGCGAACCAGTCCGCGCCGAGTTCTTCGTACTCCTTTGCAAGCATCACCGCGCCGTGGCCGTAGGCGTCGGCTTTGATTACGCAGCAGACGCGCGTTTCCGGGTTCAGCTGATTGCAGATCACCTTGAAATTATGACCGATTGCGTCAAGGCTGACCTCAGCCCAGGTCCTTTTCAGAAATTCACTCATGGTTGCTGTTCACCTGGTTTTATTTAAAATATTTGACACCGGATTCAAAGATTTTCTGATCTTTTTCGCCCGGTACATTGGCGTATAAGTGTTCGCCCCTGCGCTCGGAGTGAGCCATCTTGCCCAGAACTCTGCCGTCCGGGCTCGTAATGCCCTCCACTGCACAGACCGAGCCGTTCGGGTTCCACTCGATGCTTCCGCTGGGTTCGCCGCTCAGAGTGGTATACTGCGTGGCCACCTGCCCGTTCGCAATCAGTTCCTTCATTACTGCTTCACTCGCCACAAAACGCCCCTCGCCGTGGGAGACCGGAACCGCGAATACGTCGCCGGCGTTTACGCCCGCAAACCACGGGGATTTTACGGAGGTCACGCGGGTATATACCATGCGCGAAACATGACGGCCCAGCGTGTTGAAGGTCAGGGTAGGCATGCTCTCATCCGGCTGCATGATTTTGCCGTAAGGCACTAGGCCGAGTTTAATCAGCGCCTGAAAGCCGTTGCAGATTCCAAGCATCAGACCGTCGCGGTTGTTGAGCAGGTCGCTCACCGCTTCGGCAATTTTCGGATTGCGGAAGGTCGTAGCGATGAACTTGCCGGAACCGTCCGGCTCGTCGCCGCCGGAGAAGCCGCCCGGAATCATGATGATCTGCGATTGGCGGATGGT
>DATAML010000207.1:0-6432 GCA_036260545.1 Caproiciproducens sp.
ATATGCCGGCTGCATGGGAAGACACCAAGCTTTTGGATGCAGACCTCGGCAAGTATGTCGCGGAAGCCCGCAAGAGCAAAGCAGCCGACATTGCCAACGGAGCAGCCGAATGGTATGCTTCCGCAATCTGCACGGACGCAAGGAACGCAACGTTCAATCTGAACTTCCTGACCTCCGGCAAAGCCTATTACGCGTGGATTTATCAGGATGGCTATACCAACGACGATGCTCTGGTTTCCTGCAAGCAGGTTACAAGCACAGATACACTGACCGTCCCGATGAACAAAAACGGCGGCTGCAACGTGAAATTCACAACCTCCAAGCCCTCCGATTCCACATCCATCACATTGGATAAGACTTCGGCAACGCTTGAGGAAGGTAAAAACGTAACGCTTACCGCAACGCTAAGCGATGAAAAAACGGATATTGAGTACAATTCTGTCAACTGGACTTCCAGCAATACCAACGTTGCAACAGTTTCCTCCACCGGTAAGGTTACAGCAGTCGGTGTTGGCAGCGCGGTGATTACCGCTGCGACCGGCGTTACCGGCAGCGTGAAAGCAACATGCGCGGTCACCGTAAAAGCTGCCGCCTACGGGCTTGCGGATAACTGGACAGTCGCCAACAACAATGCTTCCAATTTCATTCTCAACTCCGAGAATTCTCTTACCCTTCTTACGGAGGACGGCAACTGGAAGCCGATGGGCGGAGATTCCAGCGACAAGAATATCACCACTACGGAAACGTCCGGAGATTTTACAATCATAACGGACATGAATTACACCTCTTCCACAAAGTCACTGCCAGCAGGACTGATTGTGTATGACAAGAACGGTACTTCCAGCAGCTCCGGCGGCGGTTTTGGTCCCGGCGGCGGTTCCAGCAGCAAACCGCATGTCGCTTTGCTCCGCGGAACAACCACAACGACCACCACATCCAACGCCAATGACGCAAATGGGGTCAACGTAACCACTCAGAACACCGCAACACAAAAAACCATTAAATTAACAGACGGTACAAACAGCATCATTGTGGAAGACCAGTTGGCCGATACCCCCAATGTCTATCTCAAGATTCAGAGAATTGGCAATGTTTATACCGGCTTCTACAGCAAGGATAAAGTAACGTGGATTCCGGTTACTACTGATTCGGCGTCCTCCATCACCAATACGGATGTGGAAGACACCACCGGAGTCGGTGTGGAAACGGCAAACGGCAGCGGCAGATATGAGAATATAGCCGCAGTTTTCAGCAACTTTACACTGAATGATACAAAGGTAGCCTTTGCAAAATCTCTTGGAACCAACTCTGATTCTGATTCAGACTCTGATTCCGATTCAAGCTCAAGCAGTTCTTCCACAACTGCATCTACAGGCACAAGCATCGTAACAACTCAAGACCCGAACGGCGGAGTCACAGCGACCATTCCGACGCAGCCGGATGCCGCGCCAGTAGTCAGCGGAAATCACTCCGTAATGAACGTTACGGTATCTTCCGATGTCGCGTCCATTCTTTCAGCGGCAACCGCCGCTAATCGCGCGGAAGTCCGAATCAGTGCGCCGACCTCCGCCATTTTGGAACAGCTGCAAAACACAGCCGTTCAGGCGGTTGACCTGACGATTAGGGTTCCTGCGGCGGTTGTGAATAACACCAATGCAAACGCTAAGGTCAATATCGGTCTTGAACCTACGGTTCTCCAGGCTGCCAAGAATGCCAAGAAAGACGTAACGATTGAAGTCGTGGACAGCCAGACCGGCAATGCGGCTTACACCTGGACGTTCTCCGGCGCAAACCTGAATAACTCGGCAGCTTCCTTAACGAACGTAAACCTTGCAATTACCGTTGCTCCGGCAGCAAACGATACCGCGGCCGCCACGGTTACAGCCGCGAATACCTCCGACAAAAAGGCGGCCGGTATTGTGCTGAACTTTGCAAACAGCGGCGTTCTTCCGGCACCTGCCACAGTTAAAGTCTATGTCGGCAATCAGGCTGGAGGCACTCCGTTCTCCAAACTGTATCTTTACTATATCAACAGTGCCACAAAGGCGCTGGAGCAGCTTACCCAGAGTGAGTATACCGTTGATGCGTTTGGCTATGTAACGGTTTCCATCGCGCGCTGCTCTTCGTATGTACTGCTTTCCAAACCCGCTACAAACGCTTACCCCGTAAAATCCGATACTTCGTCCACCGTCGGTGTAAAGAATGGCAAGACCTACACTTACGCTATGACGGTCAGCGGCAAAGCGGTTCCCTCCTTTACGGCAGGCAACAGCAAAGCCTTTGCCACAACGGTAAAACGTGCAGGCAACAAGTATTATGTCACGGTAAAAGCGGTTGGAGCCGCAGGCGCAATGACCGCAGTTTACAGTACACTTCCGGGTCAGAAACCTGTAGTAATGGACTATATCGCCATCATAAAATAACTCCCTGATTATGTAAAACGTCTCGACAAAAAGCCGGTGCAGCCTACTCAAAAAGAGTTGTCTGCACCGGCTTTGCTTCTGCCCGCGCAAAACATTTCATATCGCCGGTATATCAAAAGCGTTTTACGCTTCGTTACCGTGCCTGCGAGTGTATTGCTGACGGGGCCGCAAATAGGAGCATCGCGGCGAAGCGTGGGGAAGCCGGGTGGAGACCCGCGTTGATGAAATCGCTCTCCAAAAGGCGAGAGTAAAAATCCTTGGCTTTTATTAATTTTGTAATTGATTAAGATTACTTTGTGAGAATATATTTTGTTGCTTTTCCCTTTCCCACTGATTGAATAGCGCCTTTTAAAACCAGCTGAATAGCACTTTCAGTTGCAGGAACGGATGACGGACATATACGCCTTCCGGCCGCAAACCTTTCCCCGTAAGATAATAGGGGCTTTCCGTTCCATTTTGCACCGTAAAATTAATCACGTTTTTGCCTTTGATTTCCTCAGTGCTATAAGAAACAAACATAGTGACATCCGGTTTGATTGAATCCCGGATCAGGTTGGACAGCCTGAGTAAATCACCGTCTAACACCGCAAATTTCACCCTGTCTGACTCCGGTCAACGACCACCCTCTTCCAATTCCTTCAGTTTTTTATAAAGGCTAGTTCCATTTCTTTGTCTTTTAATCTTGCTTGCAAAATAGCTTTTCATCCTCAGTCATTTCCGCTTCTGGCTTGGCTCGTCATCGCCCGTCAGAAAGGCCATCAACGCCCCATTTCTCGTATTTCCGAACCCATGAATAAATTTGCTGATAGGATATGCCATATTTATTCATAGTCAGTGAATAGTCTTTACCATGCTCAATGCAGAAGGTAACAATCTCCATCCGCTCCTGCTGTGTTGTTTTTCACCCTTTGGTCATATTAATCTCCGTTTTCGAGCCGCTTTGCTCCCTCGATTCTTTATGACCATTATACCATTTGATCCATCTTTCAAGTGTGCGTTTAGCAGGTATTTCATACTTTTTGCAAATTTCCCGCTGACTTCCTTTGCCTGTAAGGTATTCCTGTACCACTTCCAGCTTAAACTCTTTGCTGTACTTCTTATTCCCTCTTTTTGACATAGTAAAATCCCCTTAGTGCAGTCTTGAAATCTTTTGTAATTTCAAGTGTCTACTCTAAGGGGATTATATCACAGGAGCAGAAATTCCTGGCTTTTATTTTGCTGGTAAATCCATCGTGCAACTTTGCTTAAATAAAGCTATTCAACTGCGCTTTATGAGTTCTGGCACGCAATGGGATTTTAGAGATATTGAACCTTTTATTAGAATATACCGTATTGCCTTGCGGAATTTCCGTTTGCCTTTATGCCGTTCTGAACCGTCAGGCGTACGGAAGCGTGCGTAAGGAATTTGTTTTTGCTGTCATACACATCGATCATAATATAGGTTAATCCCGGCTTTAGACCGGTTGCCCTTACGTTGCCGTTTTTCAGAACGGTTACGCCTGCAACGCCCTTTGTAGAGGAATAGGCTTTGATTTTTGCTCCGGATGCGCCGGTGAACTTCACGCCGGTTTCGTAGCTTCTTCCGACCGGCATAGTATATGAGCGGGTGTCCAGTGTAACGGTGCGCGCGGAATGAGGCAGGAGCACGTAATTCGAGCAGTGCGAAATCTGCACCGTGACCATCCCGTCCGCTCCCACCGTGTACTGTTTTCCCTGCGGTTCGATCTGCCCTGTTACAGAATTATAAAAGTAAAAGTACAGCGTCCGTCCCGGCTGGAACCCTTTCTCCTTCGCGGAGAAGGTTACGCTCGCCGCAGACGGCAGCACACCGCTGTGATCGAACACCAGAACCAAGCCCACGTTGTTCGGCGTAACCCTGTTTACCTGTGTCACTTCCGTCGTCAGACGAACCGCCATGGAGATATTCACGTCCGTTACCGGAGCGGTTGATTTTGCGAGGTCCGCGCCCTTGAATGTCCAGCTGTAAGCAAGCTGCTGCGTATCGGCGTCTTTGATTTTAATCGTAACGTCGCTTTCGTTTGCTTTGGCCGCTGCAAGGATATCTGAATTTACTTTGATATCCACCGCCGTGTTTACCCGGGCGGCATTTGCCACGGAGGCCGGAACCGCCAGGGTCAGGTCAACATCCTTTTTTGCGGCGAGCTGCTGTACAATGGCATCCTTTGGCAGATTGATTTCAATTTTTGCTTTCTTTCTGGCGTCAAGCGCCGTATTTTCTCCGGAAGTGTCCGTCGCGATATCGGGAACCGTCGCGATATCGGGAACCGTCGCGGATATCTGCGCGGTATCGCCTGCGGCGCTAACGCTGTCCGCTACGGTGGTCACCGTGGACGTATTGGCGGCGGAATCAACCCTCACTTCGGTTTTCGGCGTTTGCGGCTGTTTTTGCTCTGTACTGTCCGAGTGGTGGCTTTCCTCCTTTGCGTTTACCGTAACCGTAATATGAGGCAGTTTTACGCCGCTGTCCTTAATCTGATATCCGCTGTCCAAAACCGGCGTAAAATCGTAGGCCCCCGCTGTATTGCCGTCAAACGCCGCGTCGGAAACCCATTTGATTACGCTGACAATCTGATCCGAAATATTATCCACGACCGCTTTTAAGACCGTTGGCAATCCGAGTTTCTCATAGGGCGTTCCGTAGGATACCGTCTTCTTGTAGGCGGTAAGCGGATCAAACGAGAAAATTACACCGCTTCCGCTGTTCGTTTCTTCATATTTGCTACTTGCCGCCGATTCCGCGCTGTCTAAAACAGAAGCGTTTCCTTTGGCAACGACTTTAAAGGTATAATTCCCGTCGCTGTCCTTTATGTCATTCTTGAAATCGTATGTCAGAGTATCGGAGGAGACACTTTCCGACGCAGCGGCTTTGCCGTCTTTGTAAAGCGTTACCGTGTAGCCGGTGGCCGCGGCCACTTTATCCCATTTTGCCGCCATGCCGTCCCAAACAAGGCCGGAGGGGGCGGAAAGCGAGGGAAGCGGCACTGCTTCAAATTTCAGCTGTGCCGGGTCGCATTGCGTATAAGCGGAAAACGCGGTTTCATAGGCCGTCACCGCTCCCGCGGGTACAACCGCGCGGATGGGATAGGTATCGCCCACAAACAGGTCTTTTCCAACCGTCTTAGGAGGAACAGACTCTTCAAAGGTGATTTTGGCAAGCTGGGGCGCAAAGTAAAACGCACCGTCCCCGATGGATTTTACATATCCCTTAAAAGTAACCCCCGTAAGCCCGGCACTCATAAACGCACTCTGCCCGATGGAACCAACTTTTTCGGGTATCGTTATGTCCTTAAGGCCGGAACAGCTCATGAACGCCATATCGCCGATGGAGGTGACGTTTCCAATCGAAACGTCTTTTAATTTTGTGCAGCCGTCAAACGCCTGCTGACCGATTTCCTCGAGTTTATCCGGTATGGTAACGCTTTCAAGTCCGATACAGTTCATAAACGAGCATACGCCGAGAGTAGCGAGATTTGCCGGAAGCTTGAGCTTCGTCAGCCCCGTGCAGCCTTTAAACGCATACTTCCCGATTTGCGTCACATTCTCCGGGACAGTAACACCGGTCAGTTTGGAGCAGTTCTCAAACGCCCAGTCGCCGATGGACGCAATGCTTTCCGGCAGGGAGACACCGGTCAGGTTGGCACAGTCCAAAAATGCTTTCTGCCCGATCTCCGTTACCGTATAAGCATTTCCGTCTTCACCGATTACCGAGGTGGGAATCATTACTTCGCCGGAATAAGACGGACTGTTCGCAATGACTTCCACGGTTTTGTTTTCCGCGGAAAGCACCTGATATCGAATAGAGACGCCTTTTGCATTCTTTTCAGTAAATTGGAATCCATCCGTATATGTCCCGGATTTTACGGATACCTGCCCGCCGCTGACATAGGACGAAAACGCGGTTTTATAGGGTTCCAAGCTGTCTGGCGGTACAACACAGGTAACCGAATGGTCTCCTGTAAAAACGTCTGTACCGGCAGTATACGGCACT
>DATAML010000209.1:0-12383 GCA_036260545.1 Caproiciproducens sp.
TGAACTCGTGGACTATCTGGATTACTACAACAACCGACGCATCAAGGCAAAACTGAAGGGTTTGCCGCCCGCTTTACATAGGCAGCAAACCCTTTCGGTTGCTTAATTGAAAATATTGTCTAACTTTTTGGGGTCAATTCAGTTTTGCGGCTGGGGACAAAGTTTATAACGCTTAAATATACTGCGCCAATTCATTTCCCGTTCGGCAGGCACCCCGGGTCAGCCGGGCAGTACCTCCGCCCTGCTGCCGCCGTCCGAGCCCTTGGAGACCACGATCTGCGTGGCAATGCGCGTTTTAAGCTCGCTCACGTGCGAAATAATCCCGATGGTGCGGCCGGTCTGCCGGATCTGCAGCAGGGCTTTCATTGCGGTATCCAGCGTTTCCTGATCCAGCGAACCGAAGCCCTCGTCGATAAAGATGGAATCCAGATGCACGCTTCCGGAATAGTTCTGCACCACGTCCGAAAGGCCGAACGCAAGCGAAAGCGAGGCAAGGAACAGCTCGCCGCCGGAAAGCGTTTCCACCGCGCGGACGCCGCCGCTGTACGCGTCAAATACCTGCAGGTCAAGCCCGCCGAGCGCGTTGCCGCCGGAGGCTCCGGTTACGCGGCTCAGCCGGTAGCGGCCATTGCTCAAGGTGGAAAAGGTAATATTCGCGCAGGACAGGATATCGTCCAGCATGATTCCCAGCACAAACTGGTGGAGAGGGATTTTCAGGCCGGTTTTTCCGGCCAGCATCGCCGCCAGCCGGCTGGTACGCGAATACCGCTCCTCCAGACTGCTCCCTTCTTTGATCAGCTCCGCCAGCTTTTTCAGCGACTTCTGCACGGAATCCGCGCGCTGCAGCAGGCTCCCCACCAACTTCGCCGTTTCGCTGTTCTTCTGCTGCGCTTCGGTCAATAACTGTTTTGCGGAAGCAGTGTCCGGCTTTTCCGTATCGCGCAGTTCCTGTTCCAGCTGCGCAAGCTGTTCCTGCTTGGACCGGCACGCCGCCGCATAATCGTTAATTTCCTGCTCAAGCGCGGCTTCCTCCGTTGCCGTAAACACAATTTTGGAAAACTCCGTATCCGGCTTCAGGTTTGCGGCGGCAGCCTCCGCTTCAAGCCTCGTTTTCGCTTCACTTACGGCCTGCGCCGATTCCGCGCAGGCTTTCTCCGCTGCCTGCGCGGCCGCCCCGGCGGCTGCCAGAGCATTCTGCGCCGCGGAAATCCGCTGTTCAATCTGATTTGCCCGCCGGGTTTCCCGGTCGATTCCGGTCTGAACCGATTTGATTTCTTTCTCAATCCGATCAGCGTCGTCGTATTCGCCCAGACTAGTCTGCAGTTCCTTTTCTGCGGACTGCAGGGACGCCTGTTCCTTTTCAAGCTCTGCGGTCTGCGCTTTCCCCTCCTCGAACTTCTGCTGTTCCTGCCGTTGTATCTCTTCCAGCTCTTTCAGCCGTTTCTCATACTTCTTTAACGCCTCGCCGGACTGCTTTGCCGCCTCCAGTTCCGCCTGCGCGGCCTGCAGGCGTTCGCTTGGCTTTGCGGGCGCGGGATGATGCACCGAACCGCACACTGGGCAGGGCTGTCCCTCCGCAAGTCCGGCTGACAGTGCAGCGGCTTTGTCCTGATTCATTATTTTTTGAATTTCTTCCACAAGCCGCGGAATCCGTAAGGCTTCCTCCTGCGCTTTTGCCGCGTATTCCTGCCCCTTATGGTAACGTTCCTGCGCGTCTTTCAGCGCGGCCACAAGCTGCTCCTGCCGGGTATTCTGCGCCTTGAGCCGTTTCTCTGCCGCCGATAAATCCGTACGGATTTTCTTCAGGCGCTGCGCGCCGACGCGCGCGGAATCCAGCTTGCTGAAGGCCTGCGCCAGCGAAGTCACCGTCTCCCTGCAGTCTTTCGCCGCGGCAGCCTGTCCGTCCGCCGCCTTCTGTTCCGCCTCCGCCCGCACCTTTTCCTGATGCGCGGCATCCAGTTCGCGCGTCTTTGCCGCACAGTCCTTCTGTGCCGTCTGATACGCGGTATAATACGGAATCACGTTGCGCGCAAGGCGGCTTAAATGCAGGCTGCCGCGTTTCTGTTCAATCTCTTCCCTCTTCTTTTCAAGGGACTCCAATTCGCCCCGGAGCGTATCCCGGTTCTGAAATTTTTTATCCAGCGTGAGCGCGGTATTATACCGCGTATTGCGCTGCTCCTGCTCCTTTTCCAGCAGAGCCAGCTCTGCTTTTGCCGTCTCAAGCTGCTTTTCGGTCAAACTGCACTTCTCCTCAAGCTGCTCAAAGGTTTCGGCCTCTTCACGTTCAAGGATCAGATTCTTTGCAGCCGTGATTTCATCCGCTTCCTGCCGGAGGTCTTCCGCCATCTTTTTTAATACAAGCGTAACCTGCGCCCAGCGGCCCGTAGAAAACAGCGTCTGGAACATCTGCGCCTTGTCGCGTGAACTGGCTAGCAGGAGTTTTAAAAAATCGCCCTGTGGCAGCACCATGACCTGCGAAAACTGCTCGCAGTTCAGACCCAAGAGCTTTTCCGCCTGCTCGCGCACTTTGGTTTCCGTATTGGGCAGGTCGTAGCGCTCCCATTCGGAACCGGCCAGACGGTAGCAGTTATGCTCCTCTTTGATTTTCATCACGCCGGTTCCCCTTGCGGCATACCGCTGCTGGGAACGGGTAAAACGGTAGGTATCGCCGCCAAGCGAAAAAGTGAAGTCCACCAGCGTTTCCGCTTCCTGCGGCGCCGCGGCGCAGATCATGCTTTCCCAGCTGCGTCGCCCGCCGGTGGCCTTGCAGTAAAGCGCAAAACACATGGCGTCCAATATGGTCGTTTTTCCGCCGCCCGTAGCGCCGGTGATCAGAAAGATCGGATTTTGCCCCAGCTTGGCAAAATCAATGACCGTACGGCTAAGGTAGCAGCCAAAGGCCTGCATGGTTATCTGAATCGGCTTCATGGTTCAATCTCTTCCCTGCATTTATTCATCGCCTTTAAAAACAATCCGCGGTCAGCCTCGTCCGTTTCCGCACCGCAAATCTGGCTCAAAAACTGTTCAAAGACATAGACATCGTCCGTCTTTCTCTTCATAAACTGGTCGCGCAAACCGTCCCGCATCCCGTCACCGCCAGCAGAAAGCCATCCGCTGCTCAGGCCGAGGAGGTTTGGGTAATACGGCCGCAGCTTATCCATGGGCATATAGACCGGCGCATGATCGGTTAGGTTTGCATAGAGATAATCTTCGCTCGGGTGCTCCCTGCCCTGCTCCAGAAGGTCATTGAACAGGCCGGAGATCACGCGCAGATCGTGGAGCGGCGGGGCGCTGAATTCCGTAATTTCCGTATGTCCCTTATGGATATCCAGTACGGTAAACGACTTTCTCTGCCCCGCCTCGTCAAACGAATATTTCAGCGGCGACCCGCAGTAGCGGCCGTTCCTTCCTGCCCGCTGCGGCCCGTGCAGATGCCCCAGTGCCACATAGTCAAAGCCTTCGAACACCGAGGGATTCACCTCGGAGCTGCCGCCCACAAACGTGGGACTTTCCGAAGAGGAAAGCGTACCGCCCATCACAAAACAATGGGAAACAAGAATGTTGATGCCATTCGGGTCAAGCTGTTCTTTTATCCGGTCGAGCAGGGCGGCATATGCCTCCTGGAAGCTTTTGATCCCGTCGTCACGCAGAGCCTGCCGCACCGCGGCAGGCTCGCAGTAGGGCAACAGATAGACATGGGCGGTTTCTCCACCTCCACCCGCCGTAATCACCGCCGGGCAGGACAAATCGCCGATACTGCTGCCGATATATATGCCGCTCTGCCGGAGCAGGCCGGTACCCACCGCAATGCGTTCGGCGCCGTCATGGTTGCCTGAAATCATCGCGAGCGGGATATGCAGGGCGCTCATTTCACTGAGGAAACCATCAAACAGCCGGATCGCCTCCACCGGGGCAATCTGCCGGTCAAACAAATCTCCCGCGACGATTACAAGGTCGGGCCGCTCCGAACGGACTGCCGGAAGGAACACCTCCCGGATAAAATGCTCCTGATCGGGCAGAAGCGAACGCCCGTAAATCATTTTTCCAAGGTGCCAGTCCGAAGTATGGAAAACCTTCATACCCGATACCTTTTCTGCTGCGGCATTTCTGCCGGCAAAATATCGTTGAACACGGCAAAATTCTTGGCCGTAATCTTGCGATCCATATGTATCGAGCCGAAAAACCAGATTTGGAACTGCACCTGCTTGCTGATCTGTTCAAAATACGCGTCAAGCTGGTTGGTATTTTCAACGGGCCCCAGACTGTGCGACATCACCCGCGGGGCGGGCTGGTGCGTAATGATATAGTCTACCTTCATATCGGCTGCGCGCAGGTTATTAACGCCCGTGCGCATCTCCTCCATGTTCGGCATCTCGCGCTCCCACCAGGTTCCGGCTTCCATGCGCACCTGCTTTTCGGGGCTTTCCCCTCCGCCGAAAGTAAAGATTTTCTTTCCCTCTATCGTATAAACCTGACCGCGCATCAAATGGTACAGGTTCCCGCTGATCTGCTGTACCTGCCCCCCCGTTCCATTCGGTTACGGGGTACTTGTCCAGCAGGTTGAAGTTCTCATGCGTTCCGTCTACAAATAAAATCTGATATTTCTTTTTGCCCAGCTTTTGAAGAATTTTTTCTTCCGCACCGCCGCCGCTCCAGATAAACCCAAAATCACCGCATACAATAAGGGTATCGCCCTTTTTCAGTTTTCGCGCCTTTGAGGAGTCAAAGCGGCACATTTCCCCGTGTGTATCTCCGGTTATGTAAATCAATTTTATGCCCCCATATGTTATAGAATTATAAACAATTCCAAACTTCCCTTTATCTTTTCCCTATTTGCTGTTATACTTTATAAGCATAAGCTAGTACATTTTATTCTTATCATATCACATTGGAGGCAAAAGTTCCATGATTAAAAAATCCCTTGCTTTGCTGGGAATCCTTACGACGCTCTGCGTTTTGTTCACTTCCGTCACGGCCGGCGCCGCGGCGTTTAATATTGATTTTGACACCTATTCCGCAGCGATTGAACTGGTCAATCTGGATACCAACACCGTGGTTTACCAGAAGAACGACACCGTGCGCCGGGAGCCGGCTTCCACAACCAAGATCATGACATACATCGTAGTCAGCGAACATATCAAGGATTTGGACGGTACAAAAATCACGGTAAACAAAGAAATCGTCGATAAGCTTCTGGGTACAGGCAGCTCGCTTTCCGGTATCAAGGAAAACGACCAGCTTACCGCCATGCAGCTTTTAAACTGTATGCTGGTGCCGAGCGGAAACGATGCAGCGCTAGTGCTTGCGGATTATGTCGGCGGAGGAGACGTTGACGCCTTTGTTGAGATGATGAACAAAAAAGCGCAGGAGCTTGGCTGCACTGGAACCCATTTTGCGAACCCGCACGGCCTGCATGATGAAGACCACTATACTACAGCGGCCGACCTCGCAAAAATCGCAAAATACGCGATGAGCCTGCCGCATTTCACCGATATTTCCTCGCAGACGCGTTATACCTATAAGCCGATCGGAGGCCCGGACGCGGGCAAGACAAGGATTCTTTCCACCACCAACTATCTGATCGACAAGAATGCTCTTGGCGGAAAGTATTTCTACACCTATGCAAAGGGAATTAAAACCGGGCATCACGACCAGTCCGGCTACTGCCTGGTCTCCTCTGCCACCGCCGACGGCTACACCTACCTGTGCGTAGCGCTCGGTTCTCCGGATATTGACAAGAACGGCAAAGAGATCAGCACACGCGGAGAAATGATCGACTCCAAAAGCCTCTATAAGTGGGCATTCCTCAACCTTGAACTCAAGCCCATTATCAACGGCACGGACGCGGTTGGGGAAATCAAGCTGAACAATGCCTGGAACAAAGATAAGCTGCTTCTGGTAGCTGAAAAAAATTACACCGCAATCCTGCCAAAAAAGGTTTCCGCAAGCAGTGTGATTATTACGCCCCATGTCCCGAAAAGCATTGAAGCGCCCATCAAGAAGGGACAGGTCATCGGCACGGCAACCCTCAGCTACGCCGGGCAGCAGTTGACGACTATCAACCTGGTTGCTTCCGAAAGCGTGGAGCGCAGCGAGCTTTTGCGTTCGGCGAATCTGGTAAAAGCGATTTTCACCTCGACCTGGTTTATTGCGATCGTGGGCATCATCATTGCGCTGGTGATCATTTACATCATTCTGGCGCTGATTTACAACCGCAAAAAGAAGAACCTGAGAAAAGTGAAAAAATACAGGAGAATGTAATCTCCCCCCAAAGAATAGCGCACTTCTATAGTGACAAGGCGGTGCATCCGTTATGTATTACGAACAGGACTGGGTCATGCGGCAGATTGAAATGCTCGCGCAGTTTATTGCGCGGACGGTCTTCCATAAGGATTATATCGAATATGAAATCGTGGACGAAACAAATCTCTCTCCGTCGGACCTTCTGTATAAAAAGCTGGCGAGTTTGATACGGGGCGGTAAAATCTGCGAGGCGGAAGACCTGTTGTTTGAAAACCTCGATACAAAGAACCTAGAATACCTGCGTCTGGCGGTGGATTTTTATCAAACTGTCAACGACCTGAGCGATGCGGAGCTGGAGGCGTACAACTTCTCCCGGCAGGAGGTACGCGAAGGTCTGGAAGAAATCATGGAAAAGTTCGGGATTCCTGCCACAATTCTGCAGTCCATACTGTAATTTCATTCATAGGTTGATGCATCCCGACAAACTTATGCACGACAAAAAATCCCTGCCGCTTTAAAAAAGCAGCAGGGATTTTAATTTCATCTGAGCAGAAATTATTTGATTTCTACTTCTGCGCCGGCCTCAACCAGCTTTGCTTTGATTGCTTCGGCGTCATCCTTGGAAGCGCCTTCTTTGATTGCCTTCGGAGCGCCGTCTACGACTTCCTTAGCTTCCTTCAGGCCAAGACCAGTGATTTCACGGACAACCTTGATAACCTGGATCTTGTTTGCGCCGCAAGCCTTGAGGATTACGTTGAACTCGGTCTGCTCTTCAGCAGCAGCAGCAGCAGCCGGGGCAGCAGCGGCAGCAACAGCAACCGGAGCAGCAGCGGATACGCCGAATTCTTCTTCCAGAGCCTTTACGAGCTCGGAGAGCTCAAGAACGGTAAGGGATTTAACATCTTCAATTAACTTTACAACTTTATCAGACATTGTATTTACCTCCAAATATTATTTGTTTTTAATGATTGAGAATTAAGCGTTGGCAGCCTGCTTTTCTGCGATTGCATTCAAAGCGACAACCAGACCCTTCATCGTACCGTTCAACACGGTTACGAAACCAGTGATCGGAGCGTTCAAACCGCCCAAAGCCTTTGCAACCAGAACTTCCTTGGAAGGCAGTTCGGCAAGTTCCTTAACACCCTTTGCATCGATTGCTCCGCCGTCAACAAAGCCGGCTTTGACCTCGAACTTCTTGTTCGTATCGGCAAACTTGGAAAGGATCTTCGCGCCTGAAACGTAATTGTCCTTACTGAAAGCAATCGCGGTCGTACCTTCCAAAACATGGTCAAGGCCTTCGATTCCCGCATCTTTCAGTGCAAGACGCAGCAAAGTGTTCTTTACTACCATATACTCGTCGCCGGCTTCACGGAGTTCCTTGCGGAGCTTTGTATCCTCGGCAACCGTAATGCCCTTGTAGTTTACGATGACACCGGTGCAGGCACTCTTCAGGTTTTCAGTAAGAGAAGCAACAACCTGCTTCTTCTGCTCTAATATCTTTTCACTTGGCAAATGTATTCACCTCCATCCGTTGAGCTGCGACGCAATATCAATAAAAAAGCCCTTCCCGATTACCGCGGGAAGGGCGTAAAAGCACATTCATGCATTACAGCTCTATCCTCGGCAGGCTGGGAAACCCCATTAAGCAAATGCGCCTGCTGTCTTTGAATAAAGTACAGCGTATATTATATTACCACAGACTGTCCGGTCTGTCAAGCTTTTATCAGCCAACCTTGTTCGGGTTGATGCGTACGCCGGGGCCCATTGTGGAAGCCACGACACAGCTTCTGATATACTGGCCCTTGGAAGCGGCCGGCTTTGCCTTGACGATTGCGCCGAGCAGCGCGTCAAAGTTTTCAAGCAGCTTCTCGCCGCCGAAAGAAACCTTGCCGATGGTGCAGTGGATGATATTGGTCTTATCCAGACGATACTCGATCTTACCGGCTTTGGCTTCGTTGATTGCCTTGCCGATTTCGCGGGTAACCGTGCCGGCCTTCGGGTTCGGCATCAGGCCGCGGGGGCCGAGAACCTTACCTAAACGGCCTACCAGGCCCATCATGTCCGGTGTGGTGATAAGAATATCAAAATCCATCCAGTTTTCGCTCTGGATTTTCTGAACCATATCTTCAGCGCCTACGAACTCTGCGCCCGCAGCCTCTGCATCCTTGGCAGCGTCGCCCTTGCAGATAGCAAGAACGCGCACATTTTTGCCGGTTCCGTTCGGCAGAACAATCGCACCGCGGACCTGCTGGTCGGCGTGGCGACTGTCTACGCCCAATTTAACGTGAACCTCAACGGTTTCGTCAAACTTGGATGTACCGGTCTTGACGCACAGGTCAAGCGCTTCGTTTGCATCATAAAGCTTGGAACGGTCGATCAGCTTAGCGCCGTCGACATACTTTTTACCGTGTTTCATTGGTTTTCCTCCCTATTGAGTGGTAAAATCGGATAGAAAAGTTCCTCCCACCCGGGTGATCAATCTACGACTTCAATGCCCATGCTGCGCGCTGTACCGGCAACCATGCTCATGGCTGTCTCAACAGAAGCCGCGTTTAAGTCAGGCATCTTGGTTTCAGCAATTTTCTTGACCTGCTCGCGGGTAATTTTCGCTACCTTTTTCTTGTTCGGTTCACCCGAAGCAGTCTCGATTCCGCAGGCCTTCTTAATCAGAACGGCTGCCGGAGGAGTCTTGGTGATAAAAGTAAACGAACGGTCTGCGTAAACCGTGATGACGACAGGGATAATCAATCCTACGTCGCCTTTTGTGCGTTCGTTGAATTCCTTTGTGAACGCCATGATGTTGACGCCGTGCTGACCGAGTGCCGGTCCTACAGGCGGCGCCGGGGTTGCCTTGCCAGCAGGTATCTGGAGCTTAATAAAGCCCGTAACCTTTTGAGCCATTTTCTTGCACCTCCAAAATTCGTGGTAGATGGCGGAACGAATGAACGGATTTATTCGGTCCTCCCACAGGGGCACTGCCCCTCATAATAAGCGGTCTCCCGCGTATTATCTGACGATCATTCCACCGCTTCAGCCTGATCCAGTTCAAGCTCAACCGGCGTTTCGCGCCCAAACATGGACACAGTGACACGGACACGGTTTTTGTCGACATCCACTTCTTCCACAGTACCGATAAAGCCCTCCAGAGGGCCGTCGACAATGTGGACGGAATCTCCGACACTGTAAGAAACCTCAATCTCTTTCTGCTCGACGCCCAATCTCGCGACTTCTTCATCGGTCAGCGGAATCGGCTTTGACGACGGACCCACAAAGCCTGTGCAGCCGCGGATATTGCGGACAACATACCAGGATTCGTCGGTAAGGATCATCTTAACCAGGACATAGCCGGGGAAAATCTTCCGCTCAACGTCGCGCTTCTTGTTATCCTTGATTTCGGTAACTGTTTCAGTCGGCACGCGTATCTCCTCAATTAAATCATGGAGCTGGCGGTTTTCCACTGTCTTTTCAAGATTGGAGGCAACTTTGTTCTCATACCCTGAATAAGTATGAACAACATACCATCTTGCGTCTTCAGGCATAATAAATACCTCCGCTTATCCTACTTTGCAATGTTCATGATCAGTCCAAGCAGATTCATCAGAATTGTGTCCAAGCCAAAAATAAACAGGCCGATGATAAGAATGGTTGCAAGAACCACGCCCGTATTTTTGAACACCGCCTGCGGCGTAGGCCACACGATCTTTTTGATTTCGCTTTTCACATCATGGAAGAACTTAGAGACGCTTTTGCCGGATTTGACAAAAATATTCTCTTTCTTTACGGTAGTATCTGCCATTTTCTGTCCCTCCGTCCGGATTACTTAGATTCTCTGTGAAGAGTGTGTTTCTTACAGAATCTGCAGTACTTGTTCATCTCAAGCCTGTCCGGATCATTCTTCTTGTTCTTCATCGTGTTGTAGTTTCTCTGTTTGCACTCTGTGCAGGCCAATGTAATTTTAACTCTCATGACGGCACCTCCCGTTGTACGGAAAAATATTTAGGTCTGAAAAAGACCTCAGCCTCCCTCATTAAATGGGCGCAAAAAAATAACCCCTTTATGAGGTGATAACATAATAACACATGGACGTACAGCCTGTCAAGTGTTATGCCGATAAATTTGTTTCATCCTTCATAAAGCCATTAAAAAAATGCAGGTTAAGGCCTTTGCCCTTTTTTATAGAAATCTCCCTGAAATCAGTAAAGCGGGCAGAAAATTCCCACCCGCTCCCCGCTGCAAAAGATTATCTTCTTAAAGTGTTGAGATTGTCCGCAACCACTCTGGCTTCCTTTTTCTTCTTTTCCGGTTTGATTTTTTTGCCTTTTAATTTGATCGCCGCCGTATAGCCCTTTTTCAGGTCGTCGCTGAACAGCGGCTTCATATTCTCAAGGGCGGCCCGGTCTTCGATACCATTAAGAATCACGATGGTAATAATGGAGCGCACGCTCATATCACCCGTGACATACATATCGTTCAAAAGGTCGCAGCAGCGCTTGACCGCATCCTTTTTCTGCGTCTGCGCGCACAGGGCTTCAATCCTGGGGAGAACGCTGTTCCGCGTAAAGTTCACCGCGCGCACATCGCCGTATTTTGCCTTTTCTTCGGCAAGCTCGTCTTTCAGTTCGGGGAAAATACCGACGAAACGGTTGAAGAAAAAAATCGGGTCCGGGTTGTTCTCGTCGTCTTTCCTGCGCTTTTTTTTCGTCTTCAGTTCGGTAATGCGCTTTGGGCCCTGTATGGTTTCGACAAAGTCGTTCAAGATACTTTCGGCTTCAGACTTGCTGTCCGTCTCCGGGTCAAAAAGCCAGATGGAAATGGACTTCCACTGCCCGTCCGGTTTGCCGTCGTCCATTTCGCAGGTACGCAGTTCAAAGCGTTTGTTATTTTCATTATAATATACACTGTAAGCGGCTTCTTCCGCAGTAAAAACCGCCGCATGGCCGTTTTCGTCCTTCCATTCGCCGTCCGCTTTGGCAAAGCCCTGCTCAGCCAGCGCCGCTCCAACCTTTTCGGCAATCAGGTCAAAAGCCTTCTGCTCCAAAAATATCACTCCTGAATCTTTATGAATTCTTCTGAATTTCTTACTTTAATAATTGAACAGATGCTTTGATTCAACCGGTTATTACTGATTAAATCAATTCAGTTTATGATTATACTACATAAAGAGTTGTTTGTCACCATACTTATTTATTAAATTTTTAATTGCGCATATTCAGGCATTATGGTATGATATATATTCAAATATTATGCGTTCCTTTGATAAAACGCTTCGTTTGGAGGGAATCAAAGATGAATAAAAAAAAGATCGCTGTCATTTTCGGCGGGTGTTCTTCGGAGCACGAAGTTTCCCGTCTGTCCGCGACATCCGTAATAAATAATCTTCCCAAGGATAAGTATGAACCCGTCCTGGTGGGCATCACCAAGGACGGCCGCTGGTACCTGTTCTCCGGCCCGGTGGAAGAAATCGCCGACGGCCGCTGGGAAAAGAACCCGCTCAACCGGCCGGCGTTCCTTTCGCCGGACCGCGGTGCGGGAGGCATCGCGGTGGGCGGTGAAAACGGTTTTGAGGTCATCGGAGTGGACTGCGTGTTCCCCGTACTGCACGGCAGGAACGGCGAGGACGGTACCATTCAGGGACTTCTGCAGCTGAGCGGAATCCCGTTTGTAGGCTGCCGCGCGCTTGCCTCCGCGGTATGCATGGATAAGGCTGTAACCCATACCCTGCTGACCGCGGCGGGAATCCATCAGGCGAACTATCTGTGGTTCTACGCAAATAAGTATGATGAAGCCGGAGCGAAGAAGATCAAGGTCAAAATCGAAGCGCGGCTGGGCTACCCTGTTTTTGTAAAGCCTGCCAACGCCGGCTCCTCCGTGGGAATCACCAAGGTGCACAGCGAGGCCGGACTGGACGCGGCGGTTGCAAAGGCTGCGCGCGAGGACGACAAGATCGTTGTGGAAGAGGCTATCATCGGGCAGGAAGTAGAGTGCGCCGTGCTCGGCAATAACGAGCCGGAGGCTTCCACCGTGGGAGAAATCGCCGCCTCCGCCGAATTCTACGATTACGACGATAAATACAATTCCGGCAAATCGCAGCTCTATATCCCCGCGCACCTCAGCGAAGAGGTGATTGAGGAAATCCGCAG
>DATAML010000210.1:0-10211 GCA_036260545.1 Caproiciproducens sp.
CCGTGAGTGGAGCTCCGAGCAAAGTAGAACTAAACAGTGAGGCGGAGGCTGTTTCAAGGTTAGAATCCGATGGCAGGCTGCCTCAAAACCAAGCTTCCGGTACTGCAAACGCCATACCCAGAATCTCATAGCCTCGGTATATGGCTCGCATTCTGCGAATCCCTCCATTGGTCAAGCGTGTAAAATAGATTTTTTACTTTCTCTCTGCCTGCACCGCGGGGTTCTCACTACAATTCTTCAAAATAAAAAGAACACCCTTAAAGGGTGTTCTTTTTATTTTGGTGAACCATCGGGGATTCGAACCCCGGACACCTTGATTAAAAGTCAAGTGCTCTACCGACTGAGCTAATGATTCATAAGCAACTTTAATATTATATCAGCATTTGCTGCTGTTGTCAATATAAATACCTGTCCACGATTTGCCCCGTGGACAGGCTCTGGCTGGGCTGGCAGGATTTGAACCTACGGAATGACGGAGTCAAAGTCCGTTGCCTTACCCCTTGGCTACAGCCCAATATAAAGCACGGGATAATCAGCCTTAGCCCGTGCTGCTTTTTTATATGGGGTGGAAGATGGGATTCGAACCCACGATCTCCAGTGCCACAAACTGGCGCTTTAACCAGCTAAGCTACATCCACCATATATGGCGCGCCAAAAGGGACTCGAACCCCTGACCTACTGCTTAGAAGGCAGTTGCTCTATCCAGCTGAGCTATTGGCGCAAATAATGGAGCGAGTGATGGGAATCGAACCCACACGACCAGCTTGGAAGGCTGGAGTTCTACCACTGAACTACACTCGCATTTGCTCGCATTTTAGCGACGGCTATTATTGTAGCATAATTCAGTGGTAATTGTCAATGGTTCATTCAAATTATCTGCTAAATGTTATCGATTATTTCAGTACGTCCAGACGGATGCCATCCTTTTCATCGGCGGTAACCGAAATCCCAGTGATCGTTTCATCGTGGTTCTCCACGATCAACGACGCAATTTTGTCCTCCACCTGGCGGCGGATCAGATTGCGCAGGTCTCTGGCGCCGCTCTTTCCTCCTACCGCGTGCTCGGCAAGCCAGCGGGTCGCCTTTGCGTCGTAGGTGAGAAGGATGCCGCGTTCTTTGAGCGTTCCCACATATTCGTCAAGCATCAGGTGGGAAATCGCCTCGAAATCGTCCGTATTGAGCGAACGGAACACGATAATCTCATCCACCCGGCTCAGGAATTCCGGCCTTAGGAAGTCAGAGAGCGCCTTGAGCGCCTTTTCCTTCGTAACGTCGGCGTCGTTCTTTGCAAAGCCCAGTGTTCCTTCTTTTTTCTCGCTGCCCGCGTTGGAGGTCATTACGATCACGGTGTTCTCAAAATTCACCGTGCGGCCGTGCGCGTCAGTGATACGGCCTTCGTCAAGAATCTGGAGCAGGATGTTCATGACATCCGGGTGCGCTTTTTCGATCTCGTCAAAGAGTAGCACGGAGTACGGGCGGCGGCGCACCTTTTCCGTCACCTGACCAGCCTCGTCGTAACCGACATAGCCCGGAGGCGAGCCGATAATGCGGGAGACCGAGTGCTTCTCCATAAACTCGGACATATCCAGCCGGATGAGCGTTTCGGGGGTGTCGAACAGTTCCTTGGAAAGCACCTTGACCAGCTCGGTCTTTCCGACGCCCGTGGGGCCTACAAAGATGAATGAGGCCGGTCTGCGGCGCGGGCTGATCTGAACCCTGCTGCGGCGGATCGCCGAGGAAACCGCGGCCACGGCTTCCTGCTGGCCGATAATTTTTGCGTTCAGCGTACTCTCGATATCGGAAAGCTTTTTCAGCTCGTTTTCCTGTATCCTGCTGGCGGGAATCCCCGTCCACAGCTCAATGACCTTGGCGATATCCTTTTCTTCCACCTCCGAACCGAGAGCAGCCGGAGCAAGCTGTTTTGTCTTTTCCTCCAGCCTGGAAATATCCGTCCGGATTTCGGCAAGCTGCTCGTAATCCGGCTCCGCCCCGTCGGCGGTCATTTCTTCCTCCTGTCCTTTCAGCTTTTCCAAGTCGAAGCTTGCCGTGTCGTAATCCGCCATGGAGACATTGCGGAGCGCGGCGCAGGCACAGGCCTCATCCAGAAGGTCAATCGCCTTATCCGGCAGGAAGCGGTCGTTGATATAACGTTCGGAAAGCACGACCGTACGCCTTATGATTGGCTCCGGCACACGGACGCGGTGGTAGTTTTCGTAGTAGGACTTGATGCCCGCCAGAATATCGACGGTTTCATTGACGGAGGGCTCGGCTATGGTTACCGGCTGAAACCGTCTTTCCAGCGCGGCGTCCTTTTCAATATACTTGCGGTATTCCACAAAGGTGGTGGCGCCGATCACCTGAATTTCGCCTCGGGAAAGCGCGGGCTTCAGGATGTTGGCGGCGTTCATGGAGCCTTCCGCGTCGCCTGTGCCGACAAGGTTGTGCACCTCGTCGATAAACAGGATGATATTCCCCTCGGCCTTCACCTCGTCCACAAGCCCTTTGATGCGGCTTTCAAACTGGCCGCGGAACTGCGTCCCGGCAACCAGCGCGGTGAGGTCGAGTAAGTGGATTTCCTTCTTTTTGAGGCGCGCGGGCACACTGCCGCTCGCGATGCGCAGGGCAAGGCCTTCCGCCACGGCGGTTTTGCCTACGCCCGGCTCGCCAATGAGGCAGGGATTGTTTTTTGTGCGGCGGCTTAATATTTGAATGACACGGGAAATCTCTTTTTCGCGCCCGATAATGGCGTCGATTTCGCCGTTCTTTGCCTTGGCGGTGAGATTCGTGCAGTAAGCGTCCAGGTGCTTGCGCTTGGTTTTCGGCTTTTCCTTTTTCTCTTTTTTGGCGGTATCGCCGCCGTGCACCTGCTCTTTGCTGCCGTCCGTTCCGGAAAAGATATTCTGCAGGAACGGAAAGGTCGCTGCTCCGCCCGGCACAAAACCGGAATTGTCTTCCTCGTTCTCCGTACCGTTCGGATCATCCGAAGCGGACATCAGCTCGCTGAGCTCCGCCTCCATTGCTTCCATCTGTTCTTCCGTAATACCCATTTTTTCCATCAGATCATTAACAGGCTTTATTCCAAGCTCTTTGGCGCATACAAGACAAAGCCCGCGGCTTTCCTTTGAATCCACCGTAGGGGATATAAATACAACTGCCGGCCTAACATGGCATCTGGAACACATCATCAGTTTAACCCACTTCTCTTCCTAAATTTGCGATCTATAATATAATTACTTTGTTTTCTTATCCATAACTTTTCCCATATCCATTATATATCTGGGATCGTCGGAATGCCAAATGTCCACGTAAATTTTCGCGTACTGGACAAACGCGTAAATCATCAGCACCGCCGTAAGGGTAAGGAGCGTAACGGTGACCGCAAAGTTTTCAATCCCCCAGATCCCCTTTAAAGCCACGATTACGGTAAAGGAGATGTAAAACATGGTGGTGGCAACCTTGCCGTACCATTTTGAGCCGCCGGGGCGTTTCTTTTTCCCGATGAGCAGGCAGGCCGCCACGACCATGGTGATTTCCTTAAGCACAAAAATTGCCAGAAGGGGAATAAGTTCGTGCTGCTTCATTGCGAGGCAGACCGCCACGGTTCCCTGCGTAAGCTTATCGGAAAGCGGGTCAAGCATCTGCCCAAGTTCGGTAAACTGGTTGAACTTCCGCGCGATGACGCCGTCCAGCAGGTCGGATATACCGGAAACAACAAGCACAGCCGCTGCAGGCGCAATCTCGTCATGCATAAAATAGTAGACGAACGGTATAATCAGAATGATACGCAGCAGAGAAAGCCCGTTCGGTATATTAATATTCTTGTTTCTGTTTTTCATTCTCAATTTACCTCATTCTAAATTCGCGTCTGAAACAGCTTATAGATCGGATTATTGACATATACGTATCGGTAAATACAGGATTGGCTGATTTCCTTCTGCGTGATTTCCGGGTGCTTTGCCGTTATGAACGGGAGTGTAAGCTGCAGGACCGCGCAGAGGAGGAATACCGCCAGCGCGCCTTTCAGCAGCCCGAAAGCCCCGCCCAGCAGGGAGTTGAGCCCGTGCAGCAGGGGGAGCCTGCACACCGCGTCAAGCGAATCGGCAACAAGCCGCACCAGCATCTGGAGCAGCACGTAAACGGCCGCCATGGCAATCACCCTGGCAAGCGCGTAATTGAGCGTATTTACCGCTTCATTTTTAAATAAATAAGCATAAACGATCGGAATAAAACGGTTCGTCAGCAATACCGACGCCGCAATCGCGGCAATGGAGCCGACAAGCTCCACCAGTGAACGGACAAACCCTCTATGATAACCGGGAACGGCAAAGCTTAATGCGATAATAATGAAAGCGACATCCAGTATCGTACCCACTTTATCCTCCTGCCACACGTCTTAGTTCACACTTAACATAATATAACACAAAATATAATTTATGGCAATTCATTTAACATTGAGGCTGTCGCCGAACTTTACGACGATTTCCCACACTTTCCGTACCGGACCTCCGAAATGCCCAGAATATAGACTGAGCTTTCGTCCTGCAGCGTGATGGCTTTGGCATCCTCGCCGGCATCACAGCTTCCCTGCAGGCTTGCATCCGTCAGGGAATAGAAACCCACCTTGCTGCCCTGCAGCGCGGCTGCAGTTTCCCCGAAGAGGGAAACCGCCTTGATGTTTTCCTTCGCGTTTACGGAGACAGCGGCGCGCCCCGTCTTATCCAGTACGACCAGCCGGGAATTCCCGGAGTTTTTGTAGGGGGACAGGCTGAGAACGGTTCTGCCGGCATCCGTATCATAGGCGGAAAGCTGAAACCCCTGATAGTCGAAATTCGTTTTTGTTCGGGCATTGGCGTTGATAACCGCCGTCATTCTGTCGCCCACCGCCACAACCGTGCCGTTTTCACTGTAGGAAACGTCGAGCATTACGTTTTCCGTGTAGGCGGCAAAAGGCTCCACGGTTTTGGTGCTGCCCAGGTCGAGCAGATAGACCGCCGACACCAGCGCGCCGTCCTTTGCGGAAATAGCCGTTACCGCCGCCTTCGTGCCGTTATGGTTCAGCGCGACGGCAGTGGGATAATAATCGGAAAACCAGTAATGATACAGCGCCTGCCCGCCCGCGTCATAGGCGGTAAGGCAGCCGCAGTAGCCCTTCTCTTCGGTAATGAGCGCAAAGCTGCCGTTGGAGGCAAGCGCACCCGCGAGGATATTCTGCTCTCCGTTTGTTTTAACAAGGGTTTTGCCCGCGGATTCCAGCTGGTAGCCCTTTCCCCCCAGGTTGTAAATGAGCGTCCTTGTCCCGTTCACCCTCATAACCGGGTTGGAAAAGCTGTGCTGGCGGCTTACGGTCTGCTTGGCGGAAGAGTTGAACACCGCAAGCCCGGTATCACCCACCATAAAAAGCTCTTTATTGGAGGATTTGAAATTGCCTGGGGAAACAACCGTTCCCGTGATCTTCACTGGAAATCCGTCCCCGATGCCCATCCCGACTACCTGCGTCTGCACCCAATCAACAACATTGGCGGGAGTAAGGTTGCTCCGGTTCAGCCAGAACAGCATCCCCACCACGCAGAGGATGAGAATGACAATGATCCGGTAAACCCAGCCTGGGACGCGGCTTTCCCGCTTTTTACGGCGTTTGCGCCTTTTGCGCTCCGCCCGATTCCCATGCTTGGATACATCAATTTCAGTTGTGTCGAAGCGCTGTCCGTAATTCGGCATCTTTCCTGCACATCCTCGCAATACATAGCTTTCATGAAATCGATTATAAATCCGTATAGAATACCCGGTTCAAATACAGTCCGTGGGGCGGGGCAGTCGGCCCGGCGGCTTTGCGGTCCTTCGCTTCAAGCACGCGCGCCACATCCCCCGGCTCCAGCTTTCCCTGCGCCACGCGCAGAAGCGTACCCACCATAATACGGACCATGTTGTAAAGAAACCCGTCCGCCGCGACGGTAAAAAGCACCATATCGCCCGCGCGGCTTACCTCCGCTTTGGTTACGGTGCGCGTTAAATCGCCGCGGTCGCGGGAATCCAGCGTGCAGAAGGAAGTAAAATCGTGACTGCCCAGAAAACAGGAAGCGGCCTGATTGAGCCGCTGTTCATCCAGGCTGTACCAGTAATGAAGCGCGCGGCGGTTCAAAAACGGGTCACGCACCGGATTGTTCCAGATTTGATAGACATATTCCTTGCCGGTGCAGGAATACCGCGCGTGGAAGTCCAGAGGCACTTCCCGGCAGAAAAGCACCGCAATGTCCTCCGGCAGGAAGTGATTCAGCGCCCCCACCAGCCGGTCGCACGGGATGGTATGCTCCGTTTTCAGACTGATGCAGAACCGCCTTGCGTGCACGAACGAATCCGTGCGGCTGCAGCCCTTGATATCAGGGGTCTCGGCAATCACTCTGTAAAGCGCTTCCTGAAATACCTGCTGCACCGAAACGGCGTTCTGCTGTATCTGCCAGCCGTGGTAATTGGAACCGTCATAACAAATTGTCAGCAGTAAATTCCTCATAACACTCCTGTAAACTCAAAAACAACAGTTAAAATCCATATGATATGTAACCGCGGCCGAATTCCGTAAGACAGAAAGTAAGCCGCTGTAATCTTAAAATATTTACCGTATCGCCGGGGGAAAGTAAAACCCGCAGAATACGACCGCAGCGCAGACGACCGCCGTAAAGGCCAGTGCAATCGCGTCCTTGGGCGTGGCATGCAGCACCTTCATTTTGGTGCGCCCCTCGCCGCCGTGGTAGCAGCGGCATTCCATCGCCATGGCAAGGTCGTAGGCGCGGCGAAATGAAGAAACAAAAAGCGGGATCAGAACCGGAATTAGCGCGTGGATGCGCTGCATCAGGCCGCCGCTTTCCATATCGGCGCCGCGCGCCTTCTGCGCGCTCATGATCTTGTCGGTTTCATCCAGCAGGGTGGGAACAAAACGCAGCGCGATGGTCATCATCATGGCGATTTCATGTACCTTCACGTGCAGCAGCTTGAGGGGCTTCATGATACGCTCCAGCGCATCCGTCAGCTCGGTGGGCGAGGTGGTGAAGGTCAGCACAGAGCTGACGAGGATCAGGCTGAAAATACGCACCGTCACAAAAAGCGCGTTGGCAACGCCGCCGTCCGTAATCTGCATAAAGCCCCAGCTCCAAAGTACCTTTCCCCCGCCGTAAAACAGATTGAGGACGGAGGTAAACAGCACAACAAAAAAGATGGCCTTCAGGCTCTTGTAATATTGGCTGAGCGGAACGCCGGAAAGCAGCAGGATTCCGAAGATCAGGGCGACCATCAGCAGCAGACCCTGAAAGTTGGAAGCGATAAATATAAAAATGATAGAGACAAAGGTAAGGATGATCTTGACGCGCGGGTCAAGGTGATGGATAAAGGATTTGCCCGGAATGTACTGCCCCAGCGTGATATCTCTAACCATTCTTCCGGCCTCCCTGTTTCAGCAGCGGCATCAGTTGTTTCAGCGCCTGCTCCAAAGTAAGAACGGTGGTTACGGGATACCCCTCGCCCTTCAAAACTGACATGATCTTTGTGATCTGCGGTACGCGCAGGCCCATTTGTTCCAGTTCGGCATCGCGTGAAAACACCGCTTCGGCGGTATCGAACATCACCGCTTTGCCGGAATTCATAACCAGCACCCGGTCCGCGATGCGCGCGATATCCTCCATGCTGTGGGATACAAAAATGATCGTATTGTGCCGCACCTGATGGTAGTTGACAATCTGGCTCAACAGCACGTCGCGTCCACGCGGGTCAAGCCCCGCCGTAGGCTCGTCCAGAATCAGGACATCCGGATCCATAGCGATCACGCCCGCGATGGCCGCGCGGCGCTTTTCCCCTCCGGAAAGTTCAAACGGGCTTTTATTCAGCAGCGCTTCATCCAGCCCGACAAACTCCGCCGCCGCATGGACGCGCTTTTTGATCTCCTCCGTGGTAAGCCCCATGTTGCCCGGTCCGAACGCAATATCCTTTGCGACGGTTTCCTCAAAAAGCTGGTGCTCCGGATACTGGAATACCATGCCCACCTGAAAGCGCACGGCGCG
The DNA here is from genome assembly GCA_036260545.1 of Caproiciproducens sp. Lineage (GTDB taxonomy): Bacteria > Bacillota > Clostridia > Oscillospirales > Acutalibacteraceae > DATAML01. The sequence continues at coordinate 8,049 of DATAML010000210.1, forward strand.
GATTTTTTTCGGCTGCTCCCAGATGTTTTTTCCGTTCAGAAGCACGGTGCCGGAGGTTGGACGCAGAAGCCCGTTCAACTGCTGGATAAGGGTGGATTTCCCCGAACCGGTATGCCCGATCAGGCCGATAAATTCCCCCTGCTCGATGGAAATGCTGACATGATCCACCGCAGTTTTGCAGAACGGCGTCCCCACGCCGTAGGTATAGGTTAAATCCTGTGTTTCGATGATCGACATTCTGTATCTCCTGTATGATACAATATCCGGCTTTAAATACCGTTTATCAATGATTAAAAAATGATATAAAACCAATTTAGACTAAATGTTTAAGACTTGTCGGACGTCGGGAAAGGAATCGAGACAAGGCGGCAAGACAGCCTGATTACGCTTTATTCAAAAGCGGCCTCAAGGCCGCGATACATTCCTCGATATTCAGCGCGCAGCCCGGCAGATCAAACCCGCCCGCTTTCAGGCGGTAGATGAGTTCGGTGGCCTGCGGCACGTCCAGCTTGTGCTGCTTAAGCAGCTCCACCTGCGCGAATACCTCGCGCGGCGTTCCCTCCGTCAGGATTCGGCCGCTGTCCATTACAATCACCCGGTCGGCCTGAACCGCCTCGTCCATGTAATGGGTAATAAGGACGATGGTGATGCCCTTTTCCCGGTTCAGCCTGTGGATAGTGGAGAGCACCTCCGAACGCCCGCGCGGGTCAAGCATCGCGGTGGGCTCGTCCAGCACAATGCAGTCCGGCTGCATGGCGATAATCCCGGCGATGGCGATGCGCTGCTTCTGGCCGCCGGAAAGCTTGTACGGCGCGTTTAAACGGAAATCGTACATTTCCACCGCTTTCAGGGCGTCATCCACACGTGTGCGGATTTCCCCGGGCGGCACACCCAGATTTTCCGGGCCGAACGCAACGTCTTCCTCAACGATACTGGCCACAAGCTGGTTGTCCGGGTTCTGCAGAACCAGCCCGACGCGGCGGCGTATCTCGTAAAGTACCTTTTCATCCACCGTATCCATACCGTCCACAAACACCTTGCCGCCGCCCGGCAGCAGCATGGCGTTAAACTGCTTGGCCATGGTGGATTTTCCGGAGCCGTTATGCCCCAGAAGCGCCACGAATTCGCCCTTTTTAATACCCAGCGAAACCCCCTTGAGCACTTCCCGGCGCTCCTCGGATTCCGGGTCGTCGTATGAAAATGTAACGTCTTGCGCTTTGATATAATCCATTGTAACCTGCCTAACCATCTCCTGTGAGTAAGGAGACTTTCCCTTTTACCGCCGCGATCCGGCGTATTCCCTATCTGTCTTTACAGGTGTATATCCTATATAATAACCCAAACACAGACACAAATTGTGAATGGATGATGAATCTGTTATTCTTCCCAGACGGCGGTGCTGCCGCAGGGGAGTACAAGGCCGCTCTGTGTGACCGGCAGACCGATTTCATCGGAGGAAACACGGCCGCCATATTTTTTCTGGATCAGCACGCCCAGCAGATACTGCATGACCGCGGGCGACAGGCCGGTCGTGTAGGAGTTGAGCAGGAAAAACAGGGGCCTGTCCGAAAGGATGGGCAGGCACTGCTGCACAAGCCCGTAGAGTTGCTCCTCCAGCTTCCAGACCTCGCCGTTGGGACCGCGGCCGTAGGAGGGTGGGTCCATAATGATGCCGTCGTAGGCGTTCCCGCGGCGCTGCTCCCGCTGCACGAATTTGATGCAGTCGTCCACAAGCCAGCGCACGGGTTTTTCACTCAGACCGGAGGCGGCGGCGTTTTCCCTTGCCCATGCCACCATACCCTTGGAAGCATCCACATGGCAGACCTGAGCGCCCGCCTTCAGACAGGCGAGCGTCGCCGCGCCGGTGTAGCCGAACAGGTTCAGCACCTTGACCGGACGGTTCGCCGCCCGGATTTTCTCTTCGTAAAAATCCCAGTTGACCGCCTGCTCCGGGAAAATCCCGGTATGCTTGAAACCCATGGTCTTGATCTGGAATGTCAGCTCTTTATAGCCGATCTTCCATACGGCGGGCACCTTTTTCAGCTCCTGCCAGTTTCCCCCGCCCGTCTGGGAACGGTGATAGCGGGCGTCAGCCTGCTCCCACAAAGGGTTCTCCTTTGGCGTATCCCACAGAATCTGCGGGTCGGGACGGATGAGGATCAC
>DATAML010000211.1:0-3420 GCA_036260545.1 Caproiciproducens sp.
ACAATCCGAATTCCTGAAAATTAATTTGCGAGTTAAAATCAAAGTGACAGGGGTATTGTTGAAAGCAAAATTGGCAAAAACAGATTTCAGATTTAACAAACGGCATAGAAATAAAGAAATTAAAAATGTATTGTCTTGGCAGTCGGTTTATTGGAACGGGTAAGCTAAAGGAACAAAACAAAAGCCGGGAATTTCGCCTCTCTTCTTTAAAGAGCCCGAAATCCCTGGCTTTTTTCTATTTGACCGCCACAAAAAACATTCCATCACGTGGTGGCCGCACGGCAGACTTGCTGCCGCCAAAAGCTTCTTGCCGCGCCGTGCACGACGGTCTTAAGTTCTAATCAATTAACATTCAAAGTCATATTTTATTTAAATAATTGGTGAGCACTCATACCAGCAATGCGTGCATCCATACCAGCATTTCCCCGTTTTTACGGTTTCCCCAAGAGCCGTAAGGAACGGCGGTTAAATGCGTTGGTTTAAGTACAGGCGGTTGTGTGCAAACTGATGAAATCGTTCCGTTTTCATCATTGAGGCGAAAGCCGTCAAAATGCAGCAGCATAGTACCTCCCAGCATTTCATTCTCCCATTGCTCGGTGATGCCGGTATCGCCGCCAACAAAGACAGACGTTAAATCCGCGCCGTTATCCGTTTCCTCAAGACAGTATACCTCCGGTCCGCGTACCAGTGCAATTTTACCGCTGTTCGCATGGACGGCAGGGTTTGCATACACAAATTTTGGAGTAATTTTGAACTGCAGTGCAACGGTATCGTTGTTCCAGACGCGTTCCATACTGTAATATCCTTTTTCCAGTGTGCCGCCGGCAGGCTGACCGTTTACAGAAACGGTCCAGTTTTCAGCATAGCTGGGAATGCGTAAATGCAGCTTAAATGGGGTGTTCTGCGCTGTTACGGACAGAGTAATATTGCCTGTACGGGGAAAATCGGTATTTAAAGAGAGATGTACTGTATTTTCATGAATCATGAAATCCGTCTTGTTTTGAATAAAAAGATTCAAGTACAAATTATCACTGTCGGCGGAATAGATGTATTGTCCCAAGGAAGTTAAGGTGCGAGCCACATTTGTCGGGCAGCAGGCCACATCGAACCATTTCTGGCGGACAGGCTTCACGTGTGCGTCAGATGTATTTTCCAGACAGCGCTTTGGCCAGACCTCCAGCGGATTGACATAAAAATAGGTGTTGCCTTCCATTGAAATACCGGAACGCACCGTATTGTACAGTATGCGCTCAATCACATCGATGTACGAAGCGTCACTCAAAATGCGCGCCATGCGCAGACTGAACAGGGCCAGACCAATGGATGCGCATGTTTCGGAATAGTTCGATGAATTCGGTAAATCGTAGTCGACGGTAAAACGCTCCCAGAACCCGGAGGAACCGATGCTGCCGGTAAGATACATACGTTTATTCACGATGTTATGCCACAAATCCCTGCAGGCATCCAGCAGGGCGGTATCATTGTATTCCTGCGCAAGATCCGCCATGGCGCAGTATAAATAAACGGCGCGTACCGCGTGACCTTCGGCGGTATGCTGTTCGCGCACAGGTTTGTGGGATTGTGAGTAGATCGGACTGTAATTTGAAAACTCGGGGAAAATTTGTTTAAAATCTGTTCTGTGCATTTCTTCCATAAAGTAATTCGGCGATTGACCGCGTATATCCACAAAATACTTGGCCAGTTCAAGATAGCGGCGCACACCGGTTGTGTGATACAGGCGCACCAGCGCAAGCTCGATTTCAGGATGTCCGGGGCAGCCGTGAAGCTGATGTTCTCCGGGGCCGAATACGCTGCAAATTAAGTCTGCATTGCGGCACATAATATCCAGCAGCGCTTTTTTGCCGGTGGATTCGTAATAGGCCACAGCCGCTTCAATGAAATGACCCGCTACGTACAGCTCATGTCCCTCGGTCAAATTTCTCCATCGCACGCCGTTCTCTACAAGCGTAAAGTAAGTGTTCAGATAGCCGTCTTTGCATTGTGCGCGGCCAAGCAAAGCAATTACGTCATCCGCGGTGGCTTCCAGTTTGGCATCCGGGTGCGAAGCCAGGCTGTAGGCTACGGCCTCCAGCCATTTTGCAACGTCGGAATCCCGGAATGCGTTGCCCTGGCGTTCACCTTCCGCCTCTCCCGCTGCAATTTTAAAATTATGCAGGCAGAAACTGGGCGGAGCATCGGGTACCGCATCGTTTAGAATATCCCATTGATACGGCAGCGCAACCGAGGGAATCAGTTCTATGTATCGATTCCAATAGGAATCATTGATGTGAATTGTTGATAAAGAAAGCGCTGTAAGGCGTGTATGCTCCATAGCGGAACCTCATTTCGTAAATTTAGTTAAACGATTGGGTTATGCTAACAATATACTTGACAAAACAAAAAAATGCAAGTGAAATAATAAAAAACTTTTCTTTTTTAAACAGATATGGTATAAATAAATAGAAGAAATCATTAAAATTTGTAGAGCATACCCAAACGTTTCACTATGCGAAAAGGAGAAGCTTCATGGCAACAATCAAGGAAATTGCGCGTATGGCAGAGGTATCTACCACGACGATATCAAATGTGCTTAACGGAAAGCCCGGCGCGGCGAGCGAGGCTAAGGCGAACGAAATTCTTGCGCTGGCCCAGCAGCTTTCTTATACGCCCAACGCGTTCGCAAAACGCCTGAAACAGCAAAAAAGCAACAGCATCGGAATCATTACGGAAGACCTTACTGTCTTTAATGCGCCGGAGATTGTTGACGGCGTTGACGCATATTGCGAGGAAAACGGTTATGAAATCATACTCGCAAATATGCGCCTGTTTAAGCGCTACAACAACGATTTTACCGATACTCCGCGGCATCAGAGTCTTCTGGATGCCCTGGTGCGCAACCTGATGGCAAAACAGGTGGAGGGCCTGGTCTATGTGGGGTATCACTGCCGTGAAATCCACTGCCTTCCGTCGATGCTGTCTGTTCCGCTGGTGTATGCGTACTGCTATCCCAAAAATATGCAATATTCCGCGGTGCTGTATGACGATGAGAAAGCGGCATACGATGTAACCTGCAGCCTGATTAAAAAGGGGCACCGTAATATCGGTGTTTTGTGCGGGCCGATCAGCAGCTTTCACTCGCAGAGCCGGCTGCGCGGAGTGCAGAAAGCGCTGTTTGACAACTCCGTGCTGTACAATGCAGCGGCAGTTCTGTATGGAGACTGGGGAAGAAATTCAGGCTATGAAGCGGCAAGGGACCTGAAAGGACTGGGCTGCACAGCCGTTTTCTGTTTTAATGATCTGATGGCCAGCGGGCTTTATGAATGGTTTACCGAGCAGGGGATGGAAATCGGCCGTGATATTTCACTGTTTGGCTTTGACAATCGCGACATCAGCTGCGGTTATACGCATAAAATATCAACC
>DATAML010000212.1:0-3042 GCA_036260545.1 Caproiciproducens sp.
GGACTTGATTGCAGAGGCGCTGCTGCACATTGACCGTCACAGTTCCGAGCACCAGATTGACGTTCAGCTGGATAATGAGCTCCTCATGGTGAAAGTGGACGCTCACTTAATTGTTCAGGTAATCATCAATATTGTAAATAACGCAATCACATATACCCAGGCCGGCTCTTTGATCGCTATCCATGCATACCAAAAAGGGAAATGGGGATACGTTGAGATTTCAGACAGCGGGAAAGGAATTTCAGAGAAAGACAAGAAGCAAATTTTCGACATGTTCTACACCGCTAACAATATGAGCGGTGACAGCCGAAGAGGGTTGGGACTGGGCCTGTCCCTGTGCAAATCCATTATTAACGCCCACGGCGGGGAAATCTATGTAAAAGATAATGAGCCGCACGGTACGGTATTCGGATTTTCACTGCTTCTTGAGGAGGTAAGCCATGGCAGATAAAACGCTTATTCTGGTTGTGGAGGACGACCGGGCCGTGCGAAATTTAATCACGGCAACGCTGAATGCATCGCATGCATACACCATATTGACCGCGGTTACCGGCGAATCGGCAATTATGCAGACCGCTTCCCGGAACCCGGATATCATTATTCTGGATTTAGGTCTTCCGGACATTGACGGAATGGATGTCATTCATAAAGTGCGCACATGGTCGAACCGCCCGATTATCGTTGTCAGCGCAAGGAGCGAAGACAACGATAAAATTGACGCTCTTGATGCCGGCGCCGATGATTACCTGACAAAACCGTTCAGCGTTGAGGAACTGCTTGCGCGAATCCGTGTGGCAATCCGGAAAATGCAGTATGACAATCGCCCGGTAAAAAACGAAGCCATCTTTGAAAACGGGGACCTGAAAATCGACTATTCGGCCGCGTCAGTCTGTATTAACGGTCAGGAGATTCATTTAACTCCGATCGAATACAAGCTTCTTAGCCTTCTGGCGAAAAACGTTGGGAAAGTACTGACTCATAATTACATTCTGAGTCAGGTATGGCCAAACCCGATGGAGGCGGATTCCTCTCTGGTGCGCGTTTTTATGGCTACCCTTAGAAAGAAAATAGAGAAGGACCCGTCAAAACCGGTTTATATTCAGACTCATATCGGCATTGGTTACCGGATGAACCGGATTCAAGAGGACTAGCTTGTGTTTTAGCCGGTGATTACGTCCTTTCCGTTTTGGTGATAGCCCGCATTACAAAAAGTTCTGTATGGAGGACAAAATTGTGAAATCCGGCAAATATTACGCGTATATGCTCCGCTGCGCAGACAGTACAATTTACACTGGCTACACAACCGACCCATGCCGACGTACGGCTGTACATAACAGCGGGCAGGGCGCAAAATATACCCGCTCACGCCTGCCGGTTGAGTTGGTTTATCAAGAGAGCTTTGCAACAAAGAGCGAGGCACTAAAGCGTGAGGCAGCCTTAAAAAAGCTTATTCGCTCCGAAAAGATATCACTGATAGAACAAAGATAATATATTCTTCCTGATGTTGCAGATGCAGCAGAGACTTTATTGCGAACGCAATATAATATTGTTATAATATTTAGTAGTTTCTATATCCTGCAATTATGCACAGCGATAATCAAGAGGTAAGGGATATCGCACAAAATTTCAATGATGGAATGGGCAATCTTGCGGACTTATTCAGTTCATTTGTTCAGCAAAACAATACGCCTTTTCGAATTCTCCGCAGCAAAAGTTCCTTTCTTACAGACAGCAGAAAAATTTCCGGCCAGATTAAAGAAAGAATTCGTCGCAAAGATGGGAAGCTATATCCATTGGCAGAAGATGGGCAAGTGAGGAGGAAGAATGAATGAATCCATATGATAAACTTGATTTGAGATTGAAAAAAGCGGAAATTAGTGGAAAACTTCAAAATGTATCTGAAACGATTGAGGCAAGTGGAGATTCAAGCGAAACTAAATTGCTGAAAGCTCTTTTACATCCTGAGAAAGAACCTCTCATCATAAGAAGCGGAACATGTGGAAGCTGCGCCGACGGGAAAGGCGCGTGCGAAGCCGCATGCCTTTTTGACGCAATCAAACGCGATCATAATAACAACGTCGTGATAACCGGAAATTGTACAGGCTGCGGCGAGTGTCTTGGGGCCTGTCCGGAGCATGCGCTTGCCGGACGGAAGGATTCCCTTGCCGTGCTTCAGCTGCTGAAAGATAAACAAACACCGGTCTACGCTATGATTGCGCCGGCGTTTTCCGGGCAGTTCAGTGCAGACGTCACATCCGGCAAGCTGAGAAGCGCTTTTAAGTACATGGGATTTTACGGTATGGTTGAAGTGGCCCTGTTCGCCGATATTCTTACCCTGAAAGAAGCGCTCGAATTTGACCGTGAGATTCAAAACGATGAAGACTTCCTGCTTACGAGCTGCTGCTGCCCGTTATGGATTGCCCTCATTCGAAAATCCTACCAGACTATGATTCCCCACGTGCCGCCGTCTGTCTCTCCGATGGTGGCCTGCGGCCGCTCCATCAAGAGAATCCATCCGGAAGCAAAGACCGTGTTCATCGGCCCCTGTCTTGCGAAAAAGGCGGAGGCAAGGGAACCGGATATCGCAGACGCTGTGGACTATGTTCTGACCTTTGAGGAGGTTGCAGAACTTTTTGACCTCATGGACATCCATCCCGAAAAATTCGAGGAAGACCAGAGCGACCATTCTTCAAGAGCGGGCCGAATTTATGCAAGAGCGTCGGGTGTCAGCGAAGCAGTGCAGGAAACGCTTGATCGGCTGAGGCCGGACAGAAAAATACCGCTGAAAGCCCGGCAGGCAGATGGTGTTGTTGACTGCAAAACACTTCTGAAGGACATTGCGGACGGAAACATTCACGCGAATTTTATTGAAGGAATGGGATGCCGCGGCGGCTGCGTGGGTGGGCCAAAGTCTCTGATCAACAAAGAAGCCGCCCGCGAGGCGGTAAATCACTATGGGGACGAGACCGACGTCAAGACGCCGGCCGACAACCCGTATGTTTTGGAATTACTCCATATGCTGGGCTATGAAACGGTGGAAAG
>DATAML010000001.1:0-25373 GCA_036260545.1 Caproiciproducens sp.
AGGGAGTATTTTGATTCCGCCGATTATCTGCGGAAAACCTTTAATATGTATAACGGAGAACCGGAGCTGATTGAGCTGCGGTGCTCCAATACCCTTCTGGAAACAATTACGGACAAGTTCGGAAGCGGGATCGAATTTTCCTGCCATGATGAAAACGCGTTTACCGTCCGGGCAAGAGTTTATGTCAGCGACGGACTGATTGAATGGCTGCTGCAGTACGGGAACCGTATCGTCGTCCAGTCACCCCAAAAGCTGAAACAGGAAATGATGCTCCGAATCAGGCAGATGCAGGAAGCCTATCAGATTTAAACACGGAAACCGGACGCATAATCCCATTGCATGGCTATGAGCGGAACCATGCCGTACGCTTTGCAGACCGGAAATCAATCCGGTATCTCTCGCATCCTGATGGAATCCAAAAATTTTAAAACATATGCTCTGTAAATATTTTGACTCCGATAGCGATCAACACAATTCCGCCGAATACTTCTGCTTTTGAGGAGAATATCTCACCGAACTTTTTGCCGATATATACGCCTGCCAGACAGATTACAAAAGTAATCATGCCGATGATCGTCACCGCGACAAGCATTTGCCAGACTGCGGAAGCACCCACGGCGGAGGGAAGTATGATTCCGGTAATCAAAGCATCGATACTGGTTGCGATCCCAAGAGTGAACAGCGTTTTTGCCGAAATATTATCCTGTATCTTGGCGGTTCCATTCTCATTCGACTTTTTGCGAGACTCAATCAGCATCTGAATGCCAATGTACGAAAGAAGAATCAGAGCAATCCAATGATCGACGGCGCTGATGATGCTTTCACCGGCTTTTCCTACCAGCCAGCCGGCAATGGGCATTGCAGCCTGAAATATTCCAAAGCAGAGCGCCAGCTTCAGCGCAAAGGGGAACGTTACTTTTTTTGTTACCGCCCCGTTTGTTATACATACGGCAAAAGCATCCATTGCAAGTCCGGCGCCGATGCCTGTAATTGAAATATAATCCATAATGATCCTCCAAAAGCAGCAATAAAAATTATCATACAATTAATCATGGCATTTGTCAATTCTGGTGGGGTTACAACGCCAGTTGCAATTCCGGGGAAATACGGTTTGACTTTACCATGCTAATGTGCTAAAATAAAGATGCAAAATTCAAGTGAAAAGGATACGATGCTATGATTGCTGTCATAGATTACGGCGCGGGAAATCTGCAAAGCGTGATAAAGGCGTTTCACTATATAGGCTGCGATGTGCGGGTTACGGCCGATAAAGACGAACTGAAAAGCGCTTCGGCCGCCGTCCTGCCGGGCGTCGGCGCGTTCGGCGACTCCATGCGCTGCTTAACAGATTCCGGGATGGTCAACCCGGCGCTCGATTTTATTGAGTCCGGCAAGCCTTTTCTGGGAATCTGTCTGGGTCTTCAGCTGCTGTTTGAGGGCAGTGAAGAATCTCAGGGCGTGAACGGTCTTGGTGTGTTGAAAGGCAAAATCGTGCGGATACCGGCCGAAACAGGTCTTAAAATACCCCATATCGGCTGGAACTCACTTGATATCAAAAAGCCGGATGGTCTGTTCCAAAATCTTGAACCGAATCCCTACGTTTATTTTGTCCATTCCTATTATTTGAAGGCGGCTGATCCGCAGGTAGTGTCTTCCACGACCAGTTACGGCGTGCAGATCGATGCCTCAGTTCAGAAGGGGAATCTATTTGCCACGCAGTTTCATCCCGAAAAGAGCGGTAAAACCGGGCTGCAGATGCTGAAGAATTTCGTATCCCTGATTGACCGAAATGAGCGGAGGAATTGAGCATGTATGCAAAGCGAATTATTCCGTGCCTGGATGTAAATAACGGCAGGGTGGTAAAAGGAACTTCCTTTGTGAATCTGCGCGACGCGGGCGACCCCGTAGAGGCTGCCGTTGAATATGACAAACAGGACGCGGATGAACTGGTGCTGCTCGACATTACCGCTTCCTCGCAGGCGCGCGGGATTATAATAGACATTGTAAGCAAGGTTGCTGATCGGATTTTTATACCGTTTACGGTTGGCGGAGGAATTCGCACCGTGGAGGATTTTACCGCACTGCTCCGGGCAGGCGCGGACAAGGTTTCCGTGAATTCAGCAGCGCTGAAAAATCCCGCGATGATCAGCGAAGCGGCGGAAAAATTCGGAAGTCAGTGCGTGGTCTGCGCCATCGACGCCAAGCGGAAAGCTTCGGGCGGCTGGACGGCGTACCTGAACGGCGGGCGTATCGATACCGGCAAAGACGCTGTGGGGTGGGCAAAGGAAGCGGCAAGGCTTGGAGCGGGTGAAATTCTGCTTACAAGTATGGATTGCGACGGCGTGAAAAACGGCTATGACCTTGAGCTGACTGCGGCGGTTTCAGAGAGCGTGAATATCCCGGTAATCGCCTCCGGCGGGGCGGGGAAAATGGAGCATTTTTACGATGCTTTCACGCAGGGCAAAGCGGACGCGGTGCTTGCAGCTTCCCTTTTCCATTTTGGTGAGATACGTATCCCAGAATTGAAAGATTATCTTGCAAAGAAAGGGATATCCGTCCGACGATAATATCGTTTGTGCCGGTTGTTTATCCGCAACTTTTCACGGAGCTGAATTTCAGCTCCGTTTTTTATATGCTGCATTATCTGCAAATTTCAGCAGTTGTCTGTATATTGGACATACAGGTATATTATATGCTATACTCTTTCCAGATGTAAATGTTCAGGCTGTCTTTCAAGCTGAAGACCGTAATTATTGTGTCGCAATTTTGTCGGCTGCGCTTGTTGCACATTGACTTACACGACTTTTTGACGCCTGAGTGTTTTAAATGCCTTAAATCTATTATGATCAGGAGTATTCTTTATGAACACAGAATTTCCCAAGAAACCGCGTGCGGCAGTCCGCATCGCCCTGGCAGTTTTGTTGGTTGGCGTATGCGTCTTTGGACTCGTAGCAGTTTTGCTGAATAGTAAAAATACCGTACAGGCCGTTAGTTCGTCCGTCAGTGAAGCAAGCTCCGCTGTTTCTTCGGAACCACAGGCTTCCTCTTCTTCGCAGCCGGAATCTAAGCCGGAGCAGAAGACGGCTTCCATCACAATTTTAGGTACCGGCGACAATCTGATTCACGATGTTATTTACCTGCAGGCAAAACAGCGTACGGGTGGCAAGGGGTATGACTTTAAGCCTGTATATGCGCATATTGCAAAGGACATAAAGAACGCAGATATTGCAATTATCAATCAGGAAACCCCGATTGCGGGCAAAATTGCGACGCCCTCCGGCTATCCGCGCTTTAATTCACCCACTCAGCTGGGTGATGAGCTTGTCAGTCTTGGCTTCGACGTAATCAACCATGCCAACAACCACGTGCTGGATATGAACGAAAAAGGGCTGACCGCTACTCTTGACTACTGGGCAACGAAACCGTCCGTTAAAGTGATTGGGGCGTATCGGAACGATGCAGATTTGGAAAATATCCGGATCATCGAGGCAAAAGGAATAAAGACGGCCTATATCGGCGTTACCGAAATGACCAACGGGCTTTCCCTGCCCAAAAATTCAAACTACCGGCTGATTTATGCCGGTAACACGGCGCTGATTGAACGGCTGGTCAAAAAGGCAAAGGCCGAAGCAGACGTAGTAGTGGTTACCGCCCACTGGGGTACAGAGAATACAACTGAATTAACGGACAAGCAGAAAACCCTTTCGCAGAACATGGTGGACTGGGGTGCGGATATCATTTTCGGCGACCATCCCCATGTGCTGCAGCAGCTAACTGTTTTGAAGCGGAAGGACGGTACCGAGTGTCCGGTTGTTTATTCACTTGGCAATCTGGTATCCGCCCAGCAGGATGGTCCAAATATGATCAGCGGCCTTTTGACCGTTACCATGACCAAGGATTTCGGAACGAACAAGACAACGTTTACCGGTATGAAATTCAAACCGATTGTTACGCAGTACGGGAAAAGATGCACCGATATTACAATATATCCTCTCAGCGAGTACTCGGATTCCCTTGCCGCCGTTCACGGCATACGTAGATTTACCCCGAATTTTAACCTCAGCTATATTCAAAAAATAATTGATAAGAATACTCCTCAAAAATATCAGTCAAAAGATTGACGAATACAGAATAATATGTTATATATATTATTGATAAATTAAATAGCTGTCTTCGGGGCGGGGTGTAATTCCCCACCGGCGGTAATGCGGCAGATAGCCGTTAGCCCGCGAGCGTAAGCTGATTTTGGTGAGATCCCAAAGCCGACGGTATAGTCCGGATGGAAGAAGAACACGCGTAAACGCGTATTTTCGTCCCACAGCATTTTGCTGTGGGATTTTTTTCGTTGACAGCTCCAAAAGGAGAGAAAGATTTATGCAAACAAACACACAGAAAAACCTGATTCGTCTGACGCAGATGGGAATGCTTGCGGCCCTTGCCGTGGTACTGATGGCATTTGTCCGCATTCCGCTTGTTCCGGCCGCCCCGTTTTTGGAGTATGACATGGCCGATGCTCCGGTTCTGATTGCCGCGTTACTTTTCGGCACGGGCCCCGCGCTTGCGATTCTTCTGGTTGATTCCGTGATTCAGGCATTTTTATTCGGCGGAAATGGCTGGGTAGGTCTGCTGATGCATTTTGTCGCTTCCGGTGCACTGATTGCTCTGGTAGGCGTATTCTATCAAAGACGGCATAAATTTACGGACGCTGTGATCGGTATGGTTCTGGGTACGCTCGCGATGACGGCAATCATGATTCCCATGAATTACATCTTTACCGTCAACTTTTTCGGAACACCCAAATCGGTAGTGGATGCGATTATGCTTCCGGGAATCATACCGTTCAACCTGATCAAGGCGGGCTTAAACAGCGTGATTGCGTCTGTGCTCTTCAAAGCCCTTACACCGTTTATCAGCAAACATAAGGATATCGTTAAGCCGGTCTGATTCGGCCGATTTTCAGGACGGGGCGAAAATCCCCACCGGCGGTAATGCGGCGAAAGCCGACGAGCCCGCAAGCGAACATCAGAAGCAGATTACGGTGTGATTCCGCAGCCGACGGTATAGTCCGGATGGAAGAAAGAAGGAGTTATCATGAGTACAATAATCAATACAAAGCAGAAAACCAATATTTTTGATGCGAAAGGAATCGCACAAATAGGAGTCTTAACGGCCATTGCAACCGTTTTAATGCTGTTTGAATTTCCTCTTTGGTTTGCGCCGGGCTTTTATAAGATTGACCTCAGCGACGTTCCGATTCTCATCGGCAGCTTTGCGATAGGGCCTCTTGCGGGACTTATCATGGAATTTATTAAGAATCTGCTTAATCTTATGATTAACGGAACCACAACCGGCGGAATCGGGGAATTATCCAATTTTGTAATCGGCTGTGCATTGGTTCTTCCGAGCGCGGTGATTTATAAACAGCAAAAAACCAAAAAAGGCGCGGTAATCGGTTTGATTACCGGAACGGTCTGCCTGATTTTGGCTGGTTGTCTGCTGAATGCCTATGTGCTTTTGCCCGTTTACGCCAAGGTCTTCCACATGCCGATGGATGCTTTGGTGGCTATGGGTACGGCGATTAACCCGAATATAAAGAGTCTTTCTGCCTTAATTATTCTTGCGGTTGCTCCGTTCAATTTATTGAAAGGTGTGCTTGCTTCCGTACTGACGCTTTTAATCTATAAAAAAGTCAGCCCGATATTGCACAAATAAATCCGGACATTGTATGTTTTTACAGATTATTTCAAAAGCGTTTCTACACTTTGCTGATTTTGTATATTTACTCGCGCTGGAATCCATGCTATAATAAATCAAAATTAAATATGTCCTTATCAAGAGTGACGGAGGGAACAGGCCCTATGATGTCCGGCAACCTACAAATGTGAAAGGTGCCAAATCCTGCGGTAAAGCCGATAGATGAGGTAATAATAACGTCATTCGGGTTTTCCGGGTGACGTTTTTAATTTAATTTTTCTGATTAGGAGGATATTATGACAAAACATTTATTTACTTCGGAATCCGTTACGGAGGGACATCCGGACAAGCTCTGCGATCAGATAGCCGACGCCGTGCTGGATGCGATAATCGTACAGGACCCACAGGCGCACGTTGCCTGCGAAGTGACCGCTACAACCGGGGTTATCCATGTAATGGGCGAAATTTCTACGGAATGCTATGTTGATATCGCGTCTATTGCCCGTGAAGTGGTGAAGGATATCGGATACAACAATCCGGCCTACGGCTTTGACGGGAATACCTGCGGCGTAATCACTTCAATCGATGTGCAGTCCCCCGACATTGCAATGGGGGTCAATCAGTCCTATGAAGCAAAGAACGGGGCAACGGACGAAAACGACATCATCGGAGCCGGCGACCAGGGCATGATGTTCGGCTATGCCTGCGATGAAACGCCAGAACTGATGCCGCTCGCCATTTCTCTTGCCCATAAGCTTTCAAAACGCCTGAGCGCGATCAGAAAAGACGGTACGCTCTCTTACTTAAGGCCGGACGGCAAAACGCAGGTTACGGTGGAGTATGACGGAGATGAGCCGGTGCGTGTGGACACGGTCGTTGTTTCCGCGCAGCATGACCCTGATATTACTCTTCAGCAAATTCGAAGCGATATCATTGAGAAAGTAATCAAGGAAGTGATTCCGGCAAAATGGCTTGACGAAAAGACAAAATATTATGTGAATCCGACCGGCCGGTTTGTTATCGGTGGCCCGGTAAGCGACAGCGGCCTGACCGGAAGAAAAATCATCGTGGACACTTACGGTGGCTACGGCAGGCATGGCGGCGGCGCTTTTTCCGGCAAGGATCCGACCAAGGTGGACCGTTCCGCCGCTTACGCTGCCCGCCATGTAGCGAAAAACATCGTAGCGGCGGGGCTGGCGAAACGCTGTGAGGTTCAGCTTGCGTACGCAATCGGTGTGGCAAGGCCGGTTTCCGTCATGGTGGAGGCCTTCGGAACATCGTCGTACAGCAACGAGGAGCTTGCCGCCGCGGTAAACAAGGTGTTTGATTTGCGCCCGACCGCGATTATCAAAAATCTTGATCTCCGCAAGCCAATCTACCGCTCCATCTCCAATTACGGCCATATGGGGCGCGAAGACCTGAATGTTTCCTGGGAAAAGCGTGACAAAACCGACGCGCTGAAAGCGGCGCTAAGCAAGTAATCGTAAAAGATTTTTGCTTAAATCGTATGTCCGTTTCTGCCGGCCCCATTCCGGCGTTCGGCGTGCAGTTTTTAAAATGATTCCATGGCAATTTATCACCTCATTACATAAACTGTGATGAGGTGATTTTTATGCTTGAAACAGTATCAACGATTTCTTTTGTACTGCTTGCGGTAGTCGGGGCTGCCGATCTGGTGCGGTATGTGATTTATCGGCTGCTCAAAACAAAAAATTCCGGAAGGCTCTATCTTATCCTTACTCTGCAGGGCCATGAGGAAGGAGCCGAAATCATGCTGACCAGCGCGATCGAAAGGCTCAGCTGGATTACCGGTGAAGACAAAAAACTGATTTGCGTAGACTGCGGAATGGACGAGGAAACGAAAAAGGTATGCCGCATTATCAGTGCGCGGAATCCGGGCGTTGAAATCTGTACGCCGGATGAACTGGCAGAATTGTTGAACTGACCGGTTTACATTACATAATCATTGTATTATACTGGAATCAGAACTTTGAAGAACCGGCGGAATTACGGTGGAAAAAAGACTTAAAGATGAATCAATAAAAATTCGGTGAACATTGGGGAAGCAGAATGCAGGAAGAGAAACTTCTTGAAATGACCGGCTCTGTGGAGCAGGTCATTTTTCGGAATGATAAGAACGGCTATTCCATCCTGGAAATCAATAACGGGGAAGAATTGGTTACGGCGGTGGGAACCATGCCGTTTGTTAGTGTTGGTGAAGAACTTCACGTAGTGGGCAGCTGGGTCAACAACCCGAATTACGGAACGCAGTTTAAGGTGGAAGCTTACGAACGCTCCAAACCGGCGAACTCAGCCGCTATGCTGAAGTATCTTTCATCCGGCGCAGTCAAGGGGATCGGGCCGGGTACGGCGGCCAAGATCGTGGATATGTTCGGCGAAAATTCCTTGAATGTAATTGAGAATGAGCCGGACCGTCTTTGCGCAATCAAAGGCATTACAAAGTCAAGAGCCGGTAAAATGAGCGATGAAATAAAAACGCTGCACGGCATTAAAGAGATCATGCTGTATCTCGGCAGCTTCGGCATTTCCCCGGAGGAAGCTGTCCGGGTCTGGAAGCTCTTTGGCATCCAGTCTGCGGAACGCGTCCGCGAGGACCCGTACTGCCTTTGTGAAGACAGTCTGGAAATCGGCTTTGAACGCGCAGACGGGATTGCCGCTTCTTTGGAGCGTCCGCAGGATGACAACTGCAGAATCCAGGCGGGAATCCTTTACGTCCTGAAGCATAATGTTAATAACGGACACACCTGCCTGCCGGCAAAAAAGCTGGTCGATACCTCTGCGCGTATGCTTGGTGTGGAGCGTGAACTGGCGGCAGAAACCCTTGAGGCGCTTAAAGCAGAAGCTTCCGTGGTATCGGCTTTCTTCTGTGACAAGGAGTTTATCTTTACACAAAAGCTGTACCGGTCGGAGGTCTATATTGCGGGCCGTATCGCGATGCTGGTGCGTTATCCCGCGCAGTCCATTATCGGTATTGAAAACTATATTACCAATATTGAGGAAACATTTCATATCGAATACGCCGAACGGCAGAAGCAGGCGATACGCGAAGCGCTTTCGAAAGGAATTCTGATTTTGACCGGCGGGCCGGGAACCGGAAAAACCACTACCCTCAACGCGATTATAAAAATACTGGAAATGAAGGGCGAAAAGGTATTGCTTGCCGCGCCGACGGGAAGAGCTGCCAAGCGGATGTCAGAACTGACCGGCAAGGAAGCAAAAACCATCCACCGCATGCTGCAGGTGGAGTGGGATGAAAACGACCAGCCGGTTTTCGCAAAGAATGAAAAGAATTTGCTGGAATGTGACGCTCTGATTATAGACGAGCTTTCTATGGTGGAAACTACCGTTTTTGAAGCGGTTTTGCGTGCTTTGCCGCTTGGATGCCGCCTGATTATGGTGGGGGACTGCGACCAGCTTCCGTCGGTCGGGCCGGGCAACGTACTTGCCGACCTGATTGCGACAGGACTGCTTCCCGTTGTACAGCTGGATCAGATTTTCCGGCAGTCCATGCAGAGCTTGATCGTTACGAATGCCCACCGGATTATTGACGGCCGGATGCCGGAGCTTTTTAACCGGGCAAGCGACTTTTTCTTCCTGCCGTACGGCAGCCCGGCGGAAATCGCCGATGTAATCGTGGAGCTTTGCCGCACACGTTTGCCTGCCAGCTACGGTTACTCGCCGCTTACGGATATTCAGGTGCTTACGCCCGGCCGGAAAGGGGTGCTCGGCACCGGGGAGCTGAACCGCAGGCTTCAGGCTGCCATCAATCCGCCGGAGAAAGAGAAGAAAGAAATCACCATAAACGGCTCGCTGTTCCGTGAGGGCGACAAGGTCATGCAGATCAAAAATGACTATAACCTTCCCTGGGCAAAGCAGGACGGAACAAGCGGGGAAGGCGTGTTCAACGGGGACATGGGCGTGCTTTTCGAGATTGACCGCCGCGCCTCCATTTTGAAGGTTTTAATGGACGACCGTATCGTAATGTATGAGATTGAAATCGCTTCCGAACTGGAGCTTGCCTACGCGATGACGGTGCACAAAAGCCAGGGAAACGAATTCCCGGCAGTTGTGATTCCCATGTATCCGGGAGCGCCGCAGCTCTACTACCGGAACCTGCTGTATACCGCCATCACGCGTGCAAAGTCCTTATTGATTCTTGCCGGTACGCACAAAACAATTCAGACAATGGTTGAGAATGACCGGAAAACAAACCGCTATACGGGATTACGATATTTTTTGACCGGAGGAGAAACAAATGGGATTTAAAAAAGCGTTCGGCGCTTTCATAGATCTTATTTTCCCTCCGCGTTGTGTTTTCTGCGGCGCGGTTGTTCCGGGCGGTCTTCCGGTATGCAAAGCCTGTGAAGGTCATATTCCTTATGCCCGCGCGATTAAATACATGAATATTCCGGACACGGGCAAAACTATAATCTGTACGGTGCCATATTCTTACAGCGGCCAGGTACGTGAATCCATTATCCGTTTTAAGTTTCAGAACCAGAAGCAATTTGCTTCTTTTTTTGCAGAAAAGGTCGCAGAGCAGATCAGAATCGGTTATCCGGACATTCGGTTCGATATGGTGACTTGCGTTCCCATATCGGCAAAAAGACGAAAGACAAGGGGTTACAATCAATCCGAACTGATCGCGGCTGATGCAGCATTACGGCTCGGGCTGCCGTACCGGGAATGTCTTGCAAAGGTATCAGACAACAGGGAACAGCACAAGCTGAGCGAAAAAGAGCGCCGCCGGAACGTCCGGGGCGTTTATCGGCAACTTTGTGCGGAGGAAACAGCGGGGAAGAGAGTACTTTTGATCGACGATATCGTCACCACCGGGGCCACGCTCTGCGAGTGCGCTTCAGTTCTGTACCGGAACGGCGCAGAGGAGGTAGCCTGCGCCGCGATTGCGCAGGTTGAATGATATTTGGTTGTAATATGTTGGAATTTGTAATATAATTAGTAACATTATAGGAATGGATGTGATTTTGTGCTTGGTACGGATATCGCTTTGGATCTCGGTACATCGGCTGTAAAGATTTATCTTGACGGCAAGGGAATTATACTTAACGAACCGGCCATTATTGCCGTAAATGTAGAAACAGATGAAATTATGGCTACCGGCAAAGAAGCATATGCAATGGTTGGCCGTACTTCTGATAAAATAAATGTCTGTCATCCGCTTTCCAACGGGGTCATTTCAAATTTTGATATGGCGCAGTATCTGATCAGCGCGTATCTGAAGAAAATAAACAGCAGCAAGGTCTTTATGCCGAGAGTGGTTGTCAGCGTGCCCTGCCAGATTACGGAAGTGGAAAAACGTGCCGTCGTTGATGCAATCAGCGCCGCGGGCGTGCGCAAAATCTGCCTCATCGAAGAGCCGGTTGCCGCAGCGCTTGGAGCGGGAATGAATATCTCCACTCCGCACGGAACCCTTGTGGTAGACATCGGCGGCGGCACGACGGACATGGCGGTTCTTTCCCTGAGCGGTATTGCCATATCCCGTTCCATTAAGGTTGCCGGCAACGCGATGGAGGAAGCAATTATCAAATATATCCGCAGAAAATACAACCTGATTATCGGGGAACGCATGGCGGAGGAAGCAAAAATTGCGATAGGCTGCGTATACCCCAGAAAAGATATGATCAAGCACCGGGTCAAGGGCAGAAATGCAATGACCGGTTTGCCGCAATGGGCCGACGTAACCTGCGACGAAATGCTGGAAGCGATGATTGAACCGGCAATGCAGATTGTCCGTACCATTCAGGAGATGCTGGAAAAAACTCCCCCCGAATTAATGGGCGATGTTTACAGCGACGGAATTATCCTTACGGGCGGTTCCGCAAATATTTACGGCTTTGACACATTGATTTCCAAAAAAGTCAAGATGCCGGTCAATATTGCGAAGGATTCTCAGATTTGCGTAGCGCTCGGAGCCGGCAAGGCGATTAAGTTTATCGATGATATGGAAAATAAGGGATACGGCGTACTGAATCCGCTCAGCGCGGCATATTGATAAGGTTCCGATATTCCAAAACCTTGTACAGCAGCGTGCTTTAAGTATTCCTGTAAAATAACATCGTACAAGAATCAGGTCCGAAAGAATGCTGAAGAAGCATTCTTTCGGGCCTGATCATGAAAAAAGGCTCCGCTAATCAGCGGAGCCTTGATTGTAAACTGTTTATTTACTCATCATATAATTGATGAACATTAATTCATCTTCGGGATTTTCCACATTTAGCTCTGCGGAAACAGTAGAATTCTTTGCGTTCTCCAAAAGCGCCCTTACGCCATATAACTGGCAAAGTTTGCTTTTAAGGTTCAAGGTGTTGCCGTCTTCGGTAACAAGATATACATTACCCTTGGCTTTGTCTAACAGGTTTATAAGTTTTACTACATCAATGTCATATAGTTTCATAATGTCTACCTCCTAAAATTTAACTGAATTTTTAATTATTATAACATGGACAACCATTATTTACAACAATTATCTTACTTGATTTCTACATTTTCTGTAATGATTTACTAAAATTTTCTCAAACATCAGTTTGTCGCCCTCATCCTCAATCTTAATTACCGGCGATATGATGCTGTCTTTGGAACCGCTCAGAAGCATTTTAATACAGTAGAGCTGTGAAAGCTTGCTGCTCAGATTAAAGTAAACTCCATCGCCGGTATCCAGATAAATATTTCCTTTTGCTTTTTCGAGCAGAGCAATAAACTCGCCCACACGAATGTTGTTCAGTTTCATGGTATACCTCCTTTACAGTTTACGCTGTAATTGTATCATTTAAAATGCACAAAATCAATAGATAAAGGTTGTGCAAAAGTTAAAATATAAGGAGAAAATTGTTAAAATATTATGTATCATTACTGGTAAAAATCCAAGAAAAGTACTTCAGGAAAAATCAAAAAAGCCGCCCTTGGCATAAGGGCGGCAGAGGTCATTCATGCTGAATTCCGTTGTCTATCCTGTCTTTTGAATGCGGAACCTCGTAAATTTGACTGTAGGATTCTGCTTCTTCCGGGCTCGTGGGCGGCGCGTACATCAGGCCGGTGCATTCGGTTGAGGATACAACGGATTCCGAGTCAAAAAAAGAATCTTCGTCATCCAGTCTTAAATACGGCGTATCATTCTCGTTCATAAAGCATCCCCTTTCTTTTTCATAGTATAACCGTAAGAGCCATGATTTATGAAAATAAGGCTGTACCGGTGAGGCTGAACTGCTTCAGGAACCGGGTTCGAATCTGTAAGCCCGGCTGAAATTGAAAATCACCCACAGCGTAAACCGTGGGTGACGTGACTACTTGGAAGATAACTGGGACTGCACGCCGGAAACGACGCCCGAAACCTGGCCTCCGAGCATCCTGCCGCTGGACTCCACTTTTGAAGCGACCTCGCTTCCAAGCGCTTGGCCGCCGGAGACTACGCCGGAAACCGTACTGTTCAGCACTGTACCGGATGCCGTTCCGCTTGCGGTGTAGTTTAAGTTACGGCAGCCCGCAAAGGCGAATAATATCAAAGTGCATAAAGCAAATAGCATAATTAATTTTTGTTTCATGAATAACTCCTCCTTTCCGTTATTATCGTGTCCATTTCAAAGTGGAATACATCCGTTTTAAATTACCAATTAACATAAATCCTTGGTTGTTATCCTCCAAGCTCGGTATCCTTCGTATCCTCTCCGCCATTGAGCCAATGGGTACGCTGTGCGGCTTCCGCGGCGGTATTGCAGCTGCATTCCGGCTTCCATTCACCGGAATCGGTAAAATATCCGACTGTCCACGTGCCCGGTTCGGTTTTTTGATAAACAAACATTTTATCGCTCTTTCTGCCGCATTCCGGCGTTTATTTTTCATTAGTTTGTGCGGCGCTGCAATATTTAAAACAGGCGCTTGCCTGACAAATAAAGGAGTAATTAAAAGCGAATCATACAAGATCATCAGAAAATTTACATATTGTTAAATAAATATCCTTTCTCAATATAGTACAATAAATAAATAACATAGCTGCAGACTGAACTGGCTTCAAACTGCAGCAGAGTTCTATGTTTTTTAAGGATGATTTTTTTGTTTGGTTATATAAGGCCGCAAAAATCAGAACTGCTTGTCCGTGAGTATGAAGAATATAAAGGTGTTTACTGCTCCCTTTGCCGCCGGCTTGGTGAAAATTACGGAATGGCCGCAAGGCTTACCTTGAGCTATGACTGCACTTTCTACGCGATGCTGGTTCTTTCGCAGAATCCTCAATGCCCCGGATTCAAAAGCGGGCGGTGCGTTGTAAATCCCCTGAAAAAATGCACATACTGTAACGGGGGCGAAAGCGGATTGAATTCCGCCGCGGCTCTTTCGGTCATCATGACCTATTACAAAATCAGGGATGATATTCAGGATTCGCGTTTTTGGGGCAAGCTTCGCGGATTTCTGCTTCTTCCGGCTGCGGCGCGCGCACGCAAAAAGGCATTGCGCGATTTTCCGCAAATGGATTCCGTGGTTTCGGAAGCGATGGCCATGCAGAGGGAAGCGGAGCAAAGTGAAAATTCGGGTATTGATTTTTGCGCTGAACCGACTGCTGCTATGCTGCAGAAAATTTTTCGGACAGCTGCCCAAAATCCCGATACGGAAGAATCTGGATTGCGTGTTTTTGAACAGTCAGGGTATTTTCTTGGCAGATGGGTGTACCTGATGGACGCGGCCGATGATATGGAAAAGGATATTAAATCCGGATCGTTTAACCCGTTTCTAACGCAGTATCGTTTAGGGAAAGACAGTACAAAGGAAGAACTCCGCAATGCCAGGGAAACAATAAACCAAACGCTGAATATGACGCTCGCCCGGCTTACGGCCGCCTTTAACCTGCTGGAATTTCAGCATTTCGGTCCGATACTTTGTAATGTGATACAAAAAGGACTTCCTGCCATGCAGAGACAAATCTTGTTTGAGAAGGAGAACGCAAATGTCAGATCCTTATAAAATATTAGGTGTTTCTCCGAATGCCACCGATGAAGAAATCAAAATGGCATACCGGGAACTCGCAAAGAAATATCACCCTGATAATTATTCCGGAAGCCCGATTGCCGATTTGGCAAGCGAGAAGATGAAAGAAATCAACGAGGCCTACGACGAAGTTGTCGCCCAGAGAAAAAGGCAGAAAACCGAGGGCGGTGCGCCTTATTCCGGGTACAATGGATATTCGGGCAATCCGGGTTACGGTTCCCCGTACGGATACGGCGGCAACGGCTTCAACGATGTGCGGAGCCTGATCATGTCAGGCAGGGTTGCGGATGCGGAGCAGATTTTGAACGGTGTTCCGGTAGAGGGAAGAAATGCCGAATGGTATTTTCTCAAAGGCACCGTACTGTATAAGCGCGGCTGGCTGGAAGAAGCCTATAACAGCTATTCAAGGGCCTGCCAGATGGACCCGGGCAATGCCGAATACCGTGCGGCCATGAACCAGGTTGTCAACCAGCGCAACGGCGTCTACGGCGGTTATAACCCTAATATGCCGCATACGGGCGGATGCAGCTCCTGCGACGTCTGCTCTTCGCTCCTTTGCGCGGACTGCTGCTGCGAGTGCATGGGCGGTGACCTGGTTCCGTGCTGCTAAAAAATCCGGGGAGGGAATACCGTTGAACAAAAGTATCCGTGTGGCTTTTTGTGGGATTTTAACGGCTTTGTGTACGATACTTATGTTTTTAACCGGCCTCATTTCGATTGGTACTTATGCGCTCCCGGCGCTTTCCGGCATCCTTCTTGTCGCCGTTGTAATCGAGCTTGGCACGGCGTGGGCCTGGCCTGTGTACATTGCGGTTTCCGTTTTGTCGCTGATTCTGGCGGCGGATAAGGAAGCTGCCGTTCTTTACATCCTGTTTTTTGGCTATTACCCGATCATAAAAGCGCTTTTGGAGAAGACGGGAAAGAAATATTGGGTACTGATTTTAAAATTTATCATATTTAATGTTTCGATGATTGCCTGTTATTTTTTGAGCATCAAGGTACTCGGTGTTCCGGCGGAAAGCTTTACGTTCAGAGGAATTTATCTCCCGTGGGTTTTCCTGCTCGTCGGAAATATCGCGTTTATCGTTTACGATTATGCGGTGTCCGCAATAGTGGTAACCTATTACCAGAGAGTCCATCCGGCCGTAAACAGATTATTCAGACTAAAATAGTTTCGGTAAACCCTTAGCCCCTGACAGGGGCTTTTTTTCTGTAATTCAAAGTCTACTGTAACCATGTACCCGCGAATACAGTCGATTATTTTAAAATTTGAATTATGCAGGCAATGTTCTTGCATTTTGCTTGCAATAGTCTTGACTTTTTATGCGGTTTGGAATTAATATGAATATTGGGAGTTGGTAGAATGAATAATTTATTAGCGTTACGGATTCAAAACAAAATGCCCGGCTTTTCGAAAGGCCAGAAGCTGATTGCAAAATATATTGAAGAGCATTACGACAAGGTTGCCTTTATGACGGCTTCAAGACTGGGGGCTACCGTAGGAGTAAGTGAATCGACTGTGGTGCGTTTCGCTACGGAAATCGGCTATGCGGGCTACCCGCAGCTCCAGCAGGCCATGCAGGAAATGATCCGGAATAAGCTGACCTCCGTGCAGCGTATGGAGGTTACCGCGGAGCGGATTGGTGATTCCGACGTGCTTGATTCCGTGTTTAATCAGGATATCGACATTATCCGCAGGACGATGGAGGAAACTTCACACGAAAATTTTTACCGGTCTGTTGACGCGATTGTTGCCGCGCGCAAAATTTATATTCTGGGAACAAGAAGTTCCTCCGCGCTGGCAACCTTTTTAAGCTATTATTTGAATCTGCTTTTTGAAAATGTGCTTCTGGTTCAGTCAACCAGCGAGGGCGAGATTTTTGAGCAGATGATCCGTATCGATCAGCGGGATGTGGTGATCGGCATCAGTTTTCCGCGTTATTCGCGCAAAGCGGTGAATGCAATGGATTTTGCGCACAAACAGGGAGCAACGGTCATTGCTATTACGGACAGTTCCGTGTCTCCGCTTGCAAAGCCGGCGGACTATCTGCTGCTTGCGCGCAGCGATATTGCCTCCATTGTGGATTCGCTTGTTGCGCCGCTTAGTCTGATTAATGCGTTGATTGTGACCACTGCCCTGAAAAAATCCGGCGAAGTAAAACAGGTGTTCAACCATCTTGAAGATATCTGGGATGAATACGGAGTATATGAAAAGGTAGATGATCATTCAGTTGAACCGTCCGTATGATGTATTGGTGATCGGGGGCGGGGCAGCCGGCTTAATGGCTGCCGGCACCGCCGCACACAACGGGTTAAGCGTCTGTCTGGCAGAAAAAAACAAGCGCCTTGGGTGGAAGCTTTCGATCACGGGCAAGGGCCGGTGCAATCTGACCAATGCCTGTGATGTACCTGCTTTTATTGCTTCGGTGCCCACAAACGGGCGTTTCCTTTACAGCGCAATTACCCGGTTTACCCCGCAGGATACGGTCGACTTTTTTGAAGAACTAGGGCTTGCGACTAAAACGGAGCGCGGGAACCGCGTGTTTCCGCAGTCGGACAAGGCCGCCGATGTAGTGGATACGCTTGCCCGTTATGTGAAAAACGGAGGAATGGATATCGTTACCGGCGAGGTAAAACGCCTTTTGCTGAAGGACCATACTGTTTTCGGAGCAGAATTGCAGGGGGGACAGCAGATTGCGGCCAATTCCGTAATCGTCTGCTGCGGCGGCGCCTCCTATCCCGGAACCGGGTCGACCGGCGACGGGTATCGGCTTGCCCGGCAGGCCGGGCACACGGTAACGGAAATTCGCCCGTCCCTTGTTCCGCTTGTGGTTCCCGGTGATGAATGCGGAGAAATGATGGGGTTATCCCTAAAAAACGTATCGCTTAAAGTGTTTGATACGGAAAAGAAGAAGGATATTTACGAGGATTTCGGGGAGATGCTGTTTACGCATTTCGGTGTTTCCGGCCCGATCGTTCTGAGCGCCAGCGCGCATATGAGGGATATGTCGCCGGGACGTTATCACATATTAATCGATCTGAAACCAGCGCTCGGTCCGGAGCAGCTTGATGCCCGCCTGCAGCGCGACCTTGAACTGAACCATAACAAGGATTTTGCAAACTCGCTCAATGCGCTGCTGCCGCGCAAAATGATTCCGGTGATTGTAAAACGGTCAGGGATAGAGCCCGATTTGAAATGCAATCAGATCACCCGGGAAATGCGCCGCAGCCTGGCGGAGCTGCTGAAAGCGTTTGAACTAGAGATTGCCGGATTCCGCCCGGTTGAGGAAGCCATCGTAACCTCCGGCGGGGTTAAGGTGGATGAAATCAATCCAAAAACGATGGAGTCCAAACTTGTAAGCGGCCTGTATTTTGCGGGCGAGGTTATTGACGTTGACGCTTATACGGGAGGCTTTAACCTTCAGATTGCTTTCTGCACCGGCCGTCTTGCGGCCGATTCCATTACGAAATGAGGAAAAATGATTATGCTGGCTATTGCGATTGACGGCCCTGCCGGGGCGGGGAAAAGCACTATCGCGCGCCGCGCGGCCAAACAAATCGGTTTTGTATATGTGGATACCGGCGCACTGTATCGCGCCGTCGGGCTTTTTATGCTGGAACACAGCACAGAAACAACGGATGCACTGTCTGTCTGTCCACTTCTGGAAGATGTTGAGATTTCGCTTACTTTTCAGAACGGGGAACAGAGGGTGATCCTTTGCGGCGAGGATGTTTCCGATAAAATACGGACCGCGGAAGTCTCCATGGCCGCTTCCAATGTGTCGGCCATCCCGCAGGTTCGCGAGTTCCTGTTTGCCCTGCAGAAAAACATTGCTAAAACAAATAATGTGATTATGGACGGCAGGGATATCGGCACGGTTGTCCTGCCGGACGCGCAGGTTAAGATCTTTTTGACCGCTTCACCCGAGGAGAGGGCGAAAAGGCGCTATGAAGAAATGATCCAAAAGGGGCAGGAAGCAGACTATGATGCCGTATTGAGTGACCTGCGCACGCGCGATTACAACGATTCTCACCGTGCCGTTGCGCCGCTGGTACCGGCGGAGAACGCGCTGATCGTCGATACGACAGGAAACACCTTGGAACAGTCCGCAGAACAGCTTGTCCGTATCATCAAAGAGAAACTCGGTTTATAAATGAACCAATAAAAAATGAAACATGGTGAGAATATGAAACGTACTCCGCTCTATGCCTTTGGAAAAACTTTTATCCAGTGGTTCCTGAGAGTATTTATTCCATATACGGTCAATGATAAGGATAATATGCCTAAAAGCGGAAAAGTGATTGTTTGCTGCAACCATCTCAGAAATTCCGACCCGGTTCGGCTTGCATTTACCCAGCACAGGCAGATATTTTTTATGTCCAAGGCGGAGTTGTTTGAGAATAAGGCTTTGAAATTATTGCTTTCCTCGCTGGGCGCGTTTCCAGTTCAGCGCGGAACGGGTGAGGCTAAGACAGCTCTCAATAAAGCCAGCGAGCTGCTTTCTAAAGATCAGGCGCTCGGAATTTTTATTGAGGGTACGCGTTCAAAAACCGGGGAACTGCTCCAGCCGAAGGCGGGCGCTGTCATGCTCGCATACAAAAATCACGCGCCGATTCTGCCTTGCTGCATTACCGCAAAGGACGGCGGATTGCCGAAGCTTTTTCATAAATGCATCGTTTCCTATGGGGAACTGATTCAGCCGGAGGAACTCGGTATCAAAGAGGGAACCGGCACGGAGTACCGGAATGCCTCGCGCGAGATTATGGACCGGATTTCTCAGCTGCGTGAGCGTGATATAAAAGCATTTAAATAAAGGCTGATTTTCATGTTTTATTTTTTTTGTCTTCGTATTTTATCCCTCCTTGCCCGGCTGGTGTATAAAATTGATTATTATGGAACAGAACAAATACCCGAGGACGGAAAGCTGATTGTCTGCAGCAACCATAAATCGGTGATTGATCCGCTGTTTCTTGCGATTCCCTTTCGGCGGCAGATACGGTATATGGCAAAGTCGGAGCTGTTCCGAGACCACGGCCGTCTGGCTTCCCGTGTGTTATACGGGCTGGGAGCCTTTCCGGTGAAAAGAGATCGCGGGGACGCAAAATCAATTAAGACCGCAGTTCAGATATTGGACGGGGGCGGCGTTGTGGGAATTTTCCCTCAGGGCAAATGTGTTTTTGACAATTCGCCCTTTCAGCCGAAGGCGGGCGCCGCGCTGCTTGCTTCCAAGACCGGTGCGCCGATTCTTCCCGTTTCGATTTACTGCGACGGTGTGATCAAACCGTTTTCCCGCGTTGCGGTTCGTTTCGGAAGGGCAATTCCCTATGACAGTCTCGGAATTTCGGAGGATTCCCCTTCCGCTGTGCGCGCGGCAGCCGATCGGATCGCGCAGAGTATCAATGGAATGCTGGAGGAAAAATATTGAATATTCAGGTGGCAAAGTCCGCGGGTTTTTGCTTTGGCGTAAACCGTGCGGTCACAATGGTGCATAATCTGCTGGAAAGCGGAAAAAAAGTATATACGCTGGGGCCGATCATTCATAACCCCCAGACGCTTGCGGAGTTGGAAGCACGCGGTGTACAGATCGTTTCTTCGCCGGATGAGGTGCCGAAGGACAGTACGATTGTGATTCGTTCCCATGGGATACCGCGGGCTGTTTTTGACCGTATTCAGGCGCTTGGGCTGGATTATGCCGATGCAACCTGCCCGTTTGTTGAGAAGATACAAAGCATTGTATCAAAGGCATCCCAAAACGGGGAGATAGTTTTGATCGCGGGGGATGCGGCCCATCCCGAAGTACAGGGTATAAAAGGGTACTGTACCGGTAAATGCTATGTATTCAGGAACGCTGAGGAACTTAAAGATATTCAAATTGAGAACAATAAATCGGTTTGTGTGGTCGCCCAGACGACTTTCAGCGTGGCAGAATGGGAAAATTGTTTGAAAATAATAAAAAGGGTATATACAAATGCAACTATTTTTGATACAATATGTAATGCTACTGCAAAACGTCAATCAGAGTCGGAACTTTTGTCGCAAAAGTGCGACGCAATGATTGTTATCGGGGGCAGGCAAAGCTCTAATACCGCAAAACTTCGTGATGTGTGCGCGAAAAACTGCGCCACTTACCTTATAGAAAGCGCGGACGAGCTTCCGCTTTCGGCTTTCAAAAAAGCCGAGTGCATTGGCATTACTGCTGGTGCTTCAACGCCGGCAAGCATTATAAAGGAGGTACTAGATACCATGTCAGAAATCATTGAGGGCGCGGCCCAGAATTTAACAGAGAATAATGCCGAGGGTAACTTTGAGGAGATGCTCGAAGAATCTCTAAAGAGTTTAAATACAGATGAAAAGGTACACGGTGTAGTTGTCGGCATTACTCCCAGCGAGGTTTATGTCGATGTTGGAAGAAAGCAGGCCGGATTTATTTCCGCTTCCGAGCTTTCTGCAGATCCGAACGTAAAGCCGGAAGATATTGTGAAAATCGGCGACGAGCTGGATCTTCTCATCATGCGTACAAACGATCAGGAAGGCACTATTATGCTTTCCAAAAAGCGCCTTGACGCTGCAAAGGGCTGGGAAACCGTAGCGGCAGCGGAAGAGAACGGCGAAATTCTTACCGGCGTTGTCACCGAAGTCATCAAGGGCGGCGTGATTGCCGTATCAAACGGTGTCCGCATATTTATTCCTGCTTCACAGGCAACTGCTTCCCGCAGCGATTCTCTGGAAGACCTGCTGAAGAAGGAAGTTCAGTTCCGCATTATTGAGGTAAACCGCAGCCGCAGACGTGCTGTCGGTTCCATCCGTTCCGTTTTGAAGGATGAAAGAAAAGCGCAGGCGGAGAAATTCTGGGAAACTGCTGAAGAGGGCAAGGATTATACTGGTGTTGTCAAGTCGCTGACCTCTTACGGTGCATTTGTGGATCTTGGCGGCATCGACGGCATGATCCATATTTCCGAACTTTCCTGGGGCAGGATTAAGCATCCTTCCGAGGTTGTAAATGTCGGTGATACTGTAACGGTTTATATTAAAGCACTGGATCAGGAAAAGGGCAAGATTTCCCTTGGCTACAAACGCTCGGAGGACAATCCGTGGGAAGTCCTCAAGCGTGATTATCCGGTTGGCACGGTTGCCGATGTAACCATCGTAGGTATGACCGCTTTCGGCGCATTTGCAAGAATTATTCCTGGTATCGACGGTTTGATACATATTTCTCAAATTGCCGATCACAGAATTGAAAAGCCGAACGATGTCCTGAAAATCAATGATGTCGTAAAGGCTAAAATTACTGAAATCGACTTTGACAAGAAACGTGTCAGCCTTTCCATCCGCGCCCTTCTGGAGCCTGCGGAAGAAGCTTCTGAAGAAACCGCTCAGGAAGAAACTGCGGAATAAGGATATTATTTATCAAAGTAATCGGCACAAGGAGCATTTGCTCTTTGTGCCTTTTTGTAATGTTACAGCACCGCTGCTTTTCCGGAGCCTCATTCCCCATGAACCGGCCGCAGCGTAAAGAGAGCTTTCACACATTTATTCTTCCTGAGTATTATGCAGTAAGAAACGATTGACTGCTTGCAGCAGTGGGATTACTGTTTATAACGGGAGGATTTTGTATGAGAAGGTGGCGAAGGTACGGCAGGGGGTATCGGATACGCTGGAAAGCCGTAATTGTCATAGTTCTGTTTTTTGCGATCATAATAATGCTGGACGGCCAGCTGCGCCCCATAATCAAATCTTATACAACGAATGAAGCGCGCATCAAATCCGTGGATACGATCAACAATGCCGTTACAAACGAATTAAAGGAACACGGCGTTTCCTATAATGATCTGGTAACGGTTGAGCGCAATGACTCCGGAGAGGTTCTCGCCATTACGACTAATATGGTGAAAATGAATGAACTGAAAGCCTCTGTGATCAGCAGCGTACAAGAGCAGCTCAGCGATAATCACAAGGATATCGGCGTACCTCTGGGGACACTTCTGGGCAATGACTTTTTGCACGGCCGCGGGCCGAATATCCCGTTGCGGCTTACCTTGTCCGGGAACGTGAACGCGGATTTCAAAAGCTCGTTTGAATCCGCCGGAATTAACCAGACGAAGCATCAGATTTACCTGAACATACATACCAGCGTATATTCGTTTATACCGGGATTCAATACGACTACCGATGTGGAAACAAACATACCGGTTGCGGAAACAATCATCGTAGGGGACGTTCCCCAGGTGGTTGCAAACTTGAAATAATCTGTTATTATAATGATAACTGATGAGAGGGCTGATAAAGAATGGACATCGCAGAAGCGAAGGAACAAATAAAGCAGTTAACAGAACAGATCAATTATCATAATAAAAAATACTATATTGAAGATGCCCCGGAAATAGACGATTACGAATACGATATGCTCTATAAGCGCCTGCAGCAGATTGAAGCGAAGTTCCCGGAACTGATTACGCCGGATTCTCCTACGCAGCATGTCGGAGGGGAAGCGCTGAACAAATTTGAACCGGTCGCCCACAGTGTTCCGATGGAAAGCCTTCATGATTCGTTTTCCGAACAGGAGCTCATCGATTTTGACCGTCGTGTGCATTCGGTAACGGAGAACCCGGAATATATTGTGGAACCGAAGTTTGACGGGCTTTCCGTTTCCCTTGAGTACCGTGACGGTGTCTTCGTCCGCGGCTCTACCAGAGGCGACGGCCTTGTGGGCGAGGACGTTACAGAGAATCTCCGTACAATCCGCACGGTGCCGAAAACGCTGAACGAACCACTGCCGTTCATTGAGGTGCGCGGGGAAGTCTATATGTCTCATGAGAGCTTTTCAAAGCTCTGCGAACGGCAGGAACTGAACGATGAAAAGCCATTTAAAAATCCGCGCAACGCCGCCGCCGGTTCACTCCGGCAGAAAAATTCAAAAATAACCGCTTCCCGCGTGCTGGACATATTTGTGTTTAATGTTCAGCAGGTGAACGGAACGGAGCTTCATTATCACAGCGAATCGCTGGATTATTTAAAAACGCTCGGTTTTGCCGTTCCTCCTTTTTACAGACGCTGTTCCACAATCTCTGAAGTAATCGAGGAAGTACACAGAATCGGAGATTTACGCGGTTCGCTCGGATATTCCATAGACGGGGCGGTGATCAAGGTAAATTCCTTCGCCCAGCGCGAAAGACTGGGCAGCACCGCCAAGTTTCCCAAATGGGCGGAGGCGTTCAAGTACCCTCCGGAGGAAAAACAGACCAAACTGCTGGATATCGAAATCAACGTAGGGCGTACTGGTGTTTTGACGCCGACGGGTGTTTTTGAACCGGTCAGCCTTGCGGGAACAACAGTCAGCCGCGCCACACTCCATAATCAGGATTTCATTGCTGAAAAGGATATCCGCGTGGGCGATACCGTGGTTCTGCGCAAAGCTGGGGAGATAATCCCTGAGGTTGTTTCGGTGGTTTCCCACCCCGAGGGCTCGGAAAAATACGTGATTCCGCGCATATGTCCGTCCTGCGGGGCGGAGGTCACGAGGGAGGAAGGGGAAGCCGCCACGCGCTGCACCAATCCCGAATGTCCCGCCCAGCTTCTGCGCCACCTGATCCATTTCTCCAGCCGGGACGCCATGGATATCGATGGGCTTGGCCCGGCGGTCATTGAACAGCTGGTAAAACAGGATCTGCTTACCTCGCCTGCGGATTTGTACCAGCTGAAGCTGAGCCAGCTTATGGATTTGGAACGCATGGGCGGAAAATCGTCCAAGAATTTGATTGATGCAATAGAAAAATCAAAAGGGAACGACCTTTACCGCCTGATTTTCGCGCTTGGAATCCCGCACGTCGGATTAAAGGCCGCAAAGCTGCTTACCTCCCGTTACCGCAGCATTGATGAGGTCTTTGCGGCTTCTGCGGAGGAAATTTCAAAGATAGAGGGCTTCGGCCAAATCATTGCGGAAAGCGTCTATCACTTTTTCCAGCTGACGAATACCGCGCATATGATCGGAAAGCTGCGCGATGCCGGGGTCAATATGCTTTCCAAGACGGTGGTGCAGGACAGCCGCTTTGCAGGAAAAACCTTCGTATTGACCGGTACTCTCCCGACGCTGACTCGGTCGGAAGCAACGGCTGTGATTGAAAAATTCGGCGGGAAAGTATCCGGAAGCGTTTCGAAAAAAACAGACTATGTGCTCGCCGGAGAAGATGCCGGCAGTAAGCTGACCAAGGCGCAGCAGCTTGGCGTACCCATTCTTACCGAAGACGATTTTAATAAAATGCTGTAACCTGTAAAGAGGCCTCGTGGAACGGAAAGCCCGTACCGTGAGGCCTCTTTTTATATGAAAAATTCATAAAAGCCCAGTCCTATAATAATGATTCCGGAAATGGCGGTTGCATATTTTCCCAGTGCGTCTGCAAAGCAGCTGTTTCCAAGCCGGCATCCCAGCAGAATAGCAAACAGGTTGAATAAGAATGTCAGCAGTGTGTTCAGTAAAATGTTAAGCCCGGTTATGCTGGCTCCTATCCCAAGTCCGATATTATTAATTGTAAGCGCAAAGGCAAGCGTAATGCATTCCTTTACGTCGATGGTTCCGGATCGATCCGCATCCGCGTTTTCCGGGTGCTCCAGCAAATCCAGATATTCATTTCGCTCTTTTTTTTGATATGTATTTTGCGTTTTAGTG
>DATAML010000004.1:0-4020 GCA_036260545.1 Caproiciproducens sp.
CCCGGCGTGTGCATCGCCACCAGCGGCCCGGGCGCAACCAACCTGATTACCGGCATCGCAACGGCCTATATGGACTCCATCCCGCTGATTGTCATCACGGGGCAGGTCAATTCGGAGCTGCTCGGCCGCGACGTGTTTCAGGAAGCGGATATCACCGGCGCATGCGAGCCGTTCACCAAGCATTCCTATCTGGTGAAGGACGCCGCCGACCTGCCGCGGGTTTTTAAAGAAGCGTTTCACATTGCAACAACCGGCCGCCCCGGCCCGGTTTTGATTGATGTTCCTGTGGATATACAGACCGGTACGGTTCCGGAATTCGTTTACCCGCAAAAGGCGGATATCATCGGCTACAAGCCCCGCACACAGGGACATGCCATGCAGATTAAAAAGGCGCTTGCCGCGATCAGCGAAGCGAAGCGCCCGATGATCTGCTGCGGAGGAGGAGTTGTGCTTGCAGGGGCGCGCGACGAGCTGGTTTCGTTTGTAAAAAACAGCGGGATTCCCGTGGTTTCCACAATGATGGGAATCGGCGTGGTTCCCATGGACTGCCGTCTTTACCTCGGAATGATCGGAATGCACGGCCACGCAAACGCAAACCGTGCGATGGGAGAGGCAGACCTGATCGTCCTGTGCGGCGCCCGCGTGGGCGATCGCGCGGTTTCCGCGCCGGAGCAGATGGCGCAGAAGGCAAAAATCATCCATATCGATATCGACCCCGCCGAAATCGGCAAGAATATGACGGCCCATATCCCCATCGTGGGCGATATCCGGCTGGTGCTGCGCGAATTTGCGGAGCACGTGACCGGCACGGTCCCTCCCGAATGGGTGGAGCAGGTGCTCCGCTATAAAGCGGAATATGTGCCGCTTGGGGAACCGGACAATGAAAGCGGGTTTGTTGAGCCGCGCTCGTTTATGCGCGCGCTTTCCCGCATGATGGAGGAAAACGCGATCCTTACCTCTGACGTGGGACAGAACCAGATTTGGGCGGCCCGCAACTTCAACGTCAAGGAAGGGCGGTTCCTTACTTCCGGCGGTCTGGGAACCATGGGCTACGCACTGCCCGCCGCGATCGGCGCAAAGCTGGCCAAGCCCTACCGCCAGGTGGTGTGCATCTGCGGGGACGGCTCCTTCCAGATGTCCATGTGCGAGCTTGCGACCGTGTGCCAGAACAATGTGGACATCAAAATCATTATTATGCAGAACGACCGTCTGGGCATGGTAAAGGAAATTCAGGGAAAGGCCTACGGCGCACGCTATATCGCCACCACGCTCGAAGGGAATCCCGATTTCGTCAAGCTTGCCGAAGCCTACGGCATCCGCGCCGCGGTCGCAACCTCCAACGCCCAGGCGGAGAAGATTGCCGCCGGGATGTTTGCCTACGGAAAAGCATTTATTCTTGTGTGCCGGGTCAATCCCGACGCGCCGACGATATAAGGAGGCGTCAGGATGAAATACACACTGTCTGTTTTAGTCGAAAACCATCCGGGCGTCCTTTCCAAGGTTTCCGGCCTGTTTTCCCGCCGCGGCTTCAATATCGACAGCCTCGCCGTCGGCATTACCGAGGATCCCACGATTTCGCGCATTACCATTGTGGTGAACGGCGATGAATACATGGTAGAGCAGGTGGAAAAGCAGCTTAACAAACTGATTCCGGTCATCAAGGTCAAGGTACTCCAGCCCGATCTGTTCATCAGCTGCGAGCTGTCGCTCATCAAGGTAAGCTGCAACACCAAGCAGCGCGCAGAAATCATGAAGATAGCAGAGCTGATGCACGCGATCATCGTGGACGTGTCCACCACGTCGCTCACGCTCCAGTTTACCGGCAACGACGAGCTTACACAAACGCTTATCAGCCTGTTAAAGCCGTACGGGATCAAAGAAATTGTGCGCGCCGGAACGCTCGCCATAGAAAAGGGCGCCACAACCGCCCGCAAGC
Source organism: Caproiciproducens sp. (assembly GCA_036260545.1). Taxonomy (GTDB): domain Bacteria; phylum Bacillota; class Clostridia; order Oscillospirales; family Acutalibacteraceae; genus DATAML01. The sequence goes on from DATAML010000004.1 coordinate 1,937, forward strand.
AGAACCCCTAAAGACGTAAAACCAACTTCCCGGAGTGATTCGGGCGGTAGTTTATAAATTTTGCCCAAACGGCAAGGAGGAAATTAGAATGCCAAAAATTTATTACGCTCCAGATTGCGACATCAATCTGCTCAAAGGTAAAACAGTTGCTATTATCGGCTACGGCAGTCAGGGCCATGCCCATGCGCTGAACCTGCACGACAGCGGCGTCAACGTGGTTGTCGGTCTGTATGAGGGAAGCAAGAGCAGAGCCAAGGCGGAAGCCAAGGGCCTGAAGGTCATGACGGTGCAGGAAGCCACCAAGGCTGCCGACGTCATTATGATCCTGATTCCGGACGAGCGCCAGGCAGATATGTATAAAAGTGATATCGCTCCCTACCTTACCGAGGGCAAAGCACTTGCGTTCGCGCACGGCTTCAACATCCACTACGGCCAGATCAAACCGCCGAAGAATGTTGACGTGTTCATGATCGCGCCGAAGGGCCCGGGTCACACCGTCCGCAGCGAGTACCTCGCTGGCAAGGGCGTTCCCTGCCTCATCGCGGTAGAGCAGGATTACACCGGCCACGCGCATGACATCGGTCTTGCCTATGGCGCGGGACTTGGCGCGGCAAGAGCAGCCATCATGGAGACCACCTTCAAGATTGAGACCGAAACTGACCTGTTCGGCGAGCAGTGCGTGCTTTGCGGCGGCGTAACCGCTTTGATGCAGGCAGGCTTTGAAACGCTGGTTGAGGCCGGCTATGCTCCGGAGAACGCTTACTTTGAGTGCATCCATGAAATGAAGCTGATTGTAGACCTGATCTACAGGGGCGGCTTCTCCCTCATGCGTTACTCCATCTCCGACACCGCCGAGTTCGGCGATTACGAGACCGGCAAGCGCCTGGTTACCGAAGAGACCAAGAAGGAAATGAAGAAGGTTCTTTCCGAGATTCAGGACGGCACCTTTGCTTCCAAGTGGATTGCCGAGAACAAGAACGGCCGCTCGCACTTCAACGCCTGCCGCCGCATCGGCGCAAGCCATCAGCTTGAGGAAGTCGGCAAGGAGCTCCGCAAGATGTATGCCTGGAACGATCAGCCGATCGACGACTAATTTCCTTTAAAACCGCATACACATAAAAACACAATACACCGCTGCTTTGGATTCTACATACTTATCCCCTCTTGTTCAGATATTTTCGGAAAGTATTACAATTCGGAACAGCGGTTTTTTTAAGGAGGATATGAACATTATGTGGCAAAGATCAATCCTGAAGGCAAACGCAAAAATCGCGTTAAAGGGGCGCTATTGGACCGCGTTTGCCGTCACTCTGGTGGCAATGATTATCGGCGGAGCCTATTCCACGCTTACAATGGGGTTCCAGAAAAGTTCGCTGGCTGGTGCGATTTCTATTGGCGGCATACTTTTTTCCGTCTTCGTTGCAATCCCGATTTCCATTGGCGTAATGCGCTATTTTCTTCAGAACCATTTCGGGGCCGCACAGTTTGAGACCATGTTTTCGGGGTTCCAGCAGGGCTATATGAACGGAATCGGCACAATGCTTGTAACCGGAATCTTCATTTTTCTGTGGTCCCTGCTGCTCATTGTTCCGGGCATTATCAAGTCGTTCCAGTACTGCCTTGTGCCGTTCATCCTTTCGGATAACCCGGATATGCCCGGCAGCCGCGCGAGGGAAATCAGCAAAATGCTGACAGACGGGGAGAAAGGGAACATTTTTGTGTTCTTCCTTTCCTTCATTGGCTGGTTCTTCCTTGGCGCTCTGTGCCTTGGTGTTGGTATCCTGTTTGTCTATCCGTATTTCTATGCGTCCTTTGCGGAGCTTTACATATTCCTGCGCGACCGCGCGATTGCAAACAATATGCTCAACCCCGCCGAACTGAACCTGGTACCGCCCCAACCGACGGTATAATTTGAAATGCAGTCTGAGGCTGCCGGAAGCGCAAAGCTTTCCGGCAGCCTTTTTGCGTCCGCCCTGCTTGCAAGGTCAGCCCCAAGCCCAAAAACAGGCGCTCTACGAACCGTTTACCTTGATTTTTCCGCCGTCATCGATGCGTAGGTTGCTATTTCGCGCTGAAGTGTTATA
>DATAML010000006.1:0-2446 GCA_036260545.1 Caproiciproducens sp.
TTTTTATCGAGAATCATGATATTACCGTCTTCATAAAGGATATTCAGCTTGTCCGGCGCTTTTAAAAAGTCATATTCTTTCGGCTCCTGCTGAAAAAATTCGTCCTTTAAGTACATGGTCAGCACGTCGCCTTCGTTCAGGCGCGTGGAAATCTCGCAGCGCTTTCCGTTCAGCTTGATATCCTTTTTACGGATGCTTTTATACATCATCGCCTGCGGCAGATTGCCGTAGGATTTTGTCAGAAATTTGTCCAGCCGCTGTCCGGCGTCGTTTTTACCGATTATAACTTCTTTCATAGTACGAGCCGCTCCTAATTTAAGAAATTACCCCAAAGGTGGGATATCTGATTATGGGTTTGCGAAGAGAAAAGCTTACGTTTTTTATCGCAAAGATTATACCATGAATCCGGGCTGCGGAAAAGACGAAAAACCTTTTCAAAAAATTTATTTTAGTATATAATAGAACAAATGAGAACAAAGGAGAGCAAACATGATTACACAGGAAAGAGTAATGGAGATTTTGAAAGAGGCCGGGGTTTTACTGGAAGGGCATTTTAAACTTACTTCCGGCAGACACAGCAATAAATATCTTCAGTGTGCAAAGATATTTCGCAATACCAAATACAGCGAGGAGCTTTGTGCCGCGCTGGCCGAGCAGTACCGGAACGATGGAGTGCAGGTCGTAATCGGGCCGGCCATGGGCGCGGTACAGATGGCTTATGAGGTCAGCCGTTCCCTGAAATGCGAAAACTTTTTCACCGAGCGCGATGAAGAGGGCATAATGGCTTTACGGCGCGGTTTTGTCGTGAATCCCGGCGAAAGGGTGCTTGTGGTGGAGGACGTTGTAACCACCGGAGGTTCCGTACGCGAGGTGATCGAACTTGTGAAAAAAGCAGGGGGCGTCGTGGTGGGAGTAGGCTCCATTGTTGACCGCACCGGCGGAAAAATCGACTTCGGCGTGCCTTTCCGGGCTGTTATTTCCGTTGATGTGGAGTCCTGGGAACCGAACGAGTGCCCTCTCTGCAAGGCGGGCGCACCCGCGCCGATAAAGCCGGGCAGCAGAAAGATATAAAACTCGATATCTTGTGACGGATGGAGGGAACAGGCGGCATGGGCGGACAAAACGAGGAATCGCTGAATAAAACAGATACCGCTGTCTCTATCCATAACGGGCACAGGGACCGCGTAAAGAATAAGTTTCTGGCAGAGGGACTTGACCGTTTTGAACCGCATGCCGTTTTGGAGCTGCTCCTTTATTATGCCATTCCTTTAAAGGATACCAATCCGACCGGCCATGCGCTTCTGAAAAAATTCGGTTCCCTTTCCGGTGTATTCGACGCTCCCTACGAAGAGCTGCTCAAGGTGGAGGGGGTAGGGAAGTCCGCGGCAACGCTGATCAAACTGATCCCCCAGGTATGCCGCAGGTATCAGGAGAATTCCGACCGGGATAAAAACAGAATATTCAGCTATGATGAAATCGGTAAATATATGGTCAATAAATTTATCGGGCGTTCCGATGAAGTAATCATGCTGATGCTTTTGGACGGCAGGAACCGTATTCTTCATTGTGGGATGGTCAGCGAAGGTTCGGCGACCGCGGCAAACATCTATGTAAAGAAGATCGTCCGCCTTGCCGTGCAGTACAACGCGGTCTATGCGGTTCTTTCGCACAATCATCCAAGCGGAAGCTGCATGCCGTCGAAGCAGGATCTGAATTCCACGCAGTGGATTTACGAGGCGCTTGAAACGGTAGAGGTGAAGCTTCTGGATCATGTTATCGTTGGCGGGAACGATTATCTGTCCCTGGCCAAAAGCGGGATTATGCGGGAACTGTTTGAAGACAGACCGGATTTGGAGTAGCATATGGATTTTAAATTGGTTTCAAAATATAAGCCAACCGGAGACCAGCCCAAGGCCATCAAGCAGCTTGTAAACGGCTTGCGGCACGGTTATAAGGAACAGACGTTGCTTGGAGTTACAGGCTCAGGCAAAACGTTCACCATGGCCAATGTGATCGCGGAGCTGAACCGCCCGACTCTGGTACTGGCGCACAACAAAACTCTTGCGGCGCAGCTTTGCTCTGAGTTCCGGGAGTTTTTCCCGGAAAACTCCGTCGAGTATTTTGTAAGCTACTACGACTATTACCAGCCGGAAGCATATATTGCCACAACGGATACCTACATTGAAAAGGACTCTGCAATCAACGATGAAATTGACAAGCTGCGGCACTCCGCCACCTCGGCGCTTTCGGAGCGGCGCGATGTGATTATCGTTGCAAGCGTGTCCTGCATTTATACGCTCGGTGACCCGATCGATTACCGCACCATGGTGATTTCTCTGCGCCCCGGTATGCAGAAGAGCCGCGATGACCTGCTCCGCAAGCTGGTTGAGATTCAGTATGAACGAAACGATATCAATTTTATCCGCAATAAATTCCGTGTGCGCGG
>DATAML010000009.1:0-7771 GCA_036260545.1 Caproiciproducens sp.
ACGGCGATACCGCCGCCGATGCAGGAAAGACCTGTGGCGAGAGCAGCGGCAATCAGGCCGATACCCGTTGAGGAGTTGGAAGCAGCCGGAGCGGCTTCACTGGATGTGGTAGGTGCGGCGGGCTTGTCTGTAGTTGTTGCGTTAGCAAGAACAGGAACCGCAAAGGTTACGACACACACGGCCAGAAATGTAAGCATTTGCACGGCGACTGCTTTGGCAGGCTTTTTACCGTTCCTAACGGCCTTAATGGCAATGACAACGGATGCAACAAGGGCTGCGGCGGGTAACATAAATAATACGGAATTCATAATATTTACCTCCAAAAGTTTTAATTATTACAAGATGATAAAAGCGGTTTTACTGCTCGGCGCGAACAACAACCGGGTCAAACGGACGGCCGTCTCCGTCGAAGAAGCGGCTGAACATTTCATAGAACTCAAGTCTGAGAACCTGAATACCGACCAGCAGGCCCTCCAGAGCCATGACAAACAGGTTGCCTATGATAATTACCAGAAGATATCCGATGCCGCTGCCCATTTGAGCCAGAGTAAATACAACCATCATCATACCGGCATGGACAAGCACAAACGCGCCAACACGCAGGAAACTCATGGTGTTGGTTGCAAAGCTGAGAAGAAACTCGAATACCTCAAAGAAATTCTGGGTAATGTATTCGCCCCAGCTTTCGGGTTTCCAGTCGGGTCTGCGCTCGGCCAGTTTCCCCAAAACCTCCCGGAACAGCATGGAGACCAGGGGAAGAATAATAAAGCACAGAATGAATACCGGGCTTACAATTTTCCATCCGAATACAATCTGTCCGCCAAAACCGACGATCAGCGATCCGTAGAAGATCAGGCCGGCAACTCCGTTCGGGCCGAACAGAGCGCTTTCATAGCGTTTCCGCCGGAGGGAGGAATAAATGTTGATCAGTATTGCGACGATCACCAGTAAAACGCCGATTCCAACTGCGGAATAGATGATCATATTGGTCGTGGCAGGCTTCATTACTTCGATCGGTTTTTCATCCATACCCAAAAGAAGCTTGTAAAGCGGGTTCAGCGCGTTTTCAAATCCGAACACCGAACCGAACACCGTTCCGAATATTGCGGAAGAAATGCCGCACGGAATCAGGATTCTGCCGAGTTTCATCTTCATTTTGTTCCACATATACCATCCGACTAAGGAAACACAGATTCCCTGACCGAGGTCTCCGAACATAATGCCGAACAGCAGTATGTACGTGATGGCGACGAACGGGGTGGGGTCAATCTCGTCGTAGGCAGGCAGGCCGTACATATCAATAAAAAATTCAAAGGGCTTGAATAAAGCTTTGTTTTTCAGCTTGACCGGCGGGGAATGTGTTTTTTCCTCCTCCGCGCCTTCAAAGCTGTATTCGACCGATTCGATCTTATCCAGTTCGGCTTTAATGAGACTTTCCTTTTCCGCCGGGATCCATCCGGTCAGGATAAAGCTTTCATTGTATCGGGCCGCATAGCGGCGGATACCGAAATAAACGGATTGTTCGGTAAGCCAGGAATAAAGCTTTTGGCATACCTCCTTGCTGTTTTTCCATAATTCGTCAAATTTCTCATCTACACGCTGGATTTTGCTGATTTCTTCATCGCGTTTGCTTCGAAGCCCTTCTACCGCCAGTTCGGGGCTGCCGGTCATTTCCGTCAGCTGTGTTTTTTCAAAATACAGGCTTGCAAAAATGCGGTCAACCTCGCTGACCATGTCAATCGGCGAGAAGTAGACTCCCCAAAAGTGCGTGTCGTCGCTTGTGCACGGGAAGAACACGATATATGGGTTTTCCTTATAAGACGCCAGTTTTGAGTAGCTCTCCTTCGGGAGCGAGCCGAAGCGCACCTTGATGTACTCGCATTCCTGAATTTCGTCTAGGTTCAGGTTCAATCCTATAAAGTGGCTGAAATCCTCGATTTGCTGGGTATAATACTGTATTTTTTCCTGTGCGTCCGCGCGCTGCTTGAGCAGGTCGTTGAACGAGGTGGTGATGGTTTCCACATAGGAGTGAAAATCATCCGGGCTGAAATTGATTTTTTCGACCTCGTCCGCGCTTAAAAGCTCAAGCTTTTTCTTTGCTCCGCCCAGTGAAGCGGTGAGCTGCTGCAGCGGCTGGAGATAGGGATTTTCTTCGTTCAGCGGGGTGAAATCCGCCGTATCCGAATAGAAGGAAAGCGCATTATCCGGGTGGAACACACAGGATCTTCCGCATAATGCGGTGACCTTATCCAGGTCGGCCATTCTTCCTATAATACTGACAACTTCAACTTTTAAAACAGCCAATACTCCATTACTCCTTTCTGTTAAAATTATAGACGGTGAGTAATTTTGAAATTTCCTCCGGCGGAAGCTTGTAACGGATCGATTCGATAATCGTGATAATGTCCGTAATTTCCGCCTGGGTAATAAATACGTATGACATCAGAACGACGGAAGAGTGGGTTGAGAAATGGATGTCATGACGGCATACCTTATATTTTGCGCGGTTCGGGATTTCATCAATATATGTGTGGGGAACATTTAAAAAACGTTTCCCGGCGGAGGTCCTTCCCATAACGGCCGTGACCTGTTCCTCGTTTTCCGCGGCAGCCATTTCCTCCAGAATCCGGGGGCTCACGTCACCGAAGGGAAGGAGAGATCCGCGGATGAAATCAGGTTCTGCGCTGTAGAAAACCTTCAGACGCACGATGCGCGCGTAATTGAGCAGATCGACATAGGAATTGAAGATTTCCCGGAGCTGCTTCGCGGTTTCTCCGTGCGTATATTTGTCAATCACTTCAAAAGCATTGGAAAACAGATAGGTGTAAAGCTTGTTTTCAATGCCCATGTAATCAATTTTATCTCCCTGCACGGGAGCGAAGGGTTCAAGAATCTTTTGGTACGGCGTATGTTCCAACGCGTCAAGCAGGCCGTCAAAGTCCTTGATCAGGGTCAGCGCGGCCAGATTGATGTGCGTATGCTGGTTGAGATAATCCGGCATATCGAACAGGTATTCCTCCGGCTTCCCGGAATTCAGGAATATGATACTCTGCAGGATCTGCTCAATTTCACTCCGTACGATCAGATATCTTGAAAAGTGTTCGCCTATGGAAATTTCGTACCGGCAAAGCAGGGCGTAGTCTTCAAAGAGCTTTTGTTTCAGCCTTGCTTCCAGCTGACCGCGATGAATATTGTTTTCGTTTATTCCCGCCAGCGTCTTTCCGTACACGGTGTGGCTTTTCAGGTACGAAGCCACATTCCCGACGGTTTGGCAGGCCATAAGGTTCCGGTAGTCTTCGTCGGTCAGCCGATGCCCGTACATTGCGAGGGCTTTCGCGATGATAACGTTGGAAGACAGGGTGGAAAGCATTGGCATCACTCCCCTATAACTCTGGCGACAATTTCTTTTACCCATTCGTCGCCTTTTTGGCTGTAAAGCTCGTCAAGCTTGCGTGAAAGTTCAGCGTACTTTTTCTTTTTTTCTTCCCAGTCGGCTTCGGCGGCAGCACGCTCGTTGGGTTCGTTTATGCTGATCCGCTTTCTTGCGCGGGCGATATAGTCGTTGCGGATTTGTTCGCGCCTCTCCGCGATTTCCTTTTCGGAACTGACCTTTTCCATCTGGGCAGCGTCGGTGATCTGTCTTGCTTTTCGATCCATTTCAACGATCTGCTTTACTAAATCCTGCATATTGACTGCACCTCCTTGATAATTCGAATGAAGGAACCGCTGAGTAAATACGGGTGCGCATTCGGCCGCCCGGTTATCATCCGGACAGTCCGGGCACCCTATTGAATCAGTGTTTCCCGGAAGATTCACTGACACAGTAATGATATTATATCAGTTAGAATCTCATTTACAATACAAATAAACAAATATAGTTGAAAAGTTGAAAATTTTTAGTTAATTTTTAAGACTTTGCATCGGAGCAGGAATTCGGCCGCCGCGCTGAATAAATTTAAGCGGCGAGTAGCGATTGACTTCCATTACGGGGCCGCTGCCGAACAGTCCGCCAAAGTCCAGTTCCTCTCCGACTTTTTTGCCGATTGCAGGAATCACGCGGACAGCCGTTGTCTTTGAATTTACCATGCCGATTGCCGCTTCATCCGCAATAATCGCGGAAATGATTTCTGCCGGCGTATCGCCTGGAATGACGATCATGTCCAGCCCGACGGAGCAGACGGCCGTCATTGCCTCCAGCTTTGTGATGCTCAGCGCGCCCCGGCGCGCAGCGGCGATCATGCCCGCGTCCTCCGTCACCGGGATGAACGCGCCGGAAAGCCCGCCGACATGGGAAGATGCCATGATACCGCCTTTTTTGACGGCGTCGTTCAAAAGAGCAAGGGCTGCCGTCGTGCCGTGCGCGCCGCAGCTTTCAAGCCCCATTTCCTCCAGAATATAGGCCACGGAGTCGCCGATTGCCGGAGTAGGGGCAAGCGAAAGGTCCACAATGCCAAACGGCACGTAGAGCCTGCGGGAAGCTTCCTGCGCGACCAGCTGACCCATGCGGGTTACCTTGAACGCGGTCTTTTTGATGATATCCGCTACCTCGGACAGATCGCAGTCCGGAGCCTTTGCAAGCGCCGCACGCACAACGCCCGGGCCGGAAACACCCACGTTGATTACGCAGTCCGGTTCGCCCGTTCCGTGGAACGCGCCAGCCATGAAAGGGTTGTCCTCCGGCGCGTTGCAGAAGACGACCAGCTTTGCCGCGCCGAAGCATTTGTTATCCACGGTTACCTCGGCGAGTTCGCGGACGATACCGCCCATTTTTGCAACGGCGTCCATGTTGATGCCGGCCTTGGTGGTGCCCACGTTCACGGAAGAGCAGACGAAATCTGTCTCGCTCAGTGCCTCCGGAATGCTGGAAATCAGGGCGTAATCGCCGGGGCTGAAACCCTTGTGCACAAGGGAGGAGTAACCGCCGATCAGGTTTACGCCGGTGGTCTTTGCGGCCCGGTCAAGCGCTTTTGCAAAGTGCACGGGGCTTTTGTCGGGGCATGCTCCGGCAACCATTGCAATCGGCGTTACGGAAATCCGCTTGTTGATGATCGGAATGCCGTAATCCTTGCTGATGTCCTCGCCGGTTTTTACAAGATTGCCGGCGTAGCGGCAGATTTTGTCATAAATCTTGTCACACGCTTTGTTCACGTCCGAGTCAATGCAGTCCAGCAGCGAAATGCCCATTGTGATGGTGCGCACGTCAAGATTTTCATTGTCAATCATATTGATGGTTTCCAGTATATCGTGCGAATTGATCATCCTGCAAATCAACCTTTCTGAAATAGTACAAAAAAATATCTGTTCTTTGGTAAGGAACAGAATTTAAAACGGATTTAGATTCGGTGCATGGAATTAAAAATATCCTCGTGCATAACGTGAACGGTCAGATTCATATCCTCGCCGATGGCGGTAAGCTTGTCTGAAAGCTCGTTAAATGGCACGCGGGACTTTGAAATATCAACAACCATGATCATGGCGAAAAGATCCTGAAGAATGGACTGGGTGACCTCGACGACATTTACGCCGTTTTCCGCGCAGATTGCGGAGACGCGAGCAAGGATACCCACCATATCTTTCCCTAGAACCGTGATTACAGCACGCATTTTATGAATACCTCCAGATTAAATTATTCATGGTTTATTCATTATTATGAACGAGATTTCAATACTTGTCAATAGCGCACGCAGCCGTGCTTAGACAGAATGGTCAAACTGTTTAAAATAATGGCTTTATTTTTTCCTCGAAATATTTATTAGTAACGTATAATTATATATATTTTTATGTTACTATATATATAAAAGAATTTCAAATAATTAATTGAAAAAATGTAATAAAAATTTTCGGGAAGCGCGGTAAAATTGGGATACAGCCTTAAATTTTATCGGAATTTCCCGGAAATGACCGGAGGAAAACCATGAAATATCGGTATATATCCGACAGTCACACACATTCGGACTGTTCGCGCGACGGCGACGACCCGACCATGATGATGTGTGAAAACGGGGCGCGTCTGGGACTTTACTCGATGACGCTGACCGACCACTGCGAGTGCAACACTTATGCGCAGGAAGCTTATGACCGCAGTATCCGCCAGTCCTATTTTGAAGCGCGCAAGGCTTCCGCTGTTTTTCATAGCCGCCTGCATGTATTCGCGGGCGTGGAGATCGGGCAGCCCATGCAGAATCAGGCCGCCGCGCAGGATGCTTTAGACGCCTGTGACTTCGATTTTGTGCTCGCTTCCGTTCACAACGTAAAAAGTCTGGCAGATTTTTACGAGTTGGACTATTCGAAAATTGAGATCAATGACGCGCTCAGCCGCTATTTTGATGAGATGATGGACATGATTGAATGGGGCAAATTCGATTCGCTGGCCCACCTGACCTACCCCTGGCGTTACATAGTCGGCGAACGCGGCCTTGAAATCGACGATGACCTTTTTCGGGACAGGATCGATCAGGTTTTAACGGCGCTGATCAAAAAGCGTAAGGCACTTGAGGTAAATACCTCCGGCTTCCGCCAGAAGCTCGGCAGACCGATGCCAGACCTTCCTATTATCCGGCGCTACCGTGAGCTGGGAGGAAAACTGATCACCGTCGGCTCGGACGCCCACCGCTGGGCGGACGTTGGCGGCGGTGTTGAGCAGGGACTGAGCGTACTGCAGCAGGCCGGCTTCCACCATTTCACGATTTATATCCGTCGCGAGCCGAAATTTTTACCGATCGAATAAGTGCTCTTACAGCCGGAAACGGCTGAAAGAGCATAATTAATATTTAGGAGGAGCTTATAATTATGGATCGTTTGTTAAACCTGTTGGATGAGAATGCACGTCTTTCCACCGCACAGCTGGCCGTAATGCTGAATAAACCGGAGAGCGAGGTGGCCGAGGCGATCGCCGCCTATGAAAAGGCCGGCGTGATCCGCGGTTATAAAGCGCTGATAAATTGGGAAAAAATCGATGAAAACAAGGCAAGCGCCCTGATTGAGCTTCGCGTTTCGCCAAAGCGCGACCGCGGTTTTGACGAGATTGCCAACCGTATCATGCAGTTTGAGGAAGTGGAGAGCGTCTATCTGATGTCTGGCGGCTACGACCTTGCCGTAAAAGTGCATGGCCGCAGTATGCAGGAAATCGCCATGTTCGTCATGCGCCGCCTTTCCACCCTTGATTCGGTGCTTTCCACAGCCACGCACTTCATACTGACCCGTTATAAGGACGGCGGAATTATCCTTAATCCGGAAGAGGACAAGGATGAAAGAAGGAGTGTGCTCTGTGATTGATTACCAACTCATGCTCAATGAGGAAGTCAAGCAATTAAAGCCGTCCGGAATCCGCCGCTTCTTTGACATTGCAAACGAGATGGATCATGTCATTTCCCTTTCCATCGGCGAGCCCGATTTCTCAACGCCATGGCACGTGAGGCAGGAGGGTATCAAAACGCTTGAGGACGGGAAAACGTGGTATTCGCCGAACCGCGGCTTCATCGAATTGAGGGAAGAAATCTGCCGCTGGCTCAAACGCCGTTACCATACCGAGTATCAGCCGGATTCCGAGGTCCTTGTCACGGTCGGCGGAAGCGAGGCAATCGACCTCTGCCTTCGCTGCCTGATCAATCCCGGCGAGGAAGTTCTGATCCCTGAGCCGAGCTTTGTATGCTACGTGCCTTTGACCGAGATGGCGGGGGGCGTGCCGGTCGTCATTCAGACCAAACAGGAAAATAAATTCCGCCTTACCGCAAAGGAGCTGCGCGAAAAAATCACGCCGAAGACAAAGCTG
>DATAML010000011.1:0-1732 GCA_036260545.1 Caproiciproducens sp.
GAGGTCTGGAAGCAGCTGAACGAGCTGAAGGAGCGGCAGACCACCATCCTGCTGACTTCGCATTATATGGATGAGGTGGAAGTCCTCTGTGACCGCGTCTGCATCCTGAGGGATGGAAAAACCGTGGCAAGCGGCGGGGTAAAGGAACTGATCGAGCAAAGTCCCTTCCAGCGGCTGGAGGAAGCATATCTGTGGTATATGGGTGAGGAGGAGAAGATCGGATGAACAGATTTTTAAAGCTCTTGAAAACTGAGGGGCGCCTGAGCCTGCGCTGCCCGGATTCTGTCTTTTTCGGGATCGTCATGCCTGCCGGGATCATTGCCCTGATTGGCTTTATCAGTGCGGGAAAGCCCGCCTTTGACGGCGCGGATTATACACTTTTGGAAAGCTCCTTCGGCGCGCTGATCACCGTGGGCGTCTGTGCCACCGCGTTCATGGGTATTCCCCTTACGCTTGCCGATTACCGGGACAAAAAGATACTGAAACACTTTTTTGTAACACCCACCAGCCCGTCTGTGTTATTATTGGTGCAGGGATTGATTCAGATGGTTTTCTGCTTCGTGTCCTCGCTGGTCGTTTTTGCGGTGGTGAAGCTGTTTTTCGGTTATCACATGAGAGGTTCCCTGCCAAACTTCCTTTTGGCCTATCTGCTGGTGCTGGTTTCCATGTACAGTCTGGGAATGCTTTTGGCCAGCCTGTGCAAAAACATCAAAATCGCGAACGTGGCGACCAGCGCCGTCTATTTCCCGATGCTGTTTCTTTCCGGCGCAACGATTCCTTACGAGATTTTTCCAAAGCCGCTGCAATACGCATCAAATATATTGCCGCTGACGCAGGGAATCAAATTGCTCAAGACGTACTCTCTCGGGCTTACGCAGGAGAACGTGGTCTTTCCGGTCGTATACCTTCTGGCGCTGACCGCGGTGGGAATTGCCCTGTCCGTTAAATTTTTTCGTTGGGAATAATCCGTTCGTTCAAGCCGGATTCGCCGTTGGGCTTAAGCCGCACAGCCACAGAGCGCAAGGCGGTTTTATTTTAGCGGTCGTCCGCACGTATTATTCGTTTGAATGGTTTACCGGCGGCAGCCTGTGCCGCCGGTAGGAGATATTTCTTGGAGGTGTCTGTTATGAACGGTCAATATCAGTGCGACCCGTGCGAGCGGGAGGAAAGCCCGGTCTACCGGATCGGACTGTTTGCGCAGATGAACCATGTCACGATAAAGGCGCTGCGCTACTACGACGACATCGGCCTGCTCCGGCCGGCCTGTATCGACAAAACGAGCGGATACCGGTACTATACCTCGCAGCAGCTTCCCGCCCTGCACCAGATACTGGCCCTGCGCCAGATGGGGTTTACCATTGAAGAAATTAAAAAGGTACGGGACGGAATGCCCGAACAGGAACTTTTGCAGCGAAAAAAGGGCGAGCTGATGAAGGAAATTGTGGAGGCCACCCGGAAGCTGTCTCAGGTGGAAAGCTATCTGCTGCAAAAAGATGCATACAGGGACTATCATGTTATATTGAAAGAACTCCCGGAGGTAATCGTCGCTTCCGTGAAAATGAACCTTCCGAACTATGAGGCGCTCTTTTCTGTGGTGCCGCCGATGGGCGCGGAAATGGAGCGGCTCGGCTGCACCTGCGCGGTTCCCGATTACTGTTTTACTGAATACCTCGAAGGGTACAGGGAAGAAAATATCAACGTGGAAATCTGCCAGGCTGTTGCCGAGAAGAAA
>DATAML010000013.1:0-5085 GCA_036260545.1 Caproiciproducens sp.
TTTTACCGAATGGACTTGCGAGGGCAGCCCAAAATCCATAATGGAGAGTAGGCGCTGACGGGAACCCTGTCCGTTATCAGTGGGGTACATATGATGGTATGTAAAATGAGCGGGTGAATTTTCACCAACTTGGGTGGCATCGCAGAAGCAATTTAAGCTTTTGTCCCTTTTTAGGGGCAAAGGCTTTTTTATATTTAATTTTCAAAAAGGAGTGAACCGTATGTTAAAACCGACCCTTTCGGAAATAAGCGGTTTTCGAAACGATTACCGCGTAATCCCGGTTTGCAGGGAAATCTACGCCGATCTTGTCACCCCGATTGTGATGCTCCAGAAGCTTTCCCGGCTGAGTAAAAAATATTATCTGCTGGAAAGCATCGAAGGCGGCGAGCGATGGGGACGGTACTCCTTTTTAGGCTTTGACCCCGTAATGAATGTGACCTGCCGAAACCATAGCATCCATATAACCGGCAGCATAACCAAAACAGTCCGCACCGAAAACCCCATGGAGGAAATCCGGAAAATCTTAGCCGACTACAAATCCCCCATCCTCCCGGATATGCCTTCGTTTACCGGCGGATTCGTCGGCTATTTCGCCTACGAAATGTTCGGATACGCCGAACCGGTGCTCCGGCTTAAAGAAAGCGAGTTCCCGGAGCTTGACCTCATGCTGTTTGACAAGGTGATCGCCTACGACCATCTGAAACAGAAAATCTCAGTCGTCGTCAACATGAAAACCTCCGACGGCGAACAGGGTTACCGGAAAGCGGCAGAAGAAATTGGGCGCATCATCGAAATTATTACCGATCCTTCTCCCCTGCCCCATCCCCAGGCGGACGCCTGCCCGGAATTCCGCTGCAATGTCACGAAAGACCAGTACTGTGCCATGGTGGAAAGGACGAAAGAATACATCCACAACGGCGATATTTTTCAGGCCGTGATTTCCAGACGGTTCGAAGCCGATTATCATTCCGGCCTGCTCAACGCCTACCGCGTGCTGCGCACCACCAATCCTTCCCCCTATATGTTTTTTATTGAGAACAACGAAGTCCAGATTGCGGGGACTTCCCCGGAAACCCTGGTGAAGCTGACGCACGGCAGGCTGGCCACTTTCCCGGTTGCCGGAACAAGGCCGCGGGGAAAGACGGAGCAGGAGGACGAGGCGCTGGAACGCGAGTTGCTCGCGGACGAAAAGGAGCTGGCCGAGCACAATATGCTGGTGGACTTAGCCCGCAATGATATCGGCAGAATTGCGGAGTTCTGCTCGGTCAATGTGGAGGCCTACCAGGTCATTCACCGCTACTCCAAGGTGATGCACATCGCCTCCGTCGTAACCGGCAATCTGCGGCAGGATAAGGATGCCTGCGACGCGATAGCCGCCATGCTCCCGGCGGGCACGCTCTCCGGCGCGCCGAAAATCAGGGCCTGCCAGATCATTGACGGGCTTGAGCCGCAGGCAAGGGGCATTTACGGCGGCGCAATCGGCTATCTTGATTTCTCAGGAAATATGGACGTATGCATCGCCATACGGATGGCGGTAAAAAAGAGCGATAAGGTCTATGTGCAGGCGGGCGCCGGCATTGTTGCCGACAGCGTTCCGGAAAACGAATACGAAGAGACCGCCAACAAAGCAAAGGCGGTAATACAGGCCATTCAGGCCGCAAATGAGGTGAACGGCTGATGATTCTGCTGATCGATAACTACGACAGTTTTTCCTACAACCTTGTTCAGATGATCGGCTGCTTTCGCAAAGACATCCGCGTGGTGCGGAACGACGAGCTTACGGTGGAACAGGCCGCGCAGCTGCGCCCTTCCCACATCATCCTCTCTCCGGGGCCCGGCTTCCCGCAAGCGGCCGGAATCTGCGAAGAGCTTGTGCGGAAGCGGAAAGGCACCGTACCCATCCTCGGTGTATGCCTCGGGCATCAGGGAATCTGCGAGGCATTCGGGGCGAAGATCATCCACGCGAAAGAACTGATGCACGGTAAGCAGAGCCGTATCCGTTTACAAAACGAATACAAACTGTTCCGGGGCCTGCCGCCCGAAATCCCAGCCGGGCGCTACCACTCCCTGATTGCGGAGCGGGAAACGCTGCCCCAAGAACTGCTTGTCATCGCCGAAGACGAAAAGCACGAGGTTATGGCCGTTCAGCACAGGGATTATGAAATATACGGCCTGCAGTTCCACCCTGAGTCCATTCTGACGCCGCAGGGCGCAAAAATAATACAAAACTTTTTATCTATTGGAGGGGAATCAATATGATTGCAACAGCGATTCACAGTTTAGTCAACAAGGAAAACCTGCCGTACGATACCGCGAAAGCGGTCATGGATGAAATTATGGAGGGTGCGGCCACAAACACACAGATCAGCGCCTACCTGACCGCCCTGCGCATGAAGGGTGAAAGCATCGATGAAATTACCGCCAGCGCGGCCGCCATGCGCGACCACTGCACCAAGTTAAGCCGGGAAACCGACGTGCTCGACATCGTGGGAACCGGCGGCGACGAAGCCTATACGTTCAATATCTCCACTATTTCCGCCATCGTCGTTTCCGCGGCGGGGGTGCCGGTGGCAAAGCACGGCAACCGCAGTGTTTCCAGCAAATGCGGCAGCGCCGATCTGCTGGAGGCACTGGGCGTCCGTCTTGACCTTTCGGCGGAACAGAGCGCGCAGATTCTGAAAGAAATCGGCATCTGCTTCATGTTCGCGCCGGTCTACCACGCTTCCATGAAGTACGCCGCGCCGGTTCGGCGTGAGCTCGGCGTACGCACCATCTTCAACATTCTGGGGCCTCTGGCCAACCCTGCCGGAGCCAACCTCCATCTTCTGGGTGTTTACGACGAGGATTTAGTGGAACCGCTTGCAAAGGTTCTGGCAAATCTCGGCGTCAAGCGGGCAATGGTTGTGCACGGGCAGGATGGACTGGATGAAATCTCCCTGTGCGGCGCAACTTCGGTGTGCGAGGTAAACGGCGGAAAGCTGAACCGCTTCGTTTTAGACCCCGCTCAGTACGGCTTTTCATATTGCAGGCCCGAAGACCTCGTGGGTGGGGACCCGCAGGAGAACGCGAAAATCGCGCGGGATATCCTTTCCGGCAAAACCGGGCCGAAGCGCGACGTCGTCCTGCTGAACTCCGCGGTCTGTCTGTACATGGGAAAAGACGGTCTTACCCTGCAGGACTGCGTGAAGCTGGCGGCGGAAACCATCGACAGCGGCAAGGCAATGGAGAAGCTCAATCAATTCGTCCGCTTATCCCAAGAGGCGGCCCAATGATTCTGGACGACATCGCGCGGGCTGCGAAAATCCGGGTGGAAAAGGCCAAAGCACTCGTTTCTCCCGGGCAGATGCGGGAACATGCTTTGCAATGCGAAAATGGCTCTGATTTCCGTTTTGAAAAAGCGCTGAAAAAAGGCGGAATGGCTTTTATCTGCGAGGTAAAAAAAGCGTCGCCCTCCAAGGGCGTCATCGCGGAAGATTTCCCCTATCTTGCCATTGCGCAGGAGTACGAAGCAGCCGGGGCAGACGCAATCTCGGTGCTGACAGAGCCGGACTTTTTTCAGGGCAGCAACGACTATCTTTCACAGATCCGGCAAACAGTGAAAATCCCAATACTGCGCAAGGATTTTACCATTGACGAGTATCAGATTTATGAGGCAAAGATTCTTGGCGCGGACGCAGTTCTGCTGATCTGCGCGCTGCTTGACACGGACACCGTTAAAAAGTATATTTCCGTCTGTGACCGGCTCGGGCTTTCCGCCCTTGTGGAAGCCCATACAAGAGACGAGGCGGAATCCGCTCTGCGGGCAGGGGCTAGGGTGATCGGCGTAAACAACCGCAACCTGAAAACCTTTGAGGTCGATCTGAACACCTGCACCGGTCTGCGCACCCTTGTACCGGAAAATATTCTGTATGTGGCGGAAAGCGGCATCCGCACGGCGCGGGATGTCGCGCTGCTCCGGCAGGAGAATGTGAACGCGGTGCTGATTGGGGAAACGCTGATGCGCAGCAAGGACAAAAAAGCGGAGCTGCACCGCCTGAGCGGATGAACGGTATGACGAAGGTTAAAATATGCGGTTTGACCCGTATGGAGGATATCCTTGCGGCCAACCAATTCCATCCGGATTATATCGGGTTCGTGTTTGCCAAAAGCCGCCGGCAGGTGGATGCCGACACCGCTCGGAAGCTGAAATCCGCGCTGGATGGCGGGATAAAGGCGGTCGGCATATTCGTCAATGAAGAAATCAACGCCATTGCGTCCCTTGTGCAGGCGGGTATTTTGGACGCGGTTCAGCTCCACGGAAACGAGGACGAAGGCTATATTGCAAGCCTTCGCGCTAAAATAAGCGTTCCGATTATCAAAGCTGTTTCCGTGCGAAGCCGCGAGCAGATTTTATCCGCGAGCTGTCTCCCCTGCGATTATCTGCTGCTGGACACCTACGTTCCGGGCGAACAGGGCGGCAGCGGCAAAAGCTTTGACTGGAGCGTCATCCCCCCTATCAAAAAGCCTTATTTTTTAGCCGGCGGATTGGACTGCCGGAACGTGGCGGATGCCATAAAAATACTGCATCCTTATTGCGTAGACGTCAGCAGCGGCGTGGAAACCGACGGGCTGAAGGACAGCGGAAAGATGGCGGAATTTATCAGTAAAGTCAGGAGTATGATATAAATGATAAACGGAAGATACGGGAATTACGGCGGGCAGTATATTCCCGAAACCTTGATGAACGCAGTGCTCGAACTGGAAGAAGCCTATACGCATTATAAGGACGACCCGGAGTATAAACGAGAGCTGAAGAATTTGCTTGCGAATTATGCGGGGCGCCCCTCTCTGCTTTATTACGCGGAGAAAATGACGAAGGATTTAGGCGGCGCAAAAATTTACCTGAAACGCGAGGATTTGAACCATACCGGCTCCCATAAAATCAACAATGTGCTGGGGCAGGTACTCCTTGCGAAAAAGATGGGCAAGACCAGAGTGATCGCCGAAACCGGTGCGGGACAGCACGGCGTTGCCACCGCAACGGTCGCCGCGCTGATGGGCATGGAGTGCGAAATTTTCATGGGCAAAGAGGATACCGACCGCCAG
>DATAML010000023.1:0-5576 GCA_036260545.1 Caproiciproducens sp.
ATTCCCTTCTTTTCCCTTCCGATCTGAAAGAAATAAGAAGGCCGAGTTAAACGCAAAGCCGGCAACGGTAAGGATACCGATCACCTCAAGGGCCGGGAAAGTAACGCTTTGGCACGCCATGGTTTTCATCATGCATCCGCCGATTAAAACAGTGGGAATCAGCAGGGCAAAAATCCCTGCAAGGGTAACCGCGATGCTCAGTCCCAGACGCGCCTGCCGGGATGAAAAAATCAGCAGCAGCACTCCCAGAACAGCAATCAAAAGGCCGATTCCAAGCTCCGCCTGCCCTGCCCAATGGCACTTCATCCAGCTGCCGTCTGCTTTTGCCTCACATAACTTAAAAACGGTCTGCGGCCCGATTGAAATGAGCACGCCGGACAAAACAGCCCCTATTCCTGAAAGAATGCGATTTTTCATAGTACATCCCTCTCGCTTATCATTTTATTTTGATTTTATATTACTAAATAACGTAATCCTCCACCGTATCCAGAAGGCCGTATTCCATCAGAATTTCCTCCAGCCGGGCCTGTGTCATAGGCTTTGGAATGGTGAACATCTCATTCTCGTCAATCGCCTTGGCAAGATTGCGGTATTCCTGCGCCTGGCGCGCCTCAGGGCTGTATTCGATAACGGTTTTACGCCGTATCTCCGCCCGCTGTACCACGTTATCGCGGGGAACAAAGTAAATCAGCTGCGTACCAAGCTCCTTTGAAAAAGCGCGCAGCAGCTCGACCTCCCGGTCTACGTTGCGGCTGTTGCAGATAATGCCGCCTATGCGGACGCCGCCCTTCTGCGCGTATTTTGCAATTCCCTTTGAAATGTTATTGGCGGCATACAGCGCCATCATTTCGCCGCTGGCCACAATGTAAATTTCCTTGGCCTTTCCTTCCCGGATCGGCATGGCAAACCCGCCGCACACAACGTCACCCAGCACATCGTAAAAGACGTAATCCAGATCATCGGTGTACGCGCCGAGCCGTTCAAGCAGGCTGATGGAGGTAATGATTCCGCGCCCCGCGCAGCCAACCCCCGGTTCCGGGCCGCCGGATTCCACGCATTTTATGCCGCGATAACCCTCGCGCATGATATCCTCCAGCTCTACTGTGCCTCCGGTTTCGCGCATGGTGTCAAGCACCGTGTTCTGATTGAGTCCCCCTAACAGCAGTCTTGTGGAATCGGCCTTTGGGTCGCAGCCTACGACCAGAACATGCTTGCCCGCTTCCGCCAGGCCCGCGGTAAGATTCTGCGTTGTAGTGGATTTGCCGATTCCTCCTTTTCCGTAGATGGCAATTTGTCTGAGTTGACGCTTTTCCGACATTCCAATTTCTCCTTATATCGTATATTCCGGTTGCGGTGCAACGCTTGCAAAATGCAGTTTTTCCAGTATGTTTTTGCGGTTCAGTATAAAATCGTCGCTGCCCCTGTCTCGGGGTCTTGGCAGACGAACCTCCAGTATTTCGCTGATTTTACCGGGGCGCGGCGTCATGATTACAATCCGGTCGCTTAAATAAACGGCTTCGTCTACGTCATGCGTCACAAGAATCATTGTTGTGCTGTCCTGCCTCCAAAGCTCCAGCAGCTTATCCTGCAGATCGGCTCTGGTAAAGGCGTCCAAAGCGCCCATGGGTTCATCCAGCAGCAGCGCGGCAGGACGGTTAATCAGCGCCCGCGCAATGGCCACGCGCTGCGCCATGCCGCCGGAAATCTGGTGCGGATAGGATTTTTCAAAGCCGCCCAGTCCCACCAGCTCAATGAACCGGCTCACATCCGCTTTGTTTTTCTGATATACGCCTCTGGCCTTCAGCCCGACCGCAATGTTCTTTTCCACCGTCAGCCACGGGAAAAGGCTGCCCTGCTGAAACACATAGCCGAGATTGGGGCCGGGCCCGGTGATCTCTTCGCCCTCCAGCGTGATTTTGCCGGCTTCCGGCCTGTCAAGCCCCGCAATCAGGCGCAGCAGCGTGGTTTTTCCGCAGCCGGAAGGGCCGATGATTGAGATGAATTCACCCTTTCGGACGGAGAGGCCGATTTCCCGGAGAGCCTCAACTGTGTTGTCGCCCGTATCCACATAGCTGCGGTCGACCGACGTAATTTCAATGAGATTTTCACGGCTCATTTCACAAGCCCCCTTTGCCAGATCAACAGCCGGTTCTGAAGCAGATCGATGGCTTTCAAAATCAGAGAAAAGAGTACAGCCATAATGATGATCGCAGCGTACACCTTGTAGTAGGAAGACCATGCTTTTGCCCAGTTGATGTAATAGCCGAGCCCACCCTTTGCCCCCATCATTTCAGAAACGACAAGCGTTGTAAAGGCAAGGCCGTTCGCGGTGGAAACCCCGTTGAAAATCTGCGGAACCGCGTTGGGCAGAGCCACATGAAACAGCAGGTAGCTCTGTTTTGCGCCAAGGGTTTTCGCCACTTCATAATAGACCCTGTGGGTGCTTTCAATGCCCTGCGCCGTCATAAACGCAACCGGGAACCATGCGCAGATTGTGATAAGGAATACGCCTGCCATAAACGAAGTCGGCAATACTGTCAGCGCAAAGGGCATCCACGCCACCGCCGGGACAACCCCGGTGATTTTCAGAACCGGGAACACCCAATAGTAAACCTTCGGGAACCAGCCGATAAGTATTCCCGTACCCACGCCCAGAACGATGCCGGACAGAAAGCCGATAAAGAACAGGCGCAGAGAATATCCGGTATTCTCCAGCAAAAAAGCGTATTCATCCAGAATGACCCCCGTCACCTTGGAAGGCCCGGGGAAAAAGGGCATGGGAAGGATAGCAAGCTTGGTGCTTAGCAAATCCCATACGGCAAGAACTAGGCCCATTGCAAAACGAAAGGGAGCACGGCTCACGAATTTTGCGCGCCTTGCATCGTCAAACCACGAAAACACGGCAATGCCGAAATACAGTGCAATCAATCCGGCCAGCGCGGCACGGTAAGCAAGATCGTTCACTTCCTGCGTGTTGGGAACCGTCAGACTGATGATTTCCGCCAAAACAAATCCGACCAGGGTAACCGCCGCCCAAAACAGGTATCTTTTATTTGTTACTGCTGCCACTGCTTTTTGGGGGCTGCGGTTCTGGCCGGAAATCAGAGCCGCGGCACAGTTTTTCAATGGAGATAAGAAGTTGTTCATTGTTTCTGAATCACCTCCCGAAGCAGTACCCATTAACCCTTTACCTCTTGAAAGATCTGGCCCGCAAACTGATGGGGGTCTTTCGTTTTAAGGTAACCGATCTTCGAAAGCTGCTGCACAAAATACAGTACATTTTTTCTTACGGTTTCCGGATTCTGTTCTTCCTGCGACGGATACTGGTAGCTCTTGATCAGTTCGACGGCAAGCTGTTTATCCGTAATATCGGAGTATTTCTTATCGGAGATAATATTGACCGTCTCTTCCGGATTCTTACTTATCCAATCCTGCGCCTTATGGTAAGCCCGCAGGAGTGCCGCCACTTTTTTGGGGTCTTCATTTAGAGCTTTTTCGGAAGCATACAGGAAGCAGCAATACTTATCCGAGAAAAGCGGGTCGGTGGAAAGGTCGAATATCTTTTTAAAGCCCTTATTCTTTATAGCCAGTGAGCCGAACGGATCCCAGATGGCGGCCGCGTCGATCTCACCCTTCTGTGCGGCTTCGATTTCAAGGTTTCCGTCATTGTAGGGAACGAACGTCACTTCCTTGTTGTCCTTGGCGACAACGCCGTGGTTTTCCAGCCACACGCTTGCAACCTGAAATGGAGTTCCGCCGATTTCGTCCACACCGATTTTCTTGCCCTTCAGGTCTTCGGCAGACTTAATCGGGGAATTTGCCGGAACGACAATGGTAATGCAGCCTTTGTGAAGACCGTCCACAACCTTAACCTTTACACCCTCTTCAATGGAAGGGAAGAACTGGAAATCTCCGTTTACAATCGGAATGGTTCCGTTGTTCAGGCCGATTTTCCGGGTTTCGGTATCGGCGGAAATCAGATTGACGTCAAAGCCTTCCTCTGCAAAGAAGCCTTTCTCGTAAGCTATGTAGATCGGCGCGCCGCACAGGGAACCGTCCTTGCCGGGAATATCGATTTTTCCGTATTTATATTTTGTCTGATCCGTACTCTGGGCCGCCGCGCTTTGGGCCGCGCTTTGAGAGGCGGGCGGAGGACTGACGCCGTCCTTTGTGCCGCACGCGGACAGTGAAACCGTTAAGGTGAGAAGGAATGCTGTGACGGGGATCATTCTATTCAAATTTTTCATATTTGAGCCTCCTCAAATGCCTTTTGAAACGCCTGTTCCAGATCGGCAATCAGGTCAGCCGCGTCTTCCAGTCCGGCCGATATGCGGATCAGGTTGTCGGGGATATCGGCGGCTTCCTTTTCATGACTCTCCAGTTCGCCGTGGGTGGTTTTGGGAGAGTTGACGATGAGCGAACGCGCGTCCCCGATATTCACATGATAATGGAACAGGCGCACCGCATCCAGAAAGGCCTCCCGCTGCTTCTGCGTTCCCTTGAAGCCAAAGGACAGGAGCCCGCCCGCGCCTTTTTTAAAGTCGCGCTGATACAGGGCATGATGGGGACTGGATTTCAGACCCGGATAGCGAACCCATTCCACCGCCTCATGAGAAGAAAGGTACTGCGCCAGCGTCAGGGCGTTGTGCACCTGCTTCTGCAGGCGTTCCGAAAGGGTTTCCAGCCCGATGATCGCCAGATAAGCGTCAAAGGGCGAAATGGAAGCGCCAAAATAGTTGAGATAATTAAAACGAATCCGGCTGGTGAACGGCGCTTCGGGAAATGCTTCCGGGAAGCTGCGGTAGTTGTCACCGTCGCGGAGCGTATAATACTTTTCGGAAAACTGGGGGAATTTCTCACTGATATAGTTGAACTTTCCGCTTTCCAGAACCAGCCCGGCGATCAGGTTGCCATGCCCGTTGAGTCCCTTGGTGGCGGAATAAATCACGATATCCGCACCGTGCGCAATCGGATTGAACAGATAGGGCGTTGCCACCGTATTGTCCACTACCAGCGGTATCCCATGCGCGTGGGCAACCTTTGCGATTGCGTCCACATCCAGAAGAACCGTATTGGGGTTGCTGATGCTTTCAATATAAATCGCTTTCGTATCCGGCTTAATCTCCGATGCCAGTTCCGCGGGGTTTTCAATATTTTTCGCCTGATCAAAATGGATTCCGAGCTTGGGATAAATCTTTTTAAAGCTGTCTGCCGTGCCGCCGTAAAGATAGGGAGAGGTCAGAATTCTCCCGCCGCCTTCGGCCAGATTCAGCAGCGTATAGCTGATTGCCGCCATGCCGGAAGCCAGCGCAATCGCCGCGCTTGCCCCGTCCAGCGTCTTTACGCGTTCCTCCAAAACGGCCACGGTCGGATTTCCCACACGGGTATAGAGGAATCCGGCTTCCCGCAGGCCAAAAAGGTTGTCTGCGTTTTCCACATCCCGAAAGTCATAGGATGCGGTGGCATAAATCGGCGGTGAAACGGCATAGTTGTGATCTTTCGGCTCGTATCCCGCCCGGACTTTTTGTGTATCAAACCGATACACAGGTGCAGATGTTTCGTTTGACATGTGTATT
>DATAML010000030.1:0-12351 GCA_036260545.1 Caproiciproducens sp.
TTTCCGTCCTTCGTGCTGACCTTGATTTTCCTGCCGACTACCGTGAAGGCTTCTTTTTCTATCAATTTGTAATTCAATGCACGGTCTCCTTTCAATATGACCTGGATCGAGAGTTTTCCGATGGATTTGAGCTGCACTCCCGGCTCGCGCGCGCCGGAGGGTGAGACCCCGTGGAACCGCTGGAATGCTTTTGTAAACGATTCATGCGTTTCGTAACCGTATTTGAGCGCGGTGTCCAGAATTTTCACGCCCGAAAGGGCAAGCTCCTGGCCCGCCAGCGTCAGCCTGCGGTTGCGGATATACTCTCCCACAGTAAAACCCGTAAGAATATTGAACATACGCATAAAATGAAAGACGGACGAACCGGCCGCCTTCGCAATACGGTCATAAGCCGTTGGCTCAAGCAGATGGTCTTCCATATAATCGATGGCTTTCTGCATTCCCTGAATCCAATCCAAACCGTTTTTCCTCCCGTCTTTTACAGAATATCATATCAAAAAAAAGCGCGCTTGTTATTCCCTGCTTTTCTAAGTCAAGCCGCAGGCGGGATGCAAAGGCTAAAAATTGCCTCCGTTCCAGCCCCAGTGCGACACCTCCTCATATTTTACATAGATCTGCGACGGACTGATTCCCAGTTCCTCATTCAGGATACCGGTAATGGCTGCGGTTAGCTTTTCATAGGCGTCGCCGCTTGCTTTGCCGAACAGCTTTATTTCCACAAAAGCAATACCCTCGTTTTTGCTGCCTTTAAAATAAAGCCGGCATTCATCTTCAAAGGACAACATCAGCCAGCTTTCCGATTTTCCCGGAATGAGCGCAATCGCCTTACCGAGCTTTTCTTTAATAACTTTCTCTTTCTCTTCGGTGATTTTAACATTTACTTTTGTAACGATGCAGGGCATAGTCATACCTCCGTTTATTCTGTTTGGGAACAGCTTCTTACAGATAAGTTTACTATAGAACAGAGGAGTTGTAAATATAAAAGTCTTTAAAATTATACTATCGGTATAGTCAATGCATCATATTACAATTATGGACTGAATTTTGTCTGTAACCGCGAATTAAGATAGCCGTTGAACCCCACCCACGGTAACGAAATTACGCATACGGACATATTTTATAAGGGAGCAAGAACGGATTGAATGAATAAGGAAGCGGAGCCGAAAAAGGCCGTTTTGGTGCCGGAAGCGGCCCGGACGGGGTGGACTGCAAAACGGCCGGCCCGCTTTTGAACACCTTTGGCGGCAGCGGATTCCATGGGTTCCTTCAACGAGCGTTCTACTGAAACGAATAAATCTAAAAAGGAGGGGGCAGCCAACGGCTGCCCCCTCAGGCTGTGATAAAGCCGCGTAATTTTACTTTCAGCGCTGGCAACACTTGTAAATTTCGTTACATTCAGAAAGTATACTCCCTCATTTGCGACGTCTGCCGCGTTGACTTGCATGATTTTTGGAAGCTGGATTGCTTGTGTGAATTATGTATAAAGCTGTTATATCAGCTTGGTCAGCTTTTTTCGGTCGGTGAGCTTAATTACTCCGCGGGAGAGCTTTACCATGCCCTCATCCTGAAAATATTTCAGCATCCGCGTAACGACCTCCCGCGCGGAACCCATATGGTTCGCGATGGCTTCATGGGTGATCTCCAATTCGTCCGTGCCGTCAATGGAGGACTGCTCCAGCAGGAAATGGGCAAGCCGTTTGTCAAAGCTGGTGAAAAGGACCTGCTCCATCACCCACATTACGTCCGAAAAGCGTGAAGCCATAAGCTGGTTGGTATAATCGGAAACAGCAATGCAGGTCTGATTCAGCTGATTGTAGACCTCGGTAGGAATCAGCAGGACGTCGCTGTCCTGCTCCGCTCCCACATAAACCTGAAAATTGATATTCTTCATGATGCACGCCGCAGAAAAGATGCAGATGTCGTGGTCGAATAAGCGGTAAAGCGTGATTTCTTTTCCGGTTTCCGAAATAATGTAGATACGGAGCTGGCCTTTTCTCACCAGAAACAGGCCGGCGCATTGCACCGAAGTGCTCTGAATGCTTTCCCCCTTGCGGTAAATGCGCGGGGCGGCTGCCTCGACTAATTTCTGCTTCTGCTTATCCGTCAGCTTATCCCAAAACGGCAGCATATCTTTCATTAAAGCCAGATTTTCCTCTGTGTCATTCATTTGAATCACCTCCATAATCCTCTGCTTCTATTATACAACTTTTTCCAGAAATATAATTAATTATTTAATGAAATTTTTTCTCCGCGCTGCGAGAAAAACGCGATTTTATCCAGGTATCCCTTTGCTGCGGAATCTTCCTTCAGCCACTGAAAAATCGCGTTGTTGCTGCCGAAATGCATGGGCACCGCCAGCCGCGCACCCACGGTACGCATAAAATAGTCCAAGCCCAGCAGGTAATTTTCCTCCAGCCGGGGGTCAACGGGGACAAAGGCAAGGTCTATTTTTTCGCCCCTGAGCTTGTCAATCTCCGCTTTATAATTCCTTTCCATTCGCAGGTTGTCGGCGTCCGGTTCGCCGTTCCAGTACCACAGGTTGAGATCGCCCGCGTGGTAAATGCAGAGTCCGTCCGCTTTAACCAGGAACGCGGCACCCGTATCCGTGGAGTCCAGCACGCGTACGCTCAGGTCGCCCATGTCATAGGTGTTTCCGGGGTGTACGCGGAGTGCGTTTTCCTGCGTCCTGATATCGTCGGACAGGACATAGCGAATCTTATTCACCGTCTTTTTCCAGCTGAAAATGCGCGGGTTGTAGTGATCCGGGTGTACGTGGGAAGCAAAGACCACCACGTTAAGATCACGGATCTCATTGGGATCGATCACGCCCTTTTCCAGCCCGCAGCCTCGCGGCGTATCCAGATAGTAATCAAAAATAAAAAAATGACGTTCTGTTTTTACCGTAAAACCGCTGTTAAACAGATAACGGATTTCTGTGTCCATAATCTTCTCCTTTTCGTGCAGACTGTAAATTACCCCAAAAGACTGCCGATCAAGCCGCGGCCGTAAAAATTACGCGTCAATTCCGCGCCGGCCGGCGGCAGGTTGTTCCTTAAGTATGCCCATTATCCGCCGGTTCCCGCCAGACTCCCGCTGACAGGATTTCCCATGTTCCGTATTGTGATTTTAATAAAATATGTTATGATGTATGTATCATTACGGATAAATGGCTTTCCTTATTTTATACCGGTTTTAACCAAAGTACAAGTACAGCGGACTTGCGGCAAGTCTGCCGGTATATTTCAATATGATATTTCAGGAGGTAATCCCAGTGAATTTTCAAGAAATCGGCGCGCAGATCGCGGCAGGTCTTCAGGCCGAACTTCCGCGTCTGGGCGGAGCCCTTTTGATTCTGGCGGTCGGCTGGTGGGCGAGCAATCAGGCGGCGAGGCTGATGTACCGCGCGATGAAGCGCTCCCGGGCGGATACCGGTATCATTACGTTCCTTTGTTCTCTGGCACGCGCGGCCTTTAAAATCATCGTCTGCATTATTGCCGCGGAGCAGCTCGGCATGAACATCAATTCCATTATCGCGGCGCTCGGCGCGGCCGGATTGACCGTTGGCCTTGCGCTGAAGGACAGCATGTCTAATATTGCCAGCGGCGCGCAGATTATCTTTACCAAGCCATTTAAGGTGGGGGATTACCTTGCGCTGGCCGATACAGAGGGTACGGTGGAACGGATCGAGACTATGTTTACCACGCTTCGGACGTTTGACAATAAAACCGTCATCATTCCCAATTCCAAAATCACGGTCAGCGTGATCACGAATTATTCGGCCATGCAGACCCGCCGGCTGGATTTGAAATACATTGTAGGGTATGATGAGAATCTTTCCAAAGTACGGGAACTGCTTTCCGGACTGGCGCAGGAAAACCCGCTGGTCCTGCAGGAACCGGCCCCTGTGATCGCGGTAGGGGAGCACACCGAAAACGGCGTCGCGATGGGGATGCAGCTTTGGTGCAAAACGGAGGACTACTGGACGCTGTATTCCGATATGCAGGAAAAGGTAAAGCTTGCTTTTGAAAACGCCGGAATGGAAAGTCCTTTCCGCAGGCTGGACGTCCGCATGAAAACTTCCGGCTGATATTTGCCTTATTTTTATTTCGCAATAGGGAGGCGGAGGCGCAATGCAGATCAACCGTCTGTTTGAAATCGTGTATCTGCTGCTGGAACAGAAAAATATCTCCGCAAAGAAGCTGGCGGAGCATTTTGAGGTGTCCGAGCGCACCATCTACCGCGATGTGGACAAGCTGTGCGAGGCGGGCATCCCGATCTACACGGAACGCGGTCTGGGCGGCGGAATCCGTTTGATGGATGATTTTGTACTGAATAAGTCGCTGCTTACGGCGGGCGAGCAGAATGAAATACTGGCCAGCCTGCAGGGGCTCAACGCCATTCACGCACCGGATGTGGAGCCGGTGCTTTCCAAGCTTGCCGCGCTGTTCGGGAAGAAGCGGACAAGCTGGATCGACGTGGATTTTTCCAACTGGGGCGGCGGGACGAAGGAACGCGACAAATTTATTCTGCTGAAAAGCGCCATACTGCAAAACCGGGTCATCACCTTTGAATACTACGGCATGCGCGGAGAGAAAACCCTGCGAACGGTAGAACCGGTGAAGCTGTGGTTTAAGGGGCAGGGCTGGTATCTTTTTGGCTATTGCAGGAGCCGTGAGGACTGGCGCGTTTTTAAGGTTTCCCGGATGAAAAACCTGCAGTCTGCACAGGAGTTCTTTGACCGTGTAGCCCCGGAAAATACGTTTCCCGAAGCGGAACAGCCGTACAAGCCAAAGATGCTTCATTTGAAGCTTAAAATCGATGCCTGCATGGCGTTCCGGGTTTACGATGAATACGAGGACGACAATATCGTGAAAAATCCGGACGGCAGTTTTGTAGTGGACACGGAATTTCCGGAAGGGGACTGGGTTTACGGCTATGTTCTGTCCTTCGGCGCCGCGGCGGAGGTTCTGGAACCGGAACCGCTCCGGCAGGAAATTGTTCAAAAACTGAAAGAAACATTGAATCGGTATCAATAATCTGACATACAGATGTCATATTTCTTATGGTAAACTCGACTTATCAAATTTGAAAGGGAGTATTACCATGAATTATGAAATCGTGAATCTGGAGCAGAAAACCGTAGCGGGGATCAAAATCCGCACAAGCAACAGCAGCCCTTCTATGGAGCAGGAGATCGGCGGAGCGTGGCAGAAATTTTACGCGCAGGGCATTTATGAATCCATTCCGGGCAAAATCAACGGCAAGGCAATCGGCCTGTATACGAATTATGAGAACGGAGCGGCGGGAGAATATGATGTGCTGGTCTGCTGCGAGGTAAACAGTTTAGTGGACCTGCCGGACGGGCTTGAAACCAAGGTGATACCGGCCGGAAAATACGCAAAGTTCACCGTGCAGGGGAATATGGAAGCGGTAGGAGCCTGCTGGGGCGAAATCTGGCAGACAAAGCTCGACCGGAAATTTGACTGCGACTTTGAAGAATATCAGGAATGCAGTGATATGGAACACATGGAAGTCTATACGTACATCTCGCTGAACTCTTGAGGGGAGACGCGCCGAAATGACGGAAAAGCTGGATTATAAAAAAGAATATCGGGATTTATATTTGCCCGGCGGCAAGCCGGTTTTCATTGCCGTTCCCAAAATCAGATTTATTATGGTGGACGGAAGCGGAGACCCGAACGGGGAAGAGTACGGCAACGCAGTGGGGCTTTTGTATGTGCTTTGCTATACTATTAAAATGAGCAAAATGGGTGGAAATACCCCGGACGGCTATTTCGATTATGTCGTTCCTCCGCTTGAGGGCCTATGGGATTGCGGCTGCGACGGTTTTGACGGAGAGCACAGGGAAAACTGGAGCTGGACATCCATAATCCGCCAGCCGGAATTTGTAACGCAGGAAATTTTTGACTGGGCCTGTGCGCGGGCGGCGAAAAAGAAGCCGGAATATGATTATAAGAAAGCACGGCTTGTCGATTATGAAGAAGGCGAATGTGTTCAGATCATGCACACCGGGCCGTTCTCCACAGAGCCGGAATCCGTAGAAAAACTGGAACGGTTTATCAGAGATAATGGTCTGGCTGATGATTGCGGAGAACGCCGGCATCATGAAATCTATATGAAAGACCCGCGCAAGTGCGCAAGGGAGAATATGAAAACAGTTCTGCGCCATCCTGTGCGGAAGCTGTGATTTCTTGCTATAAATAGGAGGCTTTCTTATGAGCAAGCAAATGAAAATGACCGGAAACGTTTTAAGCATTGCGATGCTTTTATTGGCAATTTGGGGATTTTTTGTTTTTATAGTATTTTTAAAGGCGTCTTTTATTCAGTGGATCATGTACAACGTATGTGCTCCCACGGAAATTGCTTTCTTTGTATTCATGATGGTTCTGAATAAAAAACCGCAGTATTTGCAGTATCTTCTTATCATGGTCGTTCCGCTGACGTTTTTTGGAACAATGGGACTGTTTATTTTTCCGTGGAGCGGCCAGGGCGCATTGACAACACAGTTATCCCATATTTTAATGACCGTATCTGCCGGATGGGCAATCTATGTGAACAGAAAATCAGTCTCTGTAAGCCCGAAAGTGGTTTACTGGATTTACGGAGTCTCATTACTAATTGCAACCCAGCAATGGTATTGCAGAGCTACAGCGGATGTTTTAAAGAAAATGCTGAATGTATAGCGTATAAATAGGAGGGGCCAGAATGCTTGAAATACCGGAGAGCAATACCGTCGCGCAGCAGCTCAACCAGACCGTCAAGGGAAAAACTATCCAGAATGTGACCGCCGGCCATTCGCCCCACAAATTCGCGTGGTACTGCGGCGACCCGCAGGATTACCACGCCCTTCTTGCGGGCAGGCAGATCGATTCGTCGTCGGCGCTGGCGGGGCAGGTGGAAATTCGGGCAGGCGGCTGCAGCATCCTGTTCAGCGACGGCGTGAACTTGCGCTATCTTGCAGCGGGGGAGGAGCTGCCGAAGAAGCACCAGCTTTTGATCGAGTTTGAGGATTTTTCCCATTTGGTCAGCACAGTGCAGATGTATGGCGGGCTGTGTGCTTTCCGGGATGGGCAGTATGACAATCCCTATTATCTTGTCGCGAAAGAGAAGCCGTCCCCGCTTTCCGATGCGTTCGACGAACGGTATTTTCAGTCGCTCTGCAGCTGCCCGGGATTCTCAAAGCTCTCCGCCAAAGCGTTCCTTGCAACGGAGCAGCGCATTCCGGGGCTTGGCAACGGCGTGCTGCAGGATATCCTGTGGAACGCGAAAATTCATCCGAAGCGGAAAATGGGGGAGCTCACCGATTCCGAGCTGGGAACAATGTTCCGCGCGGTGCGGGACACCCTCATGGAAATGACCATAAAGGGAGGCCGCGATACCGAACGCGATCTGTTCGGCTGCCTCGGCGGCTACCGTTCCGTACTCAGCAAAAATACCGTTGACCGGCCCTGCCCGGCATGCGGCGCAGCGATTCAGAAGGAAGCATATCTGGGCGGGAGCATCTATTACTGCCCGGGCTGCCAAAAATATGAAAAGCAACCGAAACAACAGGCTGTTTAGGAGGTGTGAGCATGACAATCGAATACCTGATGGAGTACAAGGACAATATGGAAGAGCTCGCCGCAAATCTTTCCGGGGAGGATATTGATTTTCTCGTAAAACTCCTGAGTGAGAAGGATAACGATATCCGGTACGCAGCGTTTCAGGTGCTGCAGAAACGGAGCGAAATCAACGGCGACCTGTATTCCTACTGGGATTCTTTTGCCGCGCGCCTCTCAAGTGAGAACTCCTATCAGAGGAGCATCGGGATCATGATACTCGCGGAAAATGTTCGGTGGGACAAGGACGGCCGATTTAACGGAATTTTTGAGGAATACATGTCCCACTGTCAGGATGAAAAATTTATTACATCCCGCCAGACCATTCAGAGTATTCGGAAATGGCTGCCCTATAAGCCGGAACTGTTTTCCCGGATCATCCGAAAGCTTTCCGCAATTTCCATTGAAGCGCTCGCTTCCACACAGAAAAAGCTGATTCTGGTGGATATCATTAGTGTATTTCTGGATATTCAAAAAGCGGAACCGCATGACGAAATTACAGACTATATTCTAAAAGCGCTGAACGGCGGGCTGCTGGATAAAAAAACATCAAAGAGTATTCAACAGGCCCTTAATCTATAAGGAAAGCGGGAGCGGCTATGAAAAAACTGATTATACTGAACGGAACGATGGGTGCGGGCAAAACGACGGCAGGCAGGCTGCTGATGCAGAAGCTGCAGCCGTCCGTTTTTCTGGACGGCGACTGGTGCTGGGACATGAACCCCTTCGTTGTGAACGACGAGAACAAGGCAATGGTAATGGATAATATCACCCATCTGCTGAAAGCGTACCTGAATAATTCGGGCTATGAATACGTCATTTTCTGCTGGGTGATCCATCAGGAGGAAATCTTCGGGCAGATTCTGGAGCCCCTGCGAGGTATTGATTTTGAACTGCATAAAATCACGCTGATGTGTTCGGAAGCTGCGCTTCGGCAGCGGCTGGGGCTGGATGTTCAAAACGGAATCCGGCAGCCGGATGTCATCGAGCGCAGTGTCGCGCGGCTCCCACTCTATGAAAAAATGGATACGGTGAAAATAGATGTGAGTGGAATTTCACCCGCGCAGGCGGCGGAACAGATTGCAGGCTTCGTGAAATAAAACTCCTTACAAAAACAGCCTGTCACGAAAGTGACAGGCTGTCAGTTTATTTCAATCAATCGACTATAAAGAGTTTCGCACCTTTTTCCGTATAGGAACGGTGCGGGTTTGCGTCTTCGGCTACCTGGTAGCTCATGCCGGGCGTTAATGTGAATTTACGCCCGTCTTCCAGCTCGGTCGTCAGTTCGCCTTCCAGTATAAGAACAACATGGCCGCGGCTGCACCAGTGGTCGGCATGATACCCGGGAGTGTACTCCACCATCCGGACGCGCAGGTTACCCAGTTCAAATGTCCGCCAGTAGGCTTTTCCGGTCGTTCCGGGATGCTCTGTGGGTGTAATTTTATCCCATTCCACCGTGCAGAACGGAACATCCTGAATTTTCATTTCTTAACCTCCCCGCGGGATTGTTTTCTTCAATAATTTGTCCGATTATTTCGGATAGTTGGAAAGGTTCTTTTCTTTCAGAACGACGTCGTGGTAGCCGCCCTCTACAAGGCTGGTGGGGGAAACAAGCGTGATTTTTGCTTTCTTCTGCAGTTCCTCAATCGAGAGAGCGCCGCAGTTGCACATGGTGGAGCTTACCTTGCTCAGGGAAAGCGTTACGTTGTCCTTCAGGCTGCCCGCGTAGGGAACGTAGGAATCAACGCCCTCTTCAAAGGAGAGCTTGCTGTCTCCGCCCATATCGTAGCGCTGCCAGTTTCTTGCGCGGTTGGAGCCTTCGCCCCAGTACTCCTTCATATAGCTTCCGTTGACGTTGACCTTGTTGGTCGGGCTTTCGTCAAAGCGGGCGAAATAACGGCCGAGCATGATGAAGTCCGCGCCCATGGCAAGCGCCAGAGTCATGTGGTAATCGTAAACGATACCGCCGTCGGAGCAGATCGGGATATAAATACCCGTCTCCTCAAAGTATTCGTCGCGCGCTTTCGCAACCTCAATCAGCGCGGTGGCTTGTCCGCGGCCGATACCCTTCTGCTCGCGGGTGATGCAGATAGAGCCGCCGCCGATGCCCACCTTTACAAAATCAGCGCCCGCATTCGCGAGGAACAGAAAGCCTTCGCGGTCAACCACGTTTCCCGCGCCGACGCGTACCTTCTCACCGAAGTGTTCATGGATATATTCCATAGCCAGTTTCTGCCAGTCGGTAAATCCTTCGGAGGAATCAAGACAGAAAACGTCCGCGCCCGCTTCCAGAAGTGCGGGTACGCGTTCCGCGTAATCCCTGGTGTTGATTCCGGCGCCGACGATATACCGCTTGGAGCTGTCAAGCAATTCATTTGTATTTTCCTTGTGGGAAGCGTAGTCCTTGCGGAATACCATATATTTTAATCTGTGGTCCTTATCAATGAGCGGCAGGGCGTTCAGCTTGTGCTCCCAGATGATATCGTTCGCTTCCTTGAGCGAGGTGGTATCGTCCGCGCAGATGAGGTCATCGAACTTGGTCATGAACTCATACACTTTCGTATCAGGAGACATTCTGCTTACGCGGTAATCCCTGCTTGTCACAATGCCGAGAAGTTTTCCGTTTGCGGTTCCGTCGTGGGTTACCGCAACGGTGGAATGTCCGGTTTTATCCTTCAGCGCCAGAATATCCGCCAGGGTGCTGTCGGGAGTAATATTGGAATCGCTTGTTACAAAACCGGCCTTATAGCTTTTTACCCGTGCGACCATCTGCGCTTCGCTTTCAATGGACTGCGAACCGTAAATAAAGGAAATTCCGCCTTCTTTTGCAAGAGCAATCGCCATCTTATCGTCCGAAACCGACTGCATGATCGCAGAAACAAGGGGAATATTCATGATGATATCCGATTGCTCACCCTTTTTGAATTTAACAACCGGTGTTTTCAAGCTTACGTTTGCCGGAATACATTCCTTGGAAGAATAACCCGGCACCAACAGATATTCTCCAAACGTATGCGATGGTTCTTCAAAGTAAAAAGCCATATTCATATCTCCTCAGCAAATGATTTACTAATAATACTATCATAATGCGGAGGCAAAAACAAGCGAATAAACCAGAATTGTCATGGATGCAGAACGGCGGACGCTTCCGCCGGATTTTTTTGTGCTGAAATGCAGAGAAGATTAAAAAATGAAGCCTCCGGTAGTACCGGAGGCTCTGCGAATGTGTTATTTTGTGAATTTTCCCGGAAAATGACACGCGACCAGCCTGCCGTCAAATTCCCGCAGTTCGGGCTCCTTTTCCGCGCACATTTTGTCGGCAAACGGGCACCTTGTGTGGAACCGGCAGCCGGAGGGCGGATTGACCGGGCTGGGAATTTCCCCGGTCAGCAGGGTTCTTTCCTTGTTCCGCAGGGTCGGGTCGGGCTGCGGAACCGCGTCAATCAGGAATTTTGTGTACGGGTGCAGGGGGCGGGTG
Source organism: Caproiciproducens sp. (assembly GCA_036260545.1). Lineage (GTDB taxonomy): Bacteria > Bacillota > Clostridia > Oscillospirales > Acutalibacteraceae > DATAML01. The sequence goes on from DATAML010000030.1 coordinate 11,098, forward strand.
TAGATTTCCTCGGAATTGCCAATCTCGCAGATTTTACCCAGAAACATGACGCACACCCGGCTGGATATATACCGCACAACGCCGAGGTCATGGGAGATAAACAGATAGGTCAGCCCCTTCTGCTTCTGCAGGTCGCACAGCAGGTTCAGAATCTGGGACTGGATGGAAACATCCAGCGCGGAAACCGGTTCGTCGCATACGATGAACCGGGGGTTGAGCGCGATGGCGCGCGCAATGCCGATACGCTGGCGCTGGCCGCCGCTGAACTGGTGCGGGTAGCGGCTGGCCGCCTCCGGGCGGATGCCCACGGTGTCCATCAGCTCTTTTACCCGGTTTTCAAGTTCCTGCTTTGTTTTGAATACCTTATGGGTTCTAAGAGGTTCCGCGATAATGTCGAATACCTTCATCCGGGGATTAAGAGACGCGTACGGGTCCTGAAAAATGATCTGCATTTTCTGGCGCATCTTCCGCAGGTCATTTTGTCCGAGCTTCGTCAGGTCGGTTCCCTCAAACAGGACGGAACCGGAGGTAGGGGGGATCAGGTCAAGCAGGAGACGGCCAAGCGTGCTTTTGCCGCAGCCGGATTCGCCCACAAGGCTGAACGTTTCTCCCTCGAAGATTTTCAGGCTTACATCGGATACCGCGTGCACAACGCCGTGCGCTTTTTTTCCGAAGAAATTGGCTACATCAAAGTTTTTAACCAGGTCGACCGCTTCGACCAGTACTTTATCACTCATGATTCTTCACCCCGCTGTCATACAGGAAACACCGGACATAATGGCCCTTTTCAACCTCTTTGAGCTCCGGCTCCTCTTCAAAGCAGCGCCCGGAGGCTTTTTCGCAGCGCGTACAGAAACGGCAGCCCTTAGGCAGGTCCAGCAGGTTCGGAACCATTCCCTGAATGCTGTAAAGCCGCTCCCCGGCCGAGGAAATCCGCGGGATGGAACGGATGAGGCCGTCCGTGTAGGGATGAAGGGTATTGCGGAACAGATCATATACGTTGGTATATTCCATGACCTTCCCGGCGTACATTACATAAACCTCGTCGCAGATTTCGGCTACCACGCCCAGATTATGTGTGATAATCATGATGGACATTTTGCTTTCCTTCTGCAGGTTTTTCATCAGCTGCAGAATCTGTGCTTCAATCGTGACGTCCAGCGCGGTGGTCGGCTCGTCCGCAATCAGCAGATCCGGATTGCACACCATTGCCATTCCGATCATGACTCTCTGGCGCAACCCGCCGGAAAGCTG
>DATAML010000038.1:0-6254 GCA_036260545.1 Caproiciproducens sp.
TGCCGATACCGTATTCCCAATAACGGCGGAATCCCGGTGAAGACTACGGCGCTCACGCGCTTTCGATTCACAGCTCCATGGCTACCTTCCGTATCCCCGCAAAAGGATTTTCACCGGCCATCCTCTCTCTGCATTGCAAAGGCACGTACTCTTCCGCTTCACAGCTTTTGTGTGTGTTTTAATTAATGTTTATTTTAAACAAATATTGTGTTTTTGTCAACCGTAATTTTTTTCGTCCGATAAGATATCCGCTGGAGATCATTGGGATCAGGCGAGGTTCCCGCGTTAAACCGGATGTACTTCTTCATTTGCCAAAGAAACGCCTTTTTCAATATTAGCGATCATATCCACGCGCCTCTGGTGCCTTCCGCCCTCATAAACACCGGAAAGCCACGCGTCCAGAATCATCAGCGCAAGGTCGCCGCCCACAACGCGCGAACCCATGGCGAGGATATTGGTATCGTTATGCTGCCTGGAAAGGAGCGCGGAATACGGCTCGCTGCAAACCACGGCACGGATGCCCGGAACCTTGTTTGCGGAAATGGAGATGCCCACGCCCGTGCCGCAGATCAGGATACCTTTCTCGCATTCGCCGCTGACAACCGCTCTTGCCACCGCTTCGCCGTAGATCGGGTAATCGGTGCGCTCCGTGCTGTACGTGCCGAAGTCCCTGTATTCAATGTTTTTTTCTTCCAGATGCTTAATGATCCTGTCCTTCAGTTCAAAGCCGACATGGTCGCATCCGATTGCTATTTTCATAATAAGTGCCTCCGATAATTGTAATGATTTTCCTCCGCTGCAGAGTTTTGCCCCTCAGGCGGCGGGGGAAGCATGTTCCGTTCCGCTGTATGCAAAAATTCTGCCGTTATTCCGTTCCTGAAACAGAAGCAGCAGAGACCGCTGCCGGTCTCTGCTTTTTCTGTAAAAAGGATTCTATCTTTATTTCGTAATGAGTTTGGATTCAATCGGGATGGTCTTGGGTTCTACGTTCTTGTCGATTGCTGGCTTTTCCTTAACAGCCTTGACCATCTGCTCAAGGGAAGCTGCGCCGATTGCCGCGGGATCCTGTGCAACGGTAGCGGAAAGCTTGCCTTCCTGAACGGATTTAACCGCTTCTGTGTCGCCGTCCGTGCCGACTACCATGATCTTGCCGACCTTGCCTGCATTGATGACCGCCTGCAGAGCGCCCAGAGCCATGGTATCGTTGCAGCAGTAGATACCCTTTAAGTCCGGATTGGACTGGATAAAGCTGTTCGCAACGTCAAGAGCTTTCTGTCTGTCCCAGTCGCCCGGCAGACTGCCGACGATTGTAAACTTGCCATTCTTCTTGAAGGCATCGGTAGCGCCCTGCTTTCTGGCTTCACCGGAAGCATTGCCGGCTTTGCCTTCGATGATGGCGACCTTGCCGCCGTCCGGAGTCTTGTCAATAATATAGCCTGCGCCCTTTGCGCCGACCGCCACGTTATCGGTAGCCGCGAATGCGATTACGCTGCCGCCGGAATTCTTCAGGGTCGTCATATCAATCTTTTCATCGACGTCCATAACATAAATACCCTTCTGGTTGGCCTTCACAATACCGGGGACGAGGTTCACCGGGGAAAGCGGAGCAACGCCGATTGCCTTGTAGCTCTTTGTGAGGCAGTTTTCAAGAATTTTGAGCTGGCCCTCGGTATCTTCCTCGGACTGCGCCGCGTAGACGTCCACTTTGACGCCGAGCTCTTTCGCTTTGGCAACAATGCCGTCCTTCATTTTTACCCAGTAGTCGGAAGCCTGTGTTTTCAGTACGATTGCATATTCAGCCTGTCCGGCCGCTGCACTCGCCGCCGGGGTGCTGGCCGCTGCGCTTGCTGCGGGTGCCGCGGAAGCCGCGGACGAGGTTGCGCTTTTGTTCGCGCAGCCGGCAAAGACTGTAGAAATCATCGCTGTTGCAAGGATTGCTGATAAAATACGCTTTTTCATTTGATAATCCTCCCTAAAATCGTTTTATTTATATTTACGCCTTTTGCGTATCTACCTGATTTTCTGCAGCGCGGCGGGCAAAGTCTCCGCTGCCCAGAACGCCGCTCTGCTGTGTGTGTTCCGTGAACAGGATCTCCAGATTATTGTACGGATACGGTTTTCTCAAATGCGCCTTCAGCGCGTCTAACAAAATATCCTTGGGGAAGCCCTCCATAAACACGACGCCTCCGGCAATGATGATGCAGTCGGGATCCAGAATATTCACTTCCGTCGCAATCGGGATGGAGAGATTTTTTACATAGCCGATGATCCGCGGGTCGTCTTTATGCTTCACAAACACTTCGCTGATTTTTGTGCCTGGGAAACACTCGTTTGTCAGCTTTTCCAGATATTTTCCCGAGCAGCGCACCTCCGCGCAGCCGTAATTTCCGCAGGAGCACTGTTCGTCCAATCCGTAAAGCGGGGTATGGCCAAGCTCGCCCGCAACACCGTTTTTTCCCCGGTAAAACTTTCCCTGAATATAAATTGCGTTGCCAAAGCCAGTTCCGATATAAAAGCCCAGAATCGTTTTTGTGGCGTCCAGGCCGCACTGTAAAATATCATTTTGGAGCAGAAAGTTTACGTCCCTGTCCACAAAAACCGGTGTTCCGAGCTCTTTGCTCAGAGGGTCGGCAAGGTTGATGTTGTCGAACCCTTTCAAATTGGGGGTTGAATAAATGAATTTCCGGTCTTTGCTGACAATGGAAGGCAGCCCGATTGCTACCGCTGCGATCTTATCCTGAACGCCGAATTCTTCCATATATGCCCGGATTTCACCGGCAAGCGCCGAAACCGAATCGCCCTCTGTTAGAATGGCGCTGGACTTTTTGCGGAAATTTTCAACCTTCCGGTCCTGCGAAACCATCCCGATGCGGAAATTTGTGCCGCCAATGTCGATTCCTATCGCATACTCTTTCATTTTTCCCCTCCTTTCCCTTCCTATTCCGATACGTTATTTTCCGGTCTGTTCGTGAAAAATTTTTTTCATTTTATTCCAGGCGGCTTCCAAATCGCTGTCAAGATTGAAAAGTCCGGAAGAACCCAGAATAAAAACTTCCACACCGGCATCGCTCAGGTCTTTGTAAGTCCTTTCGTTGCAGGAACCGTCGATTTCAATCAGATAGCGGTAGCCGTTCTCTTCTTTTAACTTCTTTGCTTCCCTTATTTTATCCAGCATTTCGCGGATGAACGGCTGGCCGGCAAACCCGGGATCGACGCTCATAATAGTGATCTTATCCACCAGATGGATATAATGCTGGATGTAGGAAAGCGGCGTGGCGGGATTCAGCACAACGCCCACCTTGCAGCCCAGGGATTTTATTTTGTTGATGATACGGAACGCGTCGGAGTTGATGGTCTCCGCGTGGGGGCAGATATACCCCGCGCCCGCCTTTGCAAGCGATTCAATATAATCGTCCGGGTCGGTCACCATCAGGTGGCAGTCAATCGGCAGACTGGTGATGCTGCTCAGCACCTTGACAAAATCCGGGGAAAGCGTGATGTTTTTTACGAAATGCCCGTCCATGATATCCACATGGTAAAAATCCGCTCGGGAATTCAGGATTTCCACCTGGCTGCGGATATTGAGCAAATCCATGCACATAAGCGACGGAGAAAATTTTGGTTCCATATTTTCAGACCTTTCCGCGTGCGGAAGAATAAATTCCGGCCTAACCGTCCCGCCCCGCACGGAAGCGGGACAGCATACAGCCAACAAAAAGTGTAAGGGAGTATAATGAAGAGGTTATTTTCTTGAAGCAACAAACCGGTCAAGCGCAACGGAGATAATAATCAGTGCGCCCATGACGATCTGCTGGTAGCTGCTGGAAACCGTAAGGACGTTCATACCGTAGTTGATGACGCCGATAATCAGGCCGCCCATGACAACACCGAAGATTTTGCCCTTGCCGCCGAAGAAGCTTGTGCCGCCGATGATGGCTGCAGCAATGGCATAAGTTTCAAAACCGGTAGCGGCTGCCGGTTCCGCCGCGCCCACGCGACCGAGCAGGACGATTCCGGCAATACCGGAGCAGACGCCGGAGGTGAGAAATACGATGAGCGTGTGAAGCTTTACGTTGATGCCGGAGAACCACGCCGCCTGCGGGTTGCCGCCCATGGCGTAAATGTTACGGCCAACCTTGGTTTTTGTTGTTAAAAACGCGAGGAACAGCGCAACCACGACCGCTACGATAACGGGGACCGGAATCCCGACAAGGTCGCCGCTGATGCCGGTGGTAAATTCCGCCGGGAAGCCGAACACCGAGCGCGCATTGGAAATAATCAGCGTAATTCCTCTGAAAATTGCCTGTGTTCCGAGGGTAATGATGAACGGGTGCAGGCCGGTGGAATTCACCAGCAAACCGTTTACCAGACCCAGGGAACCGCCGATCACGATGCCGAGCAGAATCGCGAGAACCGGATTCATGCCGCCCACCATGAATTTCGCCGTAAGCATACCGGTAAGGGCGGCCACGGAGCCGACCGAAAGGTCAATGCCGGCGATCAGGATGGCAAAGAACTCGCCGACCGCCATCAGAATGTTAACGGAGCTCTGTGTAAGTATCTGGGGAATGCTCTGTGTGGAAAAAAATGCTTTCCGGCCTTAAAACTGCCAGAATCAGGAGCAGGAGAAGTAAAATTCCCAAGGTTCCAAACTTCTGCCATAATGTATTAAAGGACAAGTCCTTCTGTTTTACTGTTTTTTCCATAATTTCACTGCCGTTTCTCCGCACGTTTCTTTTCCCGTCTCCCCGGTTCTCCTCCGAGCGGTGAGGGCCCCGGCCGTTTTGCTTTATTTATTCGGCTGCCGCCGCGTCTGTGGAAGCGCGGATGATCTTTTCCTCCGTTGCTTCCCCGCTGTGAAAGGTCATAACAATCTTGCCTTCCCGGAATACGGCGATGGTGTCGCACACAGCGAGCAGCTCCGGCAATTCGGAGGAAACCATCAGCACGCCCTTGCCCTCGTCGGCAAGCTTGCGCATCAGCGCGTAAATCTCACTTTTGCTTCCGATATCGATGCCCTTGGTCGGCTCGTCGAAAATAATAATCTGCGAATCTGCCGCCAGCCATTTCCCCAGAATGACCTTCTGCTGGTTTCCGCCCGAAAGCGTCGTCATATCCTGGTCTACGCCGTAGCATTTGATTCTTAGTTTTTCCCTCTGGCGCTCGGAACATTCCTTATCGAACTTTTCGCTGACCATTCCGATCAGGCCCTGCGCCTTTGAGGTTTTGATATAGGGCAGCAGCGATATGTTCTTTTTGATATCCATGGTCTTGATAAACCCGGTTTCACGGCGGTTCTCCGTCACCATTGCTAGGCCGTTCTTGATTGCGGAATACGGGCTGTTGATGGAAACCGTTTTGCCGCCGACGATCACTTCGCCGGAGGACTTGGGTTCCGCGCCGAAAATAGCGTTCATCATTTCACTTCTGCCCGAACCGACCAGACCGGAAAAGCCCAGAATTTCTCCTTTATGAAGCTGGAAGGATACGCCCTTTACCCGCTGGTCTTTCCGCGCAATATTTTTTACCTCAAAAATGACGGGTTCATTGCTGAAATCCGTTTTGCCGCCGTCGTTGTATTTCGTCTTGACCTCGCGGCCTACCATCATGGCGACCAGCTCGTCAATTTCCACATCCGCGGCTTCCCTTGTGCCGATATACGCGCCGTCCTTCAAGACGGTTACGCGGTCTCCGATCTCTTTTATTTCTTTCATTTTATGAGAGATATAAACAATGCCCTTCCCCTCGCTGCGGAGCTGGCGGATAATCTTGAAAAGATGCTCCGTTTCGTCCGTGGTCAGTGAAGCGGTCGGTTCATCCATGATAATAACGTCTGCGTTGCTGGAAAGCGCCTTTGCGATTTCCACCTGCTGCTTTTCAGAAATACTCAGCTCTTCCACAAACGTTTTGGGATCCCTTTTGAGGCCCACCCGGTCAAGCAGCTCGACCGCAGTTGTGCGCATCTGCCTGTAGTCCACCGTGCTGATGCCGAAGCTTTTGCTGGTGGGCAGTTTGCCGACAAATAAATTCTCCTGAATAGAAAGCTGATCGATTACGCTGAGCTCCTGATAAATAATGCTGATGCCGTTTTCATAGGAGTCCTTCGGCGTAAGCTGCGAATACTCTTTCCCCTTTAAAACAATGGTACCCTCCGTCGGCTGGTAAGCGCCGCTCAGGATTTTCATCAGCGTGGATTTTCCCGCGCCGTTCTCGCCGAGAAGGACATGGACTTCGCCCGCCCGGATATCAAAGGA
>DATAML010000047.1:0-14625 GCA_036260545.1 Caproiciproducens sp.
TCGTTCCTGAAGAAAAGAGCCATCGCGCTGTACGTTGCCTTTATTCTTGGGGGCGGTATCCTGTTCGGCTATCTGTACGATATTTTGTTTATGTTTATAAAATAACAGACGGCCTCAATTTCTTACAGTTAGCGTTTGCGGCGGCTTCGTTTGGGAGCCGCCGTTTCCTGTATTTCGTTAGGCTGCGGAACGGCCCGCTTGCCCTTTCCGCAAATCTTGTCGCCCTTTTCATGGAATAGCAGTATAAGCAGAAATGTTTTGCATAAGCATTCCCTTGCTTAATTCATATTTTCAAGTGAATTGTTTAATATAATCTAATTTTTATTATTTTATGCATTTATTCTCCTTAAATAGCTCAAAAAGTATGAATAAAATGTTTCCTGATTAAAAAATTTGTGTAAATATGACATTGTCTTAACAAACAAAGGCATTTATAATATAATTAAAAATTTGTTGTATTACCCGGCGGTTTGTCGGGCAATTTATTTTTTAGGAGGAAAAAGAGTATGGCAGGCAGCACAGAAACAGCGTACCATCCAAAGGGCGATTTCTTTAATCTTAAGGGCAACAATACGAATGTCCGTACGGAAGTCATGGCAGGTGTGACCACCTTCTTCGCAATGGCTTACATCATCATTGTAAATCCGGGTATGCTTTCACAGACCGGTATGCCGTGGGGCGCGGTATTCCTTGCAACAATCATCGCTTCCGTAATCGGAACGCTGGTTATGGGTCTTTTCGCAAACGTTCCGTACGCGCAGGCGCCGGGCATGGGCCTGAACGCGTTCTTCGTTTTTACGGTTTGCTTCGGCCTGCAGTTCAAATGGCAGGAAGCGCTTGCCATGGTTTTTATCTGCGGCCTGATCAACATCCTGATCACCGTAACCAAGATCCGCAAGCTGATCATTAAGTCCATTCCGGAAAGCCTCCAGAATGCCATCGGCGGCGGTATCGGCATCTTTATTGCCTACATCGGCGTTAAGAATGCCGGCTTTATTCAATTTACGAGCGATCCCGGAAAATACACGATGCTCGACAGCAAGACGGTGATTTCAACCAGCGCCGCCGTGCCGGCAATCGTTACCCTGAATACTCCTCCCGTGCTGCTTGCCCTGCTTGGCCTTGCACTGATGGTAATCCTTCTGGTCTGCAATGTGAAGGGCGCGATCCTCATCAGCATTGTGGCCACCACGATTATCGGCATCCCGATGGGCGTGACCACGGGCGGCGCGCAGACCATGGATTTTGCAAAAGCCTGCTCACAGCTCCCGCAGACCTTTGGCGCCGCGTTCGGCAACCCGGGAATGGGTTCCCTGTTTGCGGATGCTTCCAAGATTCCGCTTGTTTTAATGACGATTTTTGCCTTCAGCCTTTCCGATACCTTTGATACCATCGGAACCTTCATCGGCACGGGCCGCAAGACCGGCATCTTTACCGAGGAAGACCAGAAGGCTCTTGAATCCGGCGACGGCTTTAAATCAAAAATGGACAAGGCTCTGTTTGCGGATGCTACCGCAACCTCCATCGGCGCGATCTTCGGTACCTCCAACACCACCACCTACGTGGAAAGCGCAGCCGGTATCGGTGCAGGCGGCCGCACCGGTCTGACCAGCGTAGTCGTAGCTCTGCTGTTTGTGGCCAGCGCGTTCTTTGCCCCGCTTGTGAGCGTTGTGCCTACCCAGGCAACCGCTCCGGCACTGATCATCGTGGGCGTTATGATGCTCAGCTCCTTCAAGGAAATCGATTGGAGCAAGCTGGAGGATGCGATTCCCGCGTTCTTCGCAAGCGTATTCATGGCGTTCTTCTACAGCATTTCCTACGGTATTGCGGCAGGATTCATTTTCTACTGCATCGTAAAAACTGCGCGCGGCAAAGCCAAGGAGATTCATCCGATTCTCTGGGTTGCAACCGGGCTGTTCGTTCTGAACTTTGTCATCCTTGCAATTCTCTAAAATTTATTTCCATTTGGGTTTTCCCCCGGAGCGGCTTTCAAGGCTGTTTCCGGGGGACTTTTTTGTGTCTGAAGATTAAAGTTTTGAAAGGTGCTGTATTTTTCGGGTTTCTATTGTATAATTTGAATAGTAGTATAACGAGGTGGATTTATGCCGAAATTTTTCATTGATTTTGTTCCCGAGGAGCGTGCGGTGATCACCGGCGACGATGCAAAGCATATCGTCCGTTCGCTGCGCATGAAGCCGGGAGAAAGCCTGATTTTGTGCGACAGCATCGGTACGGACTACAACTGCGTGATCGAAAGCGTGGAGGAAGGCGCCGTCACCGTGCGCGTGCTGGATTTCTGCCGGAGCGTGGCGGAACCGAGCGCGAAGGTGACCGTTTATCAGGGTCTGCCGAAATCGGACAAAATGGACAGCATTGTACAGAAGGCGGTGGAAACCGGGGCGGTGCGCATTGTGCCGGTGATGACCGCGCGCTGCGTTTCAAGGCCGGATGAAAAGTCCGCGGCAAAAAAAATTGCGCGCTGGCAGAAAATTGCCGAAGAAGCGGCGAAGCAGAGCGGGCGGGGCGTGATCCCGCAGGTTTCCGTGCTGACGGATTTTGGCGACGCGGTAAAAGAGGCGGCGCAGAGCGGGGAGATCATTCTGTTTTTCGAGGGCGGGGGAAAAAGCATTTTAGAGCTTGTCAGCCGGAAAACTCAAAATCTTTCCGTTTTTATCGGGCCGGAGGGCGGATTTGAGCAGAAGGAAGTCGATCTTGCACTGCAGTACGGCGGAAAAATCGGTACGCTGGGCCCGCGCATCCTCCGCACGGAGACCGCGCCGATTGCGGCGCTTGCCGCGATCATGCTGGCTACGGGGAATATGTAATTATATTGCATCTCCAGCCCGGTAATCCGGTTCTTATCGTATTTTTTGATGGATTTAAAAAAGATACAGAATATCTATATTTCGGACTTGAAGAAAAAGCTTGGGGAAAGATGTGGCCGCAGTGTGCTGCGCTGGGAATTCCGGCGGTACTTCGATACGAAATCAGATTTGAATGACAGGAGGTACACAGGATGAAAATTTTGCTGCTTTTGGCAAAAGGTTTTGAAACGATGGAGTTCAGCCCGTTTATTGATGTGTTCGGCTGGGCGGAATGCGAATTCGAGATTCACGTCAAAGTGGTGACCTGCGGGCTGAACAAACAGATTGTCAGTACGTTCGGCGTACCTGTCACGGCGGATATCCTTGCGGAAGAGGTAAATGTGCAGGATTACGATGCATTGGCAATTCCGGGAGGATTTGAAGAGTACGATTTCTATAAGGACGCGTTTGACGAGCGGTTCCTAAATATCATCCGGGAGTTCGACAAAAAGGGCAAATGGATTGCCTCTGTCTGTGTGGGCGCCCTTCCCATTGCAAAAAGCGGTGTGCTAAAAGGAAGAAACGCCACAACCTATCATCTGAAGGACGGATACCGGCAGGAACAGCTCCGTGACCTGGGCGCAAAAGTGGTGAACAAGCCGATTGTGACCGACCGCAATATTATTACCTCCTACTGCCCGTCCACAGCGGCTGAGGTAGCGTTTATCCTGCTGGAAAAGCTTACGACCGAGGCTCAGGCAAAGCAGGTAAGAAAGCTGATGGGGTTTGACGGGAAGCTATGAGGGGAAAGCTTGAAACCGAAAGGCTGGTGCTGCTGCTGTCCTCGCCACAGCTTGCAGGGCCGGTGGCCGCGTATTTCCGACGTAACCGTGACTTCTTAAAAGATACCGAGCCTGTGCGGGATGAAGAATTTTTTACGCCGGAATTCCAGAGAACGCTTCTGGAGAACGATAAGGCGGATGCAGCCACCCTGCGCTCGCTGAGATATTGGATTGCTAAAAAGCAGGAGCCGGAAAAGGTTATAGGCATGGCTGCATTGAACGGCATTGTAATGGGTGCGTTTCAATCGAGCTATCTTTCCTACCGCCTTGATAAAAATGAAATCAATAAGGGGTATATCACGGAAGCAATCAAAAAATGCGTTGGCATCGCGTTTTCTGAACTGAGACTTCACCGGCTGGAAGCAAATATTATGCCGAGGAACACCGCTTCACTGCGTGTTGCTGAAAAGCTCGGCTTTGTAAACGAGGGTGTTTCCAGAGAATACCTTAAAATAAACGGCGTTTGGGAAGATCATATTCACATGGTGTTGCTGAACAGGCAAGTCTAAAATATCGGAGGAGGAAAACACAATGCAGACCGCATTGATTACCGGGGCTTCGCGCGGGATCGGCCGGGCAGTTGCGCGTCAGCTTGCCGCGGACGGGTTCCGGGTGATCGTAAACTACAATTCTTCCGCGCAGGCGGCGGAATCCTTAATATCCGAGTTCAATAATACTTTCGGTATAGAATGTTTTGCAATCCGCGCCGACATTTCCGACCGGGAGCAGACGGAAAAAATGTTTGCCGAAGCGGGCGGGGTGGACGTTTTGGTCAACAACGCGGGCATCGCGCAGCAGAAGCTGTTTACGGATATTACGGAACAGGACTGGGACAGAATGTTCGGCGTGGATGTAAAGGGCGTGTTCCACTGCTGCCAGTGCGCGCTTCCCTATATGATCCATCAGAAACGCGGGAAGATCATCAATATTTCCTCCATGTGGGGGCAGGTCGGTGCCTCCTGCGAGGTTCACTATTCGGCGGCAAAGGCGGCGGTGATCGGGCTCACCAAAGCGCTTGCCAAAGAGCTGGGCCCCTCCAATATACAGGTGAACTGTATAGCCCCCGGCGTGATCGGAACGGAAATGAACGCACACCTTGACGCGGAAACCGTCGAAGGGCTCCGGGAGGAAACGCCGCTCGGGGTGATCGGCAGGCCGGGGGATATTGCTTCTGCGGTCAGCTTTTTCGCGGGGGGAAAGTCGGATTTTATCACCGGCCAGATTTTAGGCGTAAACGGCGGTTTTATTATTTAGAGCCTGTCATAAAATAAAAACCGCAAATTCTCTCACTGTCTTTGCATCCCCTTATTTACGAATAGCTCTTATCCGGAAAAATTACAAATCGTTCATTCTGCATTACAGTCCTGTCAGAAGCATAGACATTTCTAATAAATCCTTTATAATTGGAATTATTGAACGGAAGGAAGAATGATCTATGAAGAAATGCGTTTCCGCTTTTACGGCGCTGCTTCTGGTCGGTTCCATGCTGTTTGCCGAAGGATGCTCGCCCCGGATGCTCTCAAAGCTTTCCGAAGGATACGGCTCGCAGCTTACGGTGGATGTGGATATTACCAATCAGACAAGCGACGGTGTTTCGGTTCAGACCGCCGTGCCGCAGTTCGGCGGATTCGATACGGCAAGGCTGCTCAATTCGGATATTCGGGACCTTGTTGATAAAGGGATTGCGGAAGTACAGCAGGCAAAAAAAGACCTTGAACAGTATCCGGACCGGCCCCCGGTTCCGCTGCTGTATGAAAGCTTTTTTGACTATTCTTCAAACGCGGATGTGCTTTCCACATGGATCACCAGTTATAACTATACCGGCGGAGCGCACGGAATGACCTGGATTAAAGCCTTTACGGTGAACCGGAAAACCGGTGAATTTTACAGTACGCTGGGTTCGCTTTTTGCAGAGGAAGAGGCCGGTAAAAAACTGATAACGGAGAAGATTCTCGCGCAGATCAAAGCAAATCCGGATCAGTATTTCCCGGAAGCGGAAAAGACGGTAAAGGATAAAAACGGGAATTTTAACTTTTACATAGAGAGAGACGATCTGGTCGTCTATTTCGACCTGTACGATATCGCTCCCTACGCGGCCGGAATACAGTATTTTAAATTCCCGCTGAAAGATCTGAACGCGAAAGCCGAATTCAAAGGGATGAGCAAAACGGGAGCGGTTCGGAAAAACGGAATGCCGCTGGATTTTGAAAGCAAACCGGTTTCCGGCGAAAGCGGAACGTTCCTGCCGCTTGCGGAAACGGCACAGGCACTTTCACACACCGTGGAATATAAGGACGGAAAATACACGGTGGACGGCAAAGCGGTTCAGCCCACCATGGTCAACGGTGTCGCCTATATGCCGCTGGACTATTTTACCGATACGCTCGGCGATTTTGTCATCTATTACGACGATATCCTCCGGCTGTTTACGCAGACCATGCCAAAAAAGGCCGCAGCGGAAAGCCGGTAAGAGGCGGGCAGGCCGTCCGCCTGGAGGAACAATATATTCCCTGAATATTATAAGAGGTGAAAAAAATGAGAAACCATGGCCAAAGTATTCTTGCTCTGTTTATCTGCGCAGCGGTGATGCTCGGCGCGTTTACCGCGTGCAGCGCAAGCGGCGCATCGTCATCAACGGCAAAGTTTGCGGCGTCGGCAGCCGGGGCGGCCGCCCCCGCAGCAGAAAATGCCGACGGACTTGCGGCGAACGCTGCCGCTGACACGGGTAAGACAGCGCTGCAGTCAACCGAGAAAACAACTGCTTCCGGCACGGCAGCCCAGGCAGTCGCCGCGGCTTCCAAGCAGAAAATCATCGAACGGCTTTCCTATGAAATCGAAACGCTGAAATTCGATGAATCCGTACGGACGGTTCAGAGCCTTTGCACAAGTCTGGGCGGTTATATGCAGGACTCCACGATCAACGGGAGCAGCGAACTGCAGAAGGGAAGCATGCGCCAGGCGACATTTACGCTGCGGGTTCCACAGGAAAAGCTGGGACAGCTGAAATCAAGCGCTTCCAAAATCGGAAATGTCCTTAATTTTACAAGCTCCAGTGAGAACATCAGCGACAAGTATTTTGACACCGAAGCCCGGCTGAAAAGTCTGCGCACACAGCAGGAACGCCTGCTTGCGCTTCTGCAGAAATCCGGTACGCTGAAAGACATCATCGAACTGGAAAAGTCGCTTGCCGACGTAAACTATCAGATCGAGGAGCTCACCGGTTCGCTGCGGCAGTATGATTCGCTTGTGGACTACAGTACGGTTTCCATTCATCTCTATGAGGTCGTGAAGCCCACGGAAGTGGAAAACACCCCGGTGACCCTGGGTGATAAAATCGTGCGGCAGTTCAAGGACTCCATGAAAGCCCTGGGCGGGTTCGGCGAAGGGCTTCTGATCTTTTTGGTCGGCGGATCCCCGATCATCCTGCTTTTGGCCGCGCTTGCCGCCGCCCTGATTTTCGGCCTGCGCAGACGGGAAAAGCGTCTGGCGGCAAAAAGGGCAAAGATGGAAGAATCGTTCGCAGCCAAGGATGAACATCCGGAATAACGCGGAGTAAAATCTCTCTATCGACTGCGGTTGAAAGGAACCTCTCTGTCATCTGCGGATGACATCTCTAAAAAAATATCCCCCGGCCTGCGCCGGGGGATAAATCATTCAATGATGAAAATCAGAATTCAATTTTCTTTTGAATATAGCCGTCAAGCTCCGTAAGAGCAATACGCTCCTGCTGCATGGTGTCGCGGTCGCGCACGGTCACGCAGCCGTCGTTTTCACTGTCAAAGTCATAGGTGATGCAGAACGGAGTGCCGATTTCATCCTGGCGGCGGTAACGCTTGCCGATGGAGCCGGCGTCGTCGTAATCCACCATGAAATGTCTGGCGAGACGCGTATAAACAGCCTGCGCCTTGTCGTTGAGCTTCTTGGAAAGCGGAAGAACGGCCGCCTTGTAAGGCGCGAGTGCCGGATGCAGGCGCATGACCACGCGGGTATCCTTTTCGTCAAGCTGCTCCTCGTCGTAAGCGTCGCAGAGGAAGGCCAGCGTAACACGGTCTGCGCCGAGCGAAGGCTCAATGACATAGGGAACGTAGCGCTCGTTGGTATCCGGGTCAAAGTAATCCAGGCTCTTGCCGGAATGCTTGATGTGCTGGTTGAGGTCGTAATCGGTGCGGTCCGCAACGCCCCAGAGTTCGCCCCAGCCGAACGGGAAGAGGTATTCGATATCGGTGGTAGCCTTGGAGTAGAAGGAAAGCTCCTCTTTCTCATGGTCGCGCAGACGGATGTTTTCCTTTGTAAGGCCAAGGTCAAGCAGCCATTTTTCGCAGTAATCCTTCCAGTAATAGAACCAGTCGAGGTCGGTATCCGGCTTGCAGAAGAACTCCAGCTCCATCTGCTCGAACTCGCGGATGCGGAAAATAAAGTTGCCCGGGGTGATCTCGTTACGGAAGCTCTTACCCACCTGCGCAACGCCGAACGGAACCTTGCGGCGTGTGGTGCGCTGGATGTTGGCGAAGTTTACGAAGATACCCTGCGCCGTTTCCGGACGGAGGAAGATTTCATTTTTCGTGTCCTCGGTAACGCCCTGAAAGGTTTTGAACATCAGGTTGAATTTACGGATATCGGTGAAATTCGAGGAGCCGCATGAGGGGCACTTAATATCGTGCTCCTTGATATAGGCCGTCATCTGCTCAAAGGTCATGCCGTTTGCGTCGCCGCCGGCGTCTTCAATGAGCTTGTCCGCGCGGTGGCGGGTTTTGCAGTCGCGGCAGTCCATGAGCGGGTCGGAAAAGCCGCCCACATGGCCGGAAGCCACCCAGACCTGCGGGTTCATCAGAATGGCGGAGTCCAGACCGACGTTGTATGGGCATTCCTGTACGAATTTTTTCATCCAGGCGCGTTTAACATTGTTTTTGAATTCCACGCCGAGCGGGCCGTAATCCCAGGAATTGGAGAGGCCGCCGTAAATTTCACTGCCGGAATAGACAAAACCGCGGTTCTTGCAGAGCGCCACAATTTTATCCATTGTTTTTTCTGATGCTAACATATGATATCCTCCATATTTTGAATTCGCACCCGGAGCATGTAAAAGGGAAGTCCGGCAGTGCGGTTTTACTGTACTATTTGTTTTTAAAGATAATCCGTTTGCTCAATACGTAATTAATGATGATCACGATAACATTCATAATGATTTTTGCAATCCAGTCGTTCCAGAGAAGGACGTTTACCAGAAGAAGCATTCCCAGTGTGTCCACGCCGAGCGAAAGGAGCCGCGCGCCTACAAAAGTAATCAGCTCACGAAAAAACAGTCCGGCTTCAAAGCTTTTGCTCTTGAACACAATCAGTTTGTTGGTAATGAACGCGAACGCAACGGAAAGAATCCACGCGAGGGTGTTTGCCATAAGCAGCTCCCAACGCAGCACCGTGCGGAAAAGTCCGAAGCTGACGATGTTGACCGCGGTGGTCAGCACGCCGAACACGATGTAGGAAATCATTTCGGGAGAGGTGAAAAAATGCCAGAGCTTTTTCAGCTTGTCCAATGAACCACCGCCGTTTTTTCAGTATTCTATTAGTTTACCATTCTACGGCGCAGCTTTCAAGAAAAATTGAAAAAACACTGCCTTGCCTGTTTATTTTTTTATAATCAAAATTTGAAAATATTTTATGAAAGAAGAAGCCCAATGAATGTTTCTAAGAAAAATAAATATCTGCTTTTAACCGCTGCTCTTTTTACTTTTGCGGCGCTGGTTGTTTTTGCGTTAAATACGGGCGTGACATTTGCCATAAAAACAGACGGCCAGCCGTCTGACGGACAAAGCAGCTCGGCAGTTTCCGCCCTTTTGGAGGAGGACAACACAGAGTCCAAGGAATCGTCCGCGGAGAGCGGGGCGCAAAGCCAGCCGGACCGGAACGAATTAAGGCTGGAACAGCTGGAAAGTGCCGTCTCGCCCTCAAACCCGCTTGAGGCCGCCCAAACCTGGGCAAAGGCAGCCGAAATACGCAACGGTGCGCTCCGGTATGCTATCCTAAGCGACGAACTGCGGAAAAAGCAGTATGCGGATTACTCCGAACTGAACTGGGTAATCGGCAATTCAAGCCCGTGGGTGCAAGATTATAAAGTGACGGAAAAGAGCAAGGGGAAAAATGACCTCTATACCTATTTAATCAGCTATAACCTTACGGATTCAACGGCTCAGGTCCATAAAACAACCGAAGAGGTATCGGTTCAGAAGATCGAGCAGCACGGAATTGAAAAATGGGTGGTTGTTTCGGGGAAAAGCTCCGAATATTTTATTCCTGCGTTTCCGGTGAAATAAAGAGAATCCGTTGATAAGCATACGGCGGTGAAGTATAATATTTTTTGAATAAACATTGAAAAGGAAGAAAGCATATGGTAAGTATCAGCGTCTGCATGATTGTGAAGGACGAGGAAGCGGTTCTGGAAAGATGCCTTGAATGCATCCGCGGCATTGCCGATGAAATCATTGTTGTGGATACCGGGTCGGTGGATAAAACAAAGGAAATCGCCGCACGCTATACCAACCGTATCTACGAATTTCCGTGGAACAATGATTTTTCCGCCGCCAGAAATTTTTCCTTTTCCAAAGCAACCGGAGATTACATTTATATTGCGGACGCGGACGAAGTGATCGACGGGGAAAACCAAAAAAAGTTCCTGCGTCTGAAGGAGGTGCTTTCACCCGAAACAGACGTTGTTCAGATGAAATACGCAAATCAACTTCAATATAATTGCACTTATAACTTTGATGTGGAATACCGACCGAAGCTGTATAAACGGCTGCGCGAATTTCGCTGGACTGATCCCGTGCACGAGAGCGTCCGGCTGGAGCCTGTGATTTTCAACAGCGATATTGTTATAGAGCATAGACCGTTGGAGCTGCACGCCTCTCGTGACTTTTCTATCTATCGGCGGCATCTTGACGCGGGACTTTCCGAAAAGCTGCACTGCCTGTACGCGCGCGAGCTGTTTATTGCCGGGACGGACTCCGATTTTCTGGACGCATACCCTTATTTTGAGGGCACGTTGCACGATGAAGCGAAAAGTCAGAAGGAAATCCGGGCTTCACAGTGTGTTGCGGCAAAGGCAAGCCGCCTGAAAAACAACGACTTCGCGTTTTTCAAAGCTGCCCTCAAGAGCGTGGTGGGCAGCCCGATTGCAGAGGTCTGCTGCGAACTGGGCGCTTACTATTTTGAAAAAGAGGATTATGAGGAAGCGGCTACCTGGTACTACACCGCGGCGTTCGGGGCGGAGAGCGAGCTTGACGTTCATTCCTCCGGCGACCTTCCCCTGCGCAGGCTTTCGGACTGCTTTGCGCGGCTGGGGAACGCGGAAGAAAGCGAAAAATACAGAGAATCGGCTGAAAAATGGAGAATTCCGGAAGGCGATTAAATAAATTTCGCGCCCCGGATTTTATTGACAGAACGCCTGCGGTTCACTATAATGTATTTATTATTGTTTGATAGGACTCTGCAAAGTTTTTGCATGAAAAGGTGGTAATCTTAATGCCCAAACAGGTTATTCTTACAAAAGAGGGTCTTGATAAGCTCGAAGCGGAGCTTGAAGAATTAAAAAGCGTTAAACGAAAAGAAGTTGCGGAAAAGATAAAGGTAGCGCTTTCTTTCGGCGATCTTTCCGAAAACAGCGAATATGACGAGGCAAAAAACGATCAGGCGATTGTTGAGGCGCGCATCGCGGATATTGAGGTCATGCTGAAAAACGTCCGGGTTATCGATGAGGACGAACTGAGCAACGAAAATATCCACATCGGCTCTAAAATTGAGCTGCG
The DNA here is from genome assembly GCA_036260545.1 of Caproiciproducens sp. Classification (GTDB taxonomy): domain Bacteria; phylum Bacillota; class Clostridia; order Oscillospirales; family Acutalibacteraceae; genus DATAML01. Next base: position 11,449 of record DATAML010000047.1, read on the forward strand.
GGTAACCAACCCGGCAACCGGAAGCAGCACCGTTGTCAATTATAAAATCGTCGGTTCCAACGAGGCCGACCCGCTCTCAGGAAATATTTCAGACGAATCCGCGGTAGGAAAAGCGGTCCTCAATCATCGCATCGGCGATAAAATCGAGGTTGAAGTACCGGCCGGAACGATGGAGTATGAGGTTCTTGCCATTTCCAAATAAGTTTTGGGGCGGGAGTGACGGGTTCACCCTGCCCCTTTTTCGACGAAATAAGGTTTAGGAGAGTTAAGTTATGAGCGATATGGTAAACGAGACAAACGAAGTCCAGCAGGAGCAGGACTTAAGCGAACTGCTGCAGATTCGCAGGGACAAGCTGAGCGCCCTGCAGCAGGCGGGCAAAGACCCGTTTCAGGTTACGACCTGCCCGCGCGACACCTCCATGCAGGAAATCCGCGACCGCTTTGAAGAACTGGAAAACCAGGATGTCTGCATCGCCGGCCGTATCATGAGCTGGCGCGACATGGGCAAGGCCAGCTTTATTGACCTTTACGACCGCAGCGGAAGGATGCAGGTTTACCTGAAAATCGACCAGGTGGGCGAGGAAAGCTACAGCGAGCTGAAAAATTACTGGGACCTCGGCGATATCATCGCCGTAAAGGGTTATGTATTCCGCACCCGCAGAGGTGAAATATCGGTTCACGCCAAGGAGATCAAGCTGCTTTCCAAATCGCTGCTCCCCCTGCCGGAAAAGTTCCACGGCCTTAAGGACACCGACCTGCGGTACCGCCAGCGCTATATGGATCTGATTGTAAACCCGGAGGTAAAGGACACCTTTATCAAGCGCAGCGAGATTATCCGCACGATGCGCGCCTTCCTTGACAACCGCGGCTATATTGAGGTGGAGACCCCGGTGCTCAACACCATTGCGGGTGGCGCCGCCGCAAGGCCGTTTATTACGCATCACAATACCCTTGACATCGATATGTACCTGCGCATTGCCACCGAACTGCACCTGAAAAGGCTCATTGTCGGCGGGATGGAGCGCGTTTACGAAATCGGGCGCATTTTCCGCAACGAGGGAATGGACGTAAAGCACAACCCGGAGTTTACCACGGTGGAGCTTTATGAAGCCTATACCGATTACCGCGGGATGATGGAAATTACGGAGAACATGATTAACGCCTGCGCGCTGAAAGCCTGCGGTACCGACCAAGTGACCTATCAGGGCGAGGAAATCAGCCTTGCGGTTCCGTTTGCCCGCCTTTCCATGAACGACGCAATCAAAAAATATACCGGTATCGATTTTCTTTCGTTTGAAGGCGATACCGAAAAGGCAAAAACGGTTGCAAAGGAACTGAAGCTGGTTCCAAAGGCAACCGACCGCTGGGGCGACATTATGTCGCTTGTCTTTGAAGAAAAGGTTGAGGAACAGCTTGTTCAGCCGACCTTTATCTACGACTACCCGGTGGAGGTTTCCCCGCTCACCAAGCGCAAGCCGGACCGCCCGTCCCTTGTGGAACGCTTTGAACTGTTTATCACGCGCCGCGAGCTTGCGAACGCATATTCTGAGCTGAACGACCCGATTGACCAGCGTGAGCGCTTTGTAAGGCAGATGGAACTGCGCGCCGCGGGCGACGAGGAAGCCAATATGATTGACGAGGACTTCCTGACCGCGCTGGAGTACGGCATGCCCCCGACGGGCGGAATGGGCATGGGCGTAGACCGCCTTGTTATGCTTCTGACGGACAGCGCGTCCATACGCGATGTGCTGCTGTTCCCGACGATGAAGCCCAGGGAGTGATCGTATGGCCAGAGAACAGTACCTGCTGCACGGGGATGAGGGCACGATTCACAGCGCTCCGGTTGACGCCAAGCCGCAGACCCCGAAATCAAAATGGGAAAACTTCTGGTATTACCATAAATGGCATGTAGTTGCCGGTGTGTTCATTCTTTTTGTCGTACTGTTTACGGTTTATGATTTCCGGTCAAAAGAGAATCCGGATTATGAAATCGGGCTGATTACCCAGGTAAGCTATCCTTCCGATGTGACCGACGCGCTGGAAGCGCAGTTTGCCAAAAGCGGAACGGATTTGAACGGGGACGGCAAGGTCACCGTTCGTGTAAACTTATATATGGTGGGGAATGGCGAAACATCCAGCGGGATGAGTGACCCGAATACCCAAATGGCGGGTTATGTGAAAATCACCGCGGATTTGTCCAACGGTACCAGTATGATCTTTGTTACCGATGACGCTTCCTTGGCGAAGGAGCAGGGGCAAATCCATATATTCTCCTACCTTGACGGCAGTACGCCTGCCGAGGGCGCGAAGGATTATGACCGGATGAGGGTGCCTCTTAAGGACTGCAGAGGCTTATCCAACTTAAAAATTATCGGTACCGACGGAAAAACGCAGGATATATATAATGATTTGAGCATTTCCATGCGTGTCTTTAAAGGGACGCAGATGGAACAGCAGAAAGATAAGGCTGCGTACTATGCCGCCTCGAGAAAACTGTTCGACGAAATAACCAAAACGAAAAATTAGGGAGGGAACCAGCGTGAGAAGTGACGTTTTAAAAGAAGGAGCCAAATGCGCGCCAAAGCGCGCCCTGTTAAAGGCTCTGGGATTGACAGAGGATGAAATCGGAAAGCCGTTTGTGGCGGTGGTGAATTCCGCCAACGACTACATAGCCGGCCACAAACATCTGGAGGATATCGGCGAGGCCGTAAAGGAAGGAATCCGCAACGCGGGCGGTGTGCCGTTTGAATTCAATACCATCGGCGTGTGCGACGGTCTCGCCATGAGCCACAGGGGCATGAAATATTCCCTTTGCTCCCGCGAGCTGATTGCGGACTCCATCGAAGTGATGCTTACCGCGCATCCGCTTGACGCGGCGGTGTTTATTCCGAATTGTGACAAAATTGTTCCCGGTATGATGCTGGCGGCCTGCAGGCTGAACCTGCCGAGCGTTTTTGTCAGCGGCGGCCCGATGCTCCCCGGTGAATACAAGGGTGAGCGAATCGGCTTTTCCGAGATTTCCGAAGCGGTGGGGAAAGTCGCGGCGGGCAGAATGAGCGAAGACGAATTGAAGGAAATGGAAGACGCCGCGTGCCCCGGCTGCGGCTCCTGCTCCGGAATGTATACCGCGAATTCCATGAACTGCCTGACCGAGGCGATCGGTATGGCGCTGCCGGG
>DATAML010000075.1:0-2574 GCA_036260545.1 Caproiciproducens sp.
AAATTACAGGGTTAACGACGCTCATAAAGCTGTAGAAGCGTGCGCCATTCTCTTTATACAACTCGCCGAATTGAAGCGGCAGCATAAAGCTCCATTGTATGTAGGTGAAATCATATACGAATAAAAACAAAAGGAAAAAGAGCAGTACCGGTGTGCTTTTCAACGCCTGAAACAAGGACATCTTCCTGCCGGAATCCTCGCAATCGGCTGCTTCGGTATCATCTTGGCGGCTTTTTTTCGGCAGCTTGACATACAGAGCAATCAGGTACGTTGAAAGCAAGGTGGTTGCGCCGTCCACAATAAACAAGATCTGCAGATAATCTTTAAACAGCAGCCCTCCAATCAGCGGGCTGACTGCCATGCCGATATTTATTCCAAGGTAGATCAGGGAATAGGAGGCTTTCCGGCTTTCCGGAGTTGTTAGTTTGGCAACCATGGCCTGATAGGCGGGGGACGCGGCAGTATACAAATCTGAAGCGATAATGATAAAGTTCAGCATGTTGGTTTGGTCATTTGAAAACCCGCACATAAGATAGAAAAAGGAGCCCAGAACTTGGCCAAAAACCAATACCTTTTTTTCGCCGAATGTGTCGATCAGTTTGCCGCCCAAAAGCAGGCAGGGTCCCTGAGACATTATCAAAAAAGCGGAAAAATTTCCTGTTTCACTCTCAGACATGCCCAGCTTCTGCGAAAGAATGAGCGTAAGCAGCGGAAGGATAAAGCTGCCCAGGCAGGTGATCACCCGCGCGCCGAATAATATGTAGATCTCCTTTGGCAAGCCGTTATAAGCCGTAAAATATTCTTTGAATTTGAATTTCATAGTAACTCCTAACTTAGAATATGTTTCTATTCTTCATCTCCTGTGCGGACATAAAATAATGTGAATTCATAAGGCGCCGTTCCCTTCACCGGCTGCGTGTGCGCGTCACAAAAATCACGGAACATTTTGTTCAGCTCCAGCGTATCCTGCCTGCTCAAAAAAAGCATACCGGTTGAGAAATCGGCTGCATCCGGGGTGCGGGGGATTCCAGATTCGTCCAATGCTTCGACCGCGTCGGCCCAGTGATTGAAATTTTCATTTATATGGTTCTGCAGCACCGCGCGCCGGGCGCTCGCCGCCTCCGGAGGAAGCTTTTCCAAACTGATGCTCACGTTTGTAGTCCTGTAAAATTTAGCGGTGAAGCCGTGAACCTTTTCTGTGTGCGCAAGTTCCACAAGGCCGGCCTCCTCCAGTTCAGAAAGGTGGTGCCCCGCGCTGGACGGTACGATTCCAAGCGCGTCCGCCAGCTGTTTTGCCGTCATTCCGTTTTTGCTGCGCCCCAGTGTAAACAAAATCCGCTGACGCAAGGGGTGCATATAGGTTCGCAGTTCCTTTTCGGTTGTGAGATATATCTTTTTCCGCTCCATACCGGCCTCCAACATAACAATAATTGGTATGTTGGAAATTATATCATAACAAATATTGTTATGTCAAGAGCTTCAGCAGATTTCGCGTTCAATAGTCTGACAAAAGAGTACAGAGAAAATAAATGGTATAAAGCACCATATGAAGATACAGACTAAAGTAATGCGGAATAAATTTTCTGGACGGCTGGATTGGAGATTAAATGGATAAAACGGATTTTAAACGTCTGCCCCGGCATATCGGTGTGATCCCGGATGGGAACCGCAGGTGGGCGGTGAAAAATGGATATGAAAAGCAGGACGGTTATCAATATGGGATACAGCCGGGCTTGGACCTCTATCAGATGTGCCTGCGGCTGGGAATCGGAGAGCTTACGTTTTACGGCTTTACCGTGGATAACACAAAGCGGCCGTCCGCGCAGACGCAGGCATTTCAAAAGGCCTGCGTGGATGCGGTGCTCCAGCTGGCAAACCGCGACGCAGACCTTCTGATTGTGGGAAATACGAAATCACCGCTGTTTCCACCGGAGCTCCTTCCGTATGCCAGCCGGGTAAAGTTTGGACGGGGACTGATCAAAATCAATTTTCTGGTGAATTACGGCTGGAACTGGGATTTGAACGGCGCGCTGCAGAACGGTGGAATCCGCCGCTGCGGCGAATTGACCGAGGGAATCGCCTCCGCCGCCGTATCAAGGATAGACCTCGTAATCCGGTGGGGCGGAAGGCGCAGACTGAGCGGATTTCTGCCGGTACAGACGGTCTACTCCGATTTTTTCGTTCTGGACGAACTGTGGCCGGATTTTAAGCCGGAACAGTTCTACCGTGCTCTGGAGTGGTATCAGGGGCAGGATGTAACGCTTGGAGGTTAAATACTTTTTGAATGCGCCCTGCATTTTTTAAGAAAGAGGGCGACGGTTTCCTTCTGTTCTTCCCGGTCGGCGCCCAGCCGTCCCATTCGGTCGCAGAAGCCCAGCAGGGCGACGTCCTCGATATTGGTCTGCGCCATCATGGCTTGCACGTTTGCAAAAACCAGAGATTTTGTTACAAAAAGCAGCTGCATATGCCAGCGTACCAGCGCGGAAACATCACGGATAAACGGGTCTTCACACCCGAATTCACCCAGAAATTTTGTGCAGAGCTCGGCGCCGATGCGGTCATGGTTGTAAGACG
>DATAML010000099.1:0-9004 GCA_036260545.1 Caproiciproducens sp.
CAGGGCGTCCAAAAAATTCGGCATCCTGTGCCACTATTACTCTGACTTTTTCTGTCTGGCGCACAATCCTCAGTTCGAGGGAAACCTGAAAGCGCATGTAAGGTATGAAAAAGAGATGCTCCGCTATATGCGGGAGAATTATGATGCTTTTCAGAAAATCGATTATATCAAAACGGAAATTGATGCGGAAAGCGCGCCGGAGATCAACGAACGGATGCGCAGCCTGATAAAGGACAAGTCCGCTGTGCAGAATGATTTCAGCGCGGAACTGACCGGTGCGATACGCGCCTGTGCGGAGCTGGTGCTTTCCATCTATTCGGCTGTGCTGTCCCCGGTGAACGAAGCCGTATATGAATGCGCGTGATTCCATAATAAAAACATAAATTTTTTAACGGTAGACTCCCTTGCGGGGCCTGCCGTTTTCTGTACCCCCCTCCTGACTTCCGGCGAAAGGAACAGCCCGCCAGTTCTTCCATTATTTTTGCAAGGAAAGCCCGTCCGCTTTATGTTATATTAATAACGAGGCTTGGCCTCAAATTAAATAAAAAACATAAAAATCGGAGGGAATATGATATTGAAATTGCATAAAAGGATCGTCGCGGCAATCCTTGTCACCGTCCTGTCGCTTTCGATTCATGTACCGGTTTTCGCAACGGCCGGAGTTTATACCGTCAAATCCGGCGATACGCTTTGGAAAATTTCATCCGCAAACGGCCTTACCGTAGCGCAGCTCAAGCAGTATAATTCGCTCACGTCGGATATCCTTTCCATCGGTCAGAAGCTGACCCTGCTGCCCGCGGTAAAATACACGGTAAAGAGCGGGGATACCCTGTGGCTGATCGCACAGAAGTATTCAACCACCGTTGCGAAGATCACGAGCCACAACGGACTGACCTCAACCGGAATCTATCCGAATCAGGTGCTGTACATACCGTCGGCTGCCGCAAAGCCGGCGCCGGTGCTCAACTGGCCGTCGGTTACCTACACGGTACAGGCGGGGGAGTATGTAAGCACCATCGCGAAGAAATTCGGAGTATCCGAGTCTAACATTTTAAAGTATAACTACATGGAGCCGGACGAATGGCTCAATGAGGGGCAGAAGATCGCAATCAACGGCTACGCGCCGCGCAATTACGCCGTGATGCCGGGTGAAAGCGTTTCCCCCGCGCGCGTCGGGAAGCTGGTGGACTGGTTCCTGGACGGGAAATACCTCATTAAGCGCAACGATACCTTCCTGATTACCGACGTCCAGACCGGGCTTCAATTCAAAGTGAAAATGCTCGGCGGGCTAAATCATTGCGACGTGGAGACGCTTACCGCAAATGATACGCTGACCATGAAGAAGCTGTTCCCCACATGGGTATGGAAGCCGCGCCCGGTCGTGATTTTCCATGACGGCATTAATTTTGCCGCGTCCCTGTCCGGCATGCCGCATTCCTTCGACTCCATTGCAGCAAATAATGTGAGCGGCCACTTTGACCTGTATCTCTATCACAGCACATCGCACAGCACCACGGTGGATGCCGCTTATGAGCAGCAGCATAAGGATTGTGTGCTTGTTGCGGCTGGGATGAAATAAACTATTATACCAGATGTGAAAAAGCCTTCGGTTGCAGCTATACGCTGCGAACGGAGGCTTTTCTGCGGCCTGATTTCGGCCGGAAAACGGGAATCATTCGGATACACGGCAGGATTCATCCGATGACAAAAATGTTTCTCTGACTGAATAAACTGCACGGGCACAGACGAAATTAGAATTATTGAAAAATACTGCGTCCAAATCAGCAGGGGAGAACAAGATGAAACAGAACGAGCAGACTGCACGTGAATATACCGGTATCGACGATCTGACCGGCGGGCCGGACGGAAAAACTTTCTTGGAAAAAGCGCAGAACATATTAAAGGAAAACGGCAGAGACCGCTATGCGGTTGTATCCTTTCATGTGAACCGGTTCAAATACATCAATGACCTGTTCGGCTATGAGAACGGGAACAAGGTGTTGAAAGGCATATATTATGCTATGGCCTCGAATCTTGTTGAGCCGGAGTTGTGCGCCCGCCGGAACGCGGACCGGTTTGTCCTGCTTTTAAAATACCGGCGAAGAAACGATCTGGAAAACAGGATGAATCTAATCAGCGCGGATATTTACCGTACAATCGAGTTTTACGGGATCCACTATATGCTGAAATTCTGCATGGGAGTCTATGAGTGCGGCAAAAACAGCCCGCTCGGCGTTGCGGCCATGGTGGACCGGGCGGTCATCGCGCAGGATTTGGTTGAGCCTGCGGATTTTCCGCCGTACCGCTTTTATGAGGAAGCGATACGTACCGAAGAGATCATCGGGAAAAATATGGAGGACAGGCTGCATCCTGCCCTTGAAAATCGCGAATTCATCCTGTATTATCAGCCGAAATACCGTTTGGATACCGGTATGCTTGCGGGGTGCGAAGCGCTGGTTCGCTGGAAAACCGATGAAAACACCCTGGTGCCGCCGAATGAATTTATCCCGGTGTTTGAAAAGAGCCGCGCCATCCTTCAACTTGACCGCTTTATTTTTGAAGAAGCCTGCCGGTCTGTCCGCCGCTGGCTGGACAGCAGGAAGCACGTGGTTCCGGTTTCCGTGAATCTTTCCCGGATGCATCTGATCGACCTTTCCTTTATTGAGGATTATAAATCCGCCGCCGATTCCTGCCGCGTACCCTGCGAATTGCTGGAGCTGGAGCTGACGGAAAGCGCCTTTTCGGAGAACGCGCCGGCAATGCGTTGCGCGGCGGAAAAGCTGCACAAAAACGGATTTTCCTTGTCTATTGACGATTTTGGCACCGGGTATTCTTCGCTGGGTATGCTGAAAGACATTCCTGCCAATACGCTGAAGCTGGACCGCAGCTTTTTGCTGGGCTCGTCCGACAGCGCAAATGGAAGAAAGCTGATCGAAAATGTTGTCCGGCTGGTCAGAGACCTCGGCATGACGCCTCTCGCGGAGGGAGTAGAAACCAAAGAACAGGTTGAATTTCTGAAGAAAATCCGCTGCAGCCTTGCGCAGGGCTATTATTACGCAAAGCCGCTGTCGGCTCCGGAATACGAAAGACTTTTGCAAGAATGATGTGAGCCGTTTTCGCCGGGCCGCTTGGCGCGTCATAGAAAATAAAAGCCTTAAACCCGGCGCAAAGCAGGATTTAGGGCTTTTCATATCTTACACGGCGGGGAGATTTCAAATGAGAATTCACGATTGGAAAGGCAATAGAAATTCCGGGAAATATACAGAATCTGTCAGGAGCAGCGGGCGTAAAATCTGCATAAAATATTTTGACTGCAGATGACAGGGGGACATCATATGGTTAGCTTTGTGATGGAATTCGGCAATGTTGAAGTAGGGCGTTCCGCGGCAAAGCTGCTCATCGGTTTGGGCTATCCTGCCGCGTATTTTATTCATGACTGTATTGTCAACGGAAAGTTTATAGAATACGGCACCATCGAAATGGTCGCTCCCAAAAAGGTGATTTTTGAATAGAACGTGAAACTTTATGCATAAAAAGAAATTAATATTCTCTATAGTAACTATTTGTTGCAGCGCTGTATGGTAATATAAACGAAAATATGTAATATTAAAAACTATGTTAAAAAACGGGAGTGTTAATATGACTTGGAGTATCGTAGCGGACAGTTCCTGCGATTTACCTTCCGACGAGCTGCAGGGTTCCGGTGTGAACTTTGCAAAGGTGCCGCTCAAAATCATTGTCGGCAATACGCAGTATGTGGACGATGATTCGCTGAACGTGAATATCATGCTCGGCCAGATGAAAACCTACAGTGGGCCGTCTTCTTCCGCGTGTCCTGCGCCGGGAGAATGGGCGAACGAATTTCGGAAGAGCGACTGCACGATTGCGGTGGCAATGACCGGCGCTTTAAGCGGAACCTACAACAGTGCCATGGTAGCGAAAAACATGGTGTTGGAAGAGGACCCGGACAAAAAAAATCCATGTCATAGACTCCCATACCACTTCCGGCGGTATGGCGCTGATTGTCTGGAAGGCTGCGGAACTCATCCGTTCCGGCCTCGATTTTACAGCAGTGGCGGAACAGATAGAAGCCTATGTCAGCAGCCTGTTTCTGGTCTTTTCGCTCAGCTCTTACGGGAACCTGATTAAAACCGGCAGAATGTCCGCCATGACCGGAAAACTGGCGGCTACGCTGGGAATCCGCGCAATCGCCTCCAACACACCGCAGGGGGAGATCAAAATCCTGCAGAAACCGCGCGGGGAAGAAAGGGCGATTCAGCTCATGGTGGAAATTATGAACCGGATGAAGAATCTGGAGGGCAAACCCGTTGTAATCACGCACTGCAACAACCTCAAGGGCGCGCAGCGGCTCAGGGAGCTGATCATGCATATCTGCTTTACCAAAAAGATTACGATTCTGCCAACCCGCGGGCTGTGCAGCTTTTATACGGAAAACGGCGGCCTGCTGATCGGATTTTAAGAAAGCCGCGGTACGCTTTTAATACCAGCAGCAGCTGTTTCCGCTCTGCTGCTTGCTTTTCTTTTTCAGCTTCGCCAGTATTTCCGTCAGTTCGTACACACTGGAATACTGGCGGTTTTTGTTGCTGATTCCCGCGATGGAAAGGGAGATCAGGGGGAATTTTTCAACTTTGCCGTGGCGGTCTTCCGTTACGATATATCCGTTTTTCAGGTCCTGCGGGTTATAAAACCGCAGGACATTTTTTTCAAATTCATCAATAATCATGCCGCACAGCGCCGCGCCTTCATAGTTGTCCAGTATGATCACGAAATCATCGCCGCCGATATGCCCGGCAAACTGCCCTCCCGGCAGATGAGTCTGGATGGTGTCCGCCAGCAGCTTGATGATCGTGTCGCCGCTTTCAAACCCGTAAACATCGTTGTAGGCTTTAAAATTGTCAATATCGATGTAGATTACGCAGTAGGGCTTTCCCTCCGAAATACTCCAGGAGATTTTCTGCTCGATGATCAGGTTGCCCGGCAGCCCGGAAAGCGGATTCTGGTATTTCGCGTTGACCACTTCGATTTCCGTGGTTTTCTGGAGCAGGTCTTTGATCGTAACGGTTCCCAGATATTTATCGTCCTTTGTCACAACGATGAAATCATATAATTTTTCCGGCGGACGGGACATCGCCATATGGGAAACCGCGTTGATGGGCGTTTTATAATCCACCTGCAAAAAATCGCAGTCCATCAGGCTGGAAATAAACCGTTTTCCGTTCAGGCTGAACCCGTATCTGCCGCTGAGCTGCAGAACCAGGCGCGATTTGGTCACCACGCCCAGAACGGCACCGCCTTCTACAACGCATACTCCAAACGAGGACCGGCTGGCGGTCAGCATATTGAAGACGTCCTCTACCTTGGAGCAAGGCGGTATGGTTTCGGTTCTGGAGCAGATGTTCTCAATATAGATATTGCTGGCTGTTCCGCCGAAAATATGGTTTTTTCTTCGGTTTGTTTCGTTGAGAAATTCAATCACTTCCGAATTCAGTTCCTGAATTGTTTCGCTCGGTCTCTGTAAAAAATACCCCTGTGCATATTGAACGCCCAAATCCACCAGAGTTGCAAGCTCCTCTTTGGTTTCCACACCCTCGGCAATCAGGCTGATGTTGGATATGTGGGAAAGCTGTACCATGCTCCGTACAAGTGCCAGCTTGATACTGTCGGAATCGATGTTGCGGATCAGCTGCATATCCAGCTTGATGAAGTGGGGGTTCACGTCGCTGATCAGGTTCAGCCCGGAATATCCCGCGCCCGCGTCGTCCACCGCGATTTTATAATTCTGCTCCTTATAGTGGTTCACTGTACCCTTGAAGCCCTTCATATCCGATATGGCGTGGCGCTCCGTGATCTCAAAAATAATGTTTTCCGGCGTGATTCCGTACTGCTTCAGATACTCGGTCGTAAAACCCTGCCGGAATTTCGCATCGTGCATGATATTTGGGTTTACATTCAGAAACAGCTTCTTATTGTACGGCGGCTGCATTTTATGGTAAGCGGTGCGCAGGGCCGTGGTGCGGCAGAGCTGCTCCAGGTCCCAGAGACGGTTGCTGTTCCCGGCGGCCTGAAACAGTTCCTCCGGGTTCGAAAGGCAGCTTTCGCAGGTGATCCTGCTCAGTGCTTCATGCCCCAGAACGGAACCGTCCCGCAGGGAAACGATCGGCTGAAATACGGTTTTCAGCCATTTCCCGTCAATAATACTGTCTACTTCCTTTGCTGTTTTTTCATCCATATTTCGAGTTTTTCCTCCACTTTATTTCTAAACATAAATAGCATGAGGGAGTACGGTTAAGAACGGATTTCACGAAGTTTAAAATTCTGTTAAAACTCGGATTGATAAAGAATTGTATTTAGCCTATAATAAAATAAATAACAGGTATTTGAAAAGCCGTACAGCCGGCGCCTTTTCCTGCGCGGTTTCTCAATACCTTACTGCTTTTTGGCAACTAGGGAAACGCCGGTTAAATCAGGGTACGCATCGGGTCGGCGGTTCTAAAAATACGGGGAATAAAGGAGTTTTTATGGAAAAAGGAAATCGCTACGCAGTACTGATTGATGCGGACAACGTGTCGGAAAAATACATTAAATTTATTTTGGATGAAATATCGAACGACGGAATCGCAACCTATAAGCGCATTTACGGGGACTGGACAAAGCCGGTGCTCGGCACCTGGAAAAACGTTCTGCTGGAATATTCCATAACGCCGATTCAGCAGTACGGCTATACCACCGGGAAAAATTCAACGGACTCCGCGATGATCATCGACGCGATGGACATCCTTTATTCCGGGAATGTGGAGGGCTTCTGCATCGTCTCGAGCGACAGCGATTTTACCAGGCTCGCCGTGCGTCTGCGCGAGTCCGGCATGTATGTGGTCGGCATGGGGGAAAAGAAAACGCCCGCCGCCTTTATTTCTGCCTGCAACAAGTTCCGGTATCTGGAGGTTCTTGCGCAGGATTCAATTCCGGACGCGATTCCTGCCGCCGGAACCGGCAGTGCCGAAACAGCCGAAATGACGCCGCTCGATACGATTAAGAGCGCGGTCAGAACCATTGTGCAGGAGATATCGGACGATGACGGAAGAGCCTTTGTCGGTGAGATCGGCAATATGCTGATCCGCCGTTACCCGGATTTTGACGTGCGGAACTACGGCTTCCGCAAGCTCACGCCCCTGCTGAAATCCATGGAGGTTTTCGATATCTACTCCGAACGGAACAGCGACGGCTACAATAAGCTGGTCTATGTAAAGGAAAGGAGCGCCGCTCCGAATCCGCCCCGTAAAAAGGATCATCGATAATACTGCTTTTAAAAGCCGGTATCATAACGTATGATGCCGGCCTTTGCATTTGTATTTCTTTTGGTGCACTCAAATTTGCCTGCCTATGCGGTACAATAACAGAATCGATACCGGAAACATTATCCGGAAAATACGGGACGAATACGCAGACTGCTCCGGAGAAGGCAATCACCGGAGCGCACAGAAATTCTGCCGGGCTGGAGGGATAAGCGAGTTGGATGACATCAATCATAAAGCGGTACGGGCCGCAAAGGATGCCCGGGTGATGGACGAATTTCTGAGGGAAAACGAACCGTTTGTTTTAAAATGCGCTTATTGGTCGGTGCACCGGTACATATCAAAAAGCGATGACGAATGGTCCATCGCTTTTACCGCTTTCTCACAGGCGGTGAAGGACTACTCGATTGAAAAGGGCAGCTTTACCCTGTTTGCCAAGATGGTAATCCGCCGGCGGCTCATCGATTATCTCCGCTCCCAGTCAAAATACCGGGTGGAAACGTCCGTAAGCCCTTCCGTACTGGATTCGGAAACGGACGAGGAGGACGCGGACAATACGGAGCTGGAAGTACGGGCGGCGATATACAGCAATATTGAGAAAGGCCCGGGCGATTCGTTAAAGCTGGAAATTGAATCGGCAAATCAGCTTTTTGTCTCCTACGGCTTTTCCTTTTTCGACCTTGCGGAGTGTTCGCCCAAAGCGGAAAAGACGAAAAAAGCATGTGCGAAAGCGGCAGCCTACATAATCCGAAATCCGATTCTTTTGAAAGAAATGAGAAATTCCAAAATGCTGCCATTGAAAGTGATCGAAAATAATACCGGAGTACCCCGAAAAATACTGGAACGCCACCGAAAATATATAATAGCGGCGGCGGAGATAATAACCGGTGATTATCCCTTCCTCGCAGAGTATATGCGGTTCATTCGAGAGGAGCTGAGCAGATGAAAGCATGCGTTGTAGAAATCAGAGGGAATCTTGCTGCTGTTCTGACGGATGAAGGTTGCATAATTAAGGTGAAAAACAAAGATTATGCGATTGGACAGGTGATTGAATTGAAAAAGCAGGCCATTCATTTTTCGGTAAGAACAGCTGCTGTGGCGGCATCCGTAGCGATTGTCATGCTGCTGGGCAGTGTGACCGCGTGGGCCTATTATACGCCCTGCACCTATGTCAGTCTGGACGTTAACCCCTCCATCGAGTATTCCGTCAATCGGTTTGACCGCGTTTTGAGCGCGCAGGCCGTAAACAGCGACGGAGCAGATATACTGAGCGATCTGAGCCTAAGCAACAAAACGATCGATGAAGCAATCCGCGATACGGTCGATCAGATTCAGTCGGATGGTTATTTCAAGGATTCCGGCGGGATCGTGATTTCCACTTCAGGCGACGACGAACAGGCCGTGCAGGGTTTGGCGGAAGATCTTAAGGACGTTGCTCAAGAAGCAGTCAAGGATTCCAACGCTCCTGTGGAAGTGGAAGCAATCAGCGTGGGCCGTGCGCGCGTGCTGGAAGCACAGAAGCTCGGCACAACTCCGGGCAGGCTCAACCTGGTGCAGAAGCTGCAGGCGAGCGCGGGAGAAGAAAGTATTGACCTGCAGGAATGGCTGAAGAAGCCGGTCAAGGATATCATGAAGGCCATTAAAACCGCGAAAAAGCAGTCCAAGTCGGAGAATTCTTCCGGCAGCGATAC
>DATAML010000102.1:0-5410 GCA_036260545.1 Caproiciproducens sp.
GTGGGACTTGCGGCCTGCCAGGTGGGGATTCTTCGCCGCGCCGTTGTGATCGATATCGGCGAGGGGCCGGTCGATCTGATCAATCCCGTTTTTCTTGAGCAGAGCGGGGAGCAGGAATGCGTGGAGGGCTGCCTTTCTTCCCCCGGCCAATATGGGCTTACCAAACGCCCGATGCACGTAAAGGTACGCGCGCAGAACCGGAAAGGGGAGTTTTTCGAGCTGGAGGGCGAGGGCCTTCTTGCTACGGTCTGCTGCCATGAAATCGACCACCTTGACGGGATTCTGTTTAAATCCCATGTAACGCATATGCTGACGCAAGAGGAATTGGAAAATCTGAAATAATGGACAGGTGAATCAATGAGAATCGTTTTTATGGGGACACCTGATTTCGCGGTGCCTTGCCTGCAAAGCTTAATTGATGCGGGGCATGACGTATGCGCTGCTTTTACCCAGCCTGACAAACCGAAGGGCAGAGGGTACACGCTTACACCTCCCCCTGTAAAGGAACTCGCGCTTCGTCATCAGATCCAAGTGTTCCAGCCCAAAACCCTGCGTACCGCGGAGGCGGCGGAAACGATACGCCGATTACATCCGGACGCGATTGTCGTAGTGGCCTACGGAAAACTCCTTCCCAAGGAAATATTGGACATCCCGAGGCTTGGGTGCATCAATGTCCACGCTTCGCTGCTCCCAAAATACCGCGGCGCGGCGCCGATCCAGTGGGCGGTGATCAACGGAGAAAAGGTAACCGGCGTTACCACTATGTATATGGCCGAGGGTCTGGATACCGGCGATATCCTGCTGACGGAAAAAACGGAGATCGGAGCGGACGAAACCTCAGGCGAGCTGCATGACAGGCTGTCTGTTCTCGGTTCACAGCTGATTGTAAAAACGCTGGAAGCGGTAGAAAACGGCACAGCCAAACGCATCGTGCAGACAGAAGAGAATACTTGCTACGCTTCCATGCTTACTAAGGAGCTTTCCCGTATTGATTGGAACAAACCGGCGAATACTATTCACGATCTGGTGCGCGGCCTTTCGCCGTGGCCGGTTGCAAGCACCGTATACCGCAACAAGATTCTGAAGATCTATCAGACAAAAATCATCGGGGGCGTTTCCGGCAATCCCGGACGGGTCACCGTAAAAGACGGCAATTTTGTTGTCAGCTGCGGCTCAGGCACGGCAGTTGAACTGACTGAAGTTCAGTATGAAGGCGGAAAAAGGATGAGCGGAAAGGATTTTCTCCGCGGACATCCCGCCGATAACGGCATGATTTTGGAATAAACGGAGGTTTCAATATGGGCGGCTTTGGGTTTTACTATTTCGATTATACATATTTTGTATATATCGTACCGGCTCTCATTGTAACGCTGATCGCGCAGTTTAGGGTAAAGTCTGTTTTCCGAAAATACTCACAGATTACGTCAGTCAATAATATGACCGGCGCGCAGGCAGCCGCCAGTGTTGCCCGTTACGGCGGAGCCGAAGGAGTGCAGGTTCAGCAGATTGAGGGAGAACTGAGCGACAATTTCGATCCCCGCAACAATACCATCAGTCTTTCCGGTGATGTCTATGCCTCAACGACCATTGCTGCAATCGGTGTAGCGGCGCACGAAGCCGGACATGCGATCCAGAATGCGCACGGCTATTTCCCCAATAAAATACGCGCAATCCTTGTACCGGCTACCAATTTCGGTTCACACCTTGCTTTTCCGCTTGTGCTCATCGGTCTGATTCTGCCGGTTCGGTTTAACTTTGTAGTATTGCTTGGAATTGCGCTGTATAGCCTTGCTGTACTGTTCCAGCTCATTACACTGCCGGTGGAATTCAACGCAAGCGTCCGTGCAATCCGCGCACTTGAGGAAACCGGGATTCTGTACCCAGACGAATTGGAAGGCGCAAAAAAGGTGCTCATGGCCGCTGCGATGACCTATCTGGCCGCCAGTTTTGCCGCAATCATGACGCTGCTGAGGCTTCTTGCGATTGCAGGCGGCAGGAGCAGGGATTGATGAATAACGCAAGGTCCGCGGCGCTTTCCGCGCTGCTGCACGTGGATGTCAGCGAGGGCTATTCCAATATTGTGCTGGACAAAACCCTTTCCGTCTTTTTCCTGGAGCAAAGGGACAAGGCACTTGCCTCGGCAATCTTTTACGGCGTGCTGGAACGCCGGATTACGCTCGATCATATCATCAGCCAGTTTTCAAAAATACCGCCGGCTAAAATTTCCCCAGTGGTGCTGGAAATCCTGCGCATGGGGATTTATCAGGTTCTGTATCTGGAAAAGGTGCCGAATTCCGCGGCGGTCAACGAATCAGTAAATCTGGCAAAAGAAAACAATTCCGCAAAGGCTTCCGGTTTCGTCAACGCGGTCATGCGTTCCCTGCTCAGAAACCTTGACAGCATAAAGCTGCCAGACCCGAAAAAAGAACCGTTGCCGTATTTGAGCGTTAAATATTCCTGCCCCCAGTGGCTGATAAAACTCTGGCAGGAATCCTACGGCGAAAACTGCACTTTGGGACTGTTGGAAAGCTCCATGAATAAGCCGCCCGTATTTGCAAGAGTGAATAATACGGCTGTTTCCGAGGAAAACTTAATTGAACGTCTGAATTCAGAGAATATAAAGGCGAAAGCCATTGACTGGCTTGAAGATGCCGTTGAGCTGGAAAATACGGGGGCGGTCAGCCAGTCGGCCTGCTACCGCGACGGCCTGTTCCATATTCAGGATCTTTCTTCCCAGCTTTGTTGTTCTCTTCTGAATCCGATTGCCGGACAAAGTGTCATCGACGTCTGTTCCGCACCGGGCGGCAAGGCGTTTACCATTGCCGAAACCATGAAGAACCAGGGCAGGCTGCTTGCCTTTGACAAATATAAAGGGAAGGTACGGCTGATTCAGCAGGGCGCGCAGCGCCTGAGCCTTTCAATTATTCAGGCGGCGGTACGCGACGCGCAGAGCGATCCGGGCGATTTGGAACCGGCGGACCGGGTTCTGTGCGACGTTCCTTGTTCCGGCTTGGGAATAATACGCAGAAAACCCGAGATACGGTATAAATTGCAGTCAGCTATTGACAGTTTACCGGATTTGCAGTACTTTATTCTGTGTAAATCTTCACAGCTCGTGAAAAGCGGAGGAATACTGATTTATTCCACCTGTACGTTAAATCCTCACGAGAATGATGAAGTGGCGGCAAAATTTATAAAGAACAACGACGGATTTGAGCCGTATGCACTCCGTTTGCCCCCGAATCTTACGCGTGCAGTCGACGAACCGGAAAATCAACTGACCCTGATGCCCCATGTTCATGGAACGGACGGATTTTTTGTCGCTGCCTTTAAAAAGAGGTAGGAGTGGAAATTTTGAGTCAGAAAGACATAAAATCAATGACCCTGCAGGAGCTGAAAGCCGATTTTGCTGCGGAAGGCCAGCCGGCGTTTCGCGCTTTGCAGGTTTATCGGTGGCTGCACCGCGGCGTTGTCAGCTTTGATGAAATGTCCGACCAGTCAAAACCGTTCCGGCAGGAGCTTGAAGGCAGATACTACATAGCAAACGCTGTGATCGAAAAAAAGCTGGAATCTAAAATAGACGGGACGGCCAAATACCTGTTCCGAATGAATGACGGAGAGCACGTGGAAAGCGTGCTGATGGATTATCATCACGGACATACGATCTGCATCTCCACGCAGGTAGGCTGCAAAATGAACTGCGCTTTCTGCGCGACCGGAAAAAGCGGTTTTTCCCGCAATCTGACCGCTTCCGAAATCCTTGCGCAGATTCAGTCGGCTCAAACGGACGCCGGCCTGCGCATTTCCAATGTGGTTTTAATGGGAATGGGCGAACCGCTTGACAATTACGGGAACGTCCTCCGCTTTCTGGAACTTGTTGCCTCTGCCGAAGGGATGAACATCGGGATGCGTCACATCTCGCTTTCCACCTGCGGCATCGTCGATAAAATATACGATCTGGCAGAAAAAAAGCTGCAGTTGACTCTTTCTATTTCTCTGCATGCGCCGAACGATGAAATTCGCTGCAAAACAATGCCGATAAACCATAGATGGGGGATTGAGGAGCTTTTGAAAGCCTGCCGCTATTATTCCGAATTAACCGGACGCCGCATTTCCTATGAATATGCCATGATCAGCGGGGTAAACGACAGCGACGCCTGCGCCAGAGAGCTTGCGGGCAGGCTAAAAGGCACCCTCTGTCATGTGAACTTAATTCCGGTAAACAGTGTAACGGGAGCGGGTTTTACCAGGAGCTCCGCGGAACGGCTTCAAAGCTTTTGTAAGATTCTTTCAGGCAAAGGAATTACCGCTACGGTGCGGAGAACGCTCGGTTCCGATATAAACGCTTCCTGCGGCCAGTTAAGACGCAGGTATAAAGAGGAGGTGGCCAATGTTGAAAGTGTGCAGCAAGAGTGATGTTGGCCTGGTCAGGCAATCCAATCAGGACGCCTGCAAAGCCGGTGCCTTTCCCGATGATTCCGCGTGGGTCGTCGTCTGTGACGGCATGGGGGGAGCAAACGGCGGAAATGTGGCAAGCAGCATTGCGGTTGAAAAAATTTCCGAACAGATTCTTTCATCCTACCACAGCGAGCTGGCGCATAACTCGATTAAAAACATGATCCTGTCCTCCATATTCAATGCCAATCTGGCCGTGCATGATATGGCTTCCGGCGATGCCGCGCTCAGCGGAATGGGTACGACGGTGGTTGCCGCGGTCGTTTCTCAGGGAGTCGCCCATGTGGCTCATGCCGGGGACAGCCGTGCGTATCTGATTACGCCGCAGGGGATCAAACAGCTGACCACCGACCATTCCATGGTTCAGGAAATGATCAACAGCGGCGACCTTACGGAGCAGCAGGCAAAAATGCACCCACATAAAAATATTATTACCCGTGCGCTCGGCGTGGATTCCTCCATTCAGATTGACTACTGTGAGAATCCGCTTTCAAAAGGCGACCGGCTGCTGATTTGCACGGACGGACTGACAAATTATGTCGATGCGGAAAAAATTCTGGAGCTTTCCAAACTACTTGATGCGGATACATTAACCGAAAAGCTTGTAACACTTGCCAAAGACTGTGGCGGCGGGGACAATATCACCGTAGCCATCGTTGAAAACTGACTGTTGATTGGAGTTGTTTTTTATGGACAAATATACAGGCAAAAGGCTCGATGCGCGTTATGAAATACATGAATTACTGGGTGTAGGCGGAATGGCTCTGGTTTACCGGGCTTATGACACGCTTGACGACCGTACGGTGGCCATCAAGATTTTGAAAGACGAGTTCTTAGGGAACGACGAATTTATACGCCGGTTTAAAAATGAATCCAAAGCGATCGCGGTGCTCTCGCATCCGAACATCGTGAAGGTTTACGACGTCAGCTTCGGCGATCGGATTCAATATATTGT
>DATAML010000107.1:0-30116 GCA_036260545.1 Caproiciproducens sp.
TGATAGAATAATATATTATATCCTTAAAAAAGCGCCGGCCTTTCCGATCATGCCGATTCGGAAAAGACCGACGCTTATTATAAATTCCCAAATATACAGAGAACAGTATTCGGACACAAATAACTACCCATCGAGCAACGGATTTTTCTTTTTCCGCTTTGCGCGGCGGATAAATTTCAAGATTGTTTGGTAGGCATCCATATGGTCTATGTCCCCGTTCTGTTTATGACAAAGGTGGATCAGTTTTCATTGCTAGACGGTAAAGTTTGCATGAGGGCAAAGAAACGGTCTGGCTTCCCGGTACTGAAATATTCATACCAGACTTCCAGTGTGTCTGACTGAAAAACACCTAAATGTCCGATGATTTGTTTCGCCCACAACAAAGCTCCGGCGGAGCCTGCCGTAATCAGGTTATGATCCGCCACAGAGAGCTGGTCTACATAAAAGCTTTGCCCTTTATAACCGGGAGCAACCATTTCAAGAAATCCCAGCCCGTTACTGGTATGCGGGCGGTTATCCAATAGCCCGAAACTGGCGAGTGCAGCGGTAGCCCCGCAGATTGCGCACACCGTCGCGTCTATAGAAAGAAATTCCCCTGCTTTTTCGATGATCGCGCTATGCTTCGGGTCGTTCCATGTAGTTGCACCCGGTAATATCAGCACGCTTGTTTCGCTCACAACCATATCATCAATCAAGCAATCGGGCGCGATTGTCAGCCCGCCCATTGTCCTGATCGGCTCTTTGGAAGCACTGACCGTTTTGAGTGATACCCGTTGCGCGTCCTTTTTAAAAAATCGACCGGAATTCAGCTCCGCGGTAACATACCCCAACTCCCAGTCAGCTAAAGTATCAAGAACATAAACATAGATTGTAAACATAAATTTCTCCTCTTTCACTGCTTTATTGATTTGTTTGCTTTTTTATAGTACCATGTAATCGTTGACAACTATATGGCAACAATCAAAAAAGAAGTTTTGAAAGGCGGCTGGAGATGAAAGTAGACAGGCTTGTCAGCATTATTATGATACTCCTTGAAAAAGAGCGGATTGGCGCACAGGAGTTAGCAGATATGTTTGAAGTTTCACCTCGCACAATCTACCGTGACATAGAAGCTATCAACATGGCGGGTATTCCTGTTCGCTCAATGTCGGGAGTGGGCGGCGGCTTTGAAATCATGCAGGAATATAAAATGGATAGAAAGGTTTTTTCGACTGCCGACCTTTCCGCTATCTTGATGGGGCTTTCCAGTCTATCCAACATGATACGAGGTGATGAACTGGTAAACGCCCTTGCGAAAGTCAAGAGTTTTATCCCCGCCGACAAAGCAAAAGACATTGAATTAAAAACAAATCAAATATGTATAGATTTAAGTCCATGGATGGGTAACAGCAACATACAACCATCTTTAGAAATTGTCAAAATAGCCTTGCAGGAAAGCAAATTGCTTTCGTTTGAATATGTAGCCCATCACGGAAATAAAACCGCACGAACAGTCGAGCCTTATCAGCTTGTATTGAAAAGTAGTCATTGGTATTTGCAAGGGTATTGCCATAAAAGAAATGATTTTCGCTTATTCAGGCTATCCCGCATATCAAACCTACAAATGAATGAGGAAACTTTTACACCACGAGATTATCAAAAACCAACTTTAGACTTTGCGGAAATTTTAGAAACAGTGCAAACAAAAATCAAAATCCGTATTCATAAATCTGTCATGGACAGGGTACTTGATTTTTGCTCTTATGAAGATTTTTCTCCAGATGGTGATGAGCATTACATTGTTCGTTTTCCTTTCATAGAGAACGATTACTACTACGATATTCTTTTCAGTTTTGGGAGTAAATGCGAGTGCTTAGAGCCGTTACATATCCGCACAGAAATGAAGCGTAGAATACATGATATAGCTATCTTATACGAAAACTAGAACAAGGAGTCTATTCTCATATTCACAATACTTTATGATCGCTATAGTAAATCGATCTCTGAAGAACTTAAAGATGTGGAGGGTCAAATAGAAAAGTGCCAAACGCAATTAACGGAGTATGAAAGAAAATACATTGATATTTGCATCACAGAGGATGAGGTAAGACAAAATCTTGAGAAGTTAAGCAATATGCAAAAGCGCAGCGTTCGTGAAAACTTCAAGCACTGATTCGACATTACGTGAAGCGTGTCACATACCACAGTCGAGGTCGCCTTTTTGGCGGCTTTTTTCAATGAGAAGAGTGTTTGTTACACTTGGCAAACAAAAACGTCCATAAATCATATGAAATACTTGGCGGAATACGTTCTGTCGACTCATCTTCCCGAACATTTCTATAAACTCATTCACTCAGCCTAAAAGTAACCCGTAACAAAAAAGACCCACGAAACAATTAGGTCTCGTGGGTCTTTTGGTGTGAGTGTTCATAACGACAAACGCGGGGATCCACATAAAATAAAGGTTTTCGGCATCAGGCAAACGAATATTACACCATTGTATATGCTAATTCCACAGATAAATTGGAATATAATTACTTCGCATTATGCTCATAATTCGCCTTTTTGAAGCAGTAAAATTTAGTGTTAAGTAAATTTTACATGTATTTTTTGCCCCAATTACACAATTCTTTTAAGGCAGGTTCTAAAGACAGGCCCAATTTTGTGATGCTGTATTCGACCTTGGGCGGTATCGTTGGATATACTTTTCTTTCAATTAGATGGTCAGCTTCCAAGTGTTTTAGCTCTTCCGCGAACACTTTATGACTTATTCGAGGCACTTCTAATTTCAATGTGCTATATCGTACAGGAGAGCCCTTTATAATGTGCCATAATATGATAGCTCTCCATTTACTCCCGATTACGGTCATCGCAAAACCGATGGAACAGGTAAAATCTTTTCTTCGTTCTGTCTGATTTGGAAAACTATCTGCCATCTAGATTCTCCTATTCTTACCCCATAGTTAGCAACGCACTCAAAAGTGCATTCTTGCGCATAAATATTGAAACTGTATAATGATATTATAAAGCAAAGCTTAGCAGGAGATGCCGTATTATGAAAAAAGTCTATCATACATATCAAATTGATGCTTTTACAAAAACACGTTTTACCGGAAATCCGGCTGGTGTCGTTACAAACGCAGATGGACTATCCGATTTAGAAATGCAGAAAATCGCCAGAGAACTTAACAATTCGGAGACCGCGTTTATTTTTACGGGTAAAAATAAGGACTATGATATGCTCGTACGCTTTTTTACGCCAACCAACGAAGTTCCCATCTGCGGCCACGCAACAATCGCGGCACACTATGCAAATGCATTGGAAAAACGTATGCAAGGTCACACCCGGGTTTTACAAAAAACAGGCGCTGGAATATTACCTGTAGATATTTATCAGGAGGGTGGTGATTATCGGATTACTATGACACAAGGAAAAATTCAAATTGATGAACCGTTATCTCTGGATTTTCAAAAACAAATTTTATCTGCGCTGGGGCTGGAAGCAAGCCAACTTCTGCCGTCTTGTCCCATGGCCATTGCATCAACCGGACATTCTAAAGTAATGGTTGGAATTCGACAGATTAAACAGCTCCATAATCTTAACCCCGATTTATCCACGCTGGTTCACATCAGCAATGCCATTGGCTGCAATGGATACTATGTGTTTACACTTGATCCCGAAAGGCAACCGCTTGTGCACGGAAGGATGTTTGCACCGGCTATCGGTATTTCGGAAGACCCGGTAACCGGTAATGCAAATGGTCCGCTCGGCGCATATCTGGTCCATTTTGGATTGGCAGACAACACCAGAAATGAATTTTCATTTGAAGCAGTTCAGGGTGAAGCAATCGGAAGGACGGGAACCATGACAGTCAAAGTATCCGTTTCAGACAAACGACCTACCAGTGTCCAAATCTCAGGGAATGCGATTATCGCCTTTTTAACAGAAATGGAGATTTAATGGTTGTATGTGCCGCCCTGTTTATCTTTGCGTAATACCAACGAAATTATAGCAGATTGGGATGCAAAAAGAAATACACACAACAAAAACAGGCTGATATATATTCAGCCTGTTTTTGTCGTTATGAACACTCGAGGGTTACTCGTAATGGTGCCGGTGGTCGGACTTGGGTGTTGGCACGCTGAGCCCGCGTTCCGCGAGTCCCTCTGTCTCTCCCGGAGCGCGCGGTTCCGTTGCGGATCTCCCAAACCTGCACCGGGTTCAATATACCCTGTGGCCATCAGTACAAAAGAATAAGGAGTACCCGTTTTGGGTACTCCTTATTCTTGGTGCCGGTGGTGCGAAGCCGTTAGTATGTGCAACTTTCACATACCACACAGCAGCCTGATTTTGTGTTGCTCGATCAATGCAAGATTATCTGAACTTCATCTTTACGGTGAATTGGTCTGCGATAAAAGCGGAACCAGTTCCGCTTTTATCTTCCGTTTTCAATATCTATGATTGTATTTGGTTCTTGTGAGGAATATAATATCCAAGAAAATTTAAAATAGAAATCCTGTAGGCATCACATAGATATATGGGATGTCTTTTTTGTTGTTTGCAACACATTACACATGCGTAAGTGTCTTGATTTTGCGTTTTGGGGTGCAGAGCTGGCAAACAGCCGGCGAGTTATAATTTTATATTAAAATTATTTCTTTAAACTGTACTTTCGTACATTGTAAACAAATGGAAAGAAGCTTACAATTAATTTAAATATGCTATGTAGATAAATATAAGGGAAAACTCAAGCTGAGTGAGGGAAGTAGCCGAAATTTTCCGCTTAACTGAGCGGGGAAAAGGAGAAAAATAATGAGTAAAAATTTAATCCATCAGAAGGCGGTTTCCGTCTTGCTTGCATTGGTTATGGTATTGAACATATTCCAGTTCACGGGTGTTTCTGCATTTGCAGAAGAGCAAAGCGGTAAATATAAGGACAGTACAACGCTGTATATGTCTTTACTGAACAGCAGTCGCAAGGTTTTACAACTTGATGACGGAAATATCGAAATTAAAGATAGCGGAAGTTACCTTATTACACAGACGGACAATACAAAGGAAATGAGCAATGAGATTTCTATTATCGGCGGTGCTCCCAATATAGTACTGAAAAACGTTAATATTAACGTTTCCAAAGAGAATAATAAATGTGCGTTTTCGATTGCGAATGGTGCGTCGGTAAGCTTAACGCTGGAAGGTGAGAACTTTCTAACCAGCGGAAATGACTGTGCCGGACTTCAAACGCAGGCGGGTTCTGTTGATTCGGTTTCAGACGCTTCGCTTACAGTTATGGCGGAGAGCACTGGCTCGCTAACGGCGGTCGGCGGCCTCAGAGGCGCGGGCATTGGCGGCGGCAACTGGATTAACGGCGGTATTATAAGGATCGACGGAGGAACAATCATGGCAACCGGCGGCGAACACGGCGCGGGTATTGGCGGCGGCGACGGCGGTGAGGGCGGCGTAATTACTATTAATGGTGGTACGGTTATGGCAACCGGCGGCAAATGCGGTGCAGGCATCGGCGGAGGCGACAGCAAAACGGGCGGCACGATTACTATTGGCGGCGGCATGGTCACGGCGACAGGCGGAGACGGCGGCGCGGGCATCGGCGGCGGTAACGACGGCACGGGCGGTACGATCACCATTGGTGGCGGCATCGTTATGGCAACCGGCGGTGAATATGGCGCGGGCATCGGCGGTTGTGAATGCGACGGCGGTGCAATTATCATTGGCGGTGGCATGGTCACGGCGGTCGGTGGTAAAAAAAGCGCGGGTATCGGAGGCAGCTGGTGCGGAAGCGGCGGCGTAATTACTGTTTATGGCGGCACGGTTACGGCAACCGGCGGCGATTACGGTTCAGGTATCGGAGGCGGAGCCGGCAGCGAGAGCGGAGGCTCCTATGGCGGCGGCGGAACAGTTACTATCAGTGGCGAAAGCACACAGGTTACAGCAGCTGGGAAAGGAGGCGGCCACGACATAGGCTCCGGATTCGGCGGCGTATCCGGAGGAAGCCTTACTGTTTACGGAGGTGCGACGGCAGTCCTGCCAAACAATTACATAGACGCAAGTCCGCTTTCCTATAAAAACTGCCGAATCGTAACGGGCAGCGGCGGGATGACCGAGACTGCCTACGACAGTAACGGCGATTTATTGGCTACGCCCAAAATCATCATTGCAACGCTCAAGATAGGATTGGCGCCGGACGGCAGCTGTAAGCTGACCGCAAAAGCCGCGGACGGAGACGCCTTGGTAAAAAAAGGCAGCTTTACTTTTGAATACGGCCGTAGCATTAAGGACAGCGGCATTATTGCGGAAAACGTCACGGTTGACAGTACCACGGGAGAAGCGTCCTGTTCGTGGGACAATCCTTCTACGGATGGCCCGGCGGTTATTACGGCAAAATATGGGGATACAAGCAACACCTACGACGCGCTGAAAACTACATTGGTTTACTATTCTCCGGATGCGATTGACCTTTCTATTGTAGATTCAGGCGGTTTAGGATACACGTATTCCGATCATACGGTTGTAATAACACATAGCGGCAGTTATACATTTACAGGCGAAACTACTGATAATAAGATTGCTGTGAAAAGCGGCATATCGGCGGGCGTTACACTGCAAAACGTCAGTATAGATGTTTCCCAAACAAGCGGTGCCTGTGCATTTTTAATTGCGAAAGGCGCGGCGGTCGGTTTAGCGCTGGAAGGCGTAAATACGCTTAAAAGCGGTGGCGGCTGCGCCGGACTTCAGGTGCCGGCAAGTACTGACAACACGGTTCCAGATGCTTCTTTCACCATTACGGCGGAAAGCAGCGGTTCGCTGACGGCGGTCGGCGGTATAGGCGGCGCGGGCATCGGCGGTGCTGACTTTGCTTCGGGCGGTACAATAGAAATTTGCGCAGGCACGGTCACGGCTACAGGCGGCTATGGCGGCGCTGGAATCGGCGGCGGCAGAAATTTTTTTAACGGCAGCGGCAGTCTGGGTACCGGTGGTACGATAACCGTAAGCGGCGGCACGGTCTCGGCAACAGGCGGAGATATGGGCGCTGGAATCGGCGGCGGCTACTACGATGCAGGCGGCATAATAAAAATCAGCGGCGGCACGGTTACAGCAACGGGCGGCTCCGGCGGCGCTGGAATCGGCGGCGGCAACAATATAGATGACGAAAACCTTAGCGACTCGTGTAACGGCGGGACAATAACGATTGATGGCGGAACAGTAAATGCGACAGCCGGCTATGGCGGTGCGGGTATCGGCGGCGGCAGCTTAAGCATCGGCGGTACGATAACAGTCGGCGGCGGCATGGTCACGGCAACAGGCGGCCAATATGGCACAGGCATTGGTGGCGGCATGAAGGGCGGCTGCGGCGTAATCACTGTGAATGGAGGTGTGGTTACGGCAGTAGGCGGCTTCGAAGGTTCTGGCATCGGTGGCGGCTGCGGCGGCAAGGGCGGTACGATTGCCATCGGCGGCGGTATCGTAACGGCGACCGGCGGCGAGGAGGGAGCGGGCATCGGCACCTATTATTATTATTCCCACAGCAGTTCCCTCATCACCGTTACTATCAGCGGCGGTGTAATCACGGCAACCGGCGGCAAGCACGGTGCGGGGATCGGTGGAGGATACTCTAGCAATGGCTGTACAGTAACCGTTAGCGGCGGCACGGTTAAGGCAACAGGCGGTCAGCAAGGCGCGGGTATTGGCGGAGGGTTCAGCGACAGAAATGACTCCTTCATTGGTACAGGAGGAAATGTAACCATCAGCGGCGAAAACACGCAGGTAATAACCAAAGGGCAAGACGGAGGGTCCGACATCGGTTCAGGTTCAGGCTCTTCAAACGGAGGCAGTCTTGCGATTTCCGCCGGGGCGACGGTAGTTATGGAAAGCAGTTCCGGCAATACGAATGCAAATCCTCTTACCTGTAGAGACTGCCGAATGATAACCGGCAGCGGCATGACCGAAACTGTCTATACTAGCAGTGGAAGGCGATTGCTGGCGACCCCTAAAATAATTTGCGCAGCGCTTACGCCGGAATCGGTGGGAGGCGGAAAATGGAAACTGACCGCAAAGGCTGGAGAAGATGGTATTCCTGTGGAAAAAGGCAGATTTACTTTTGAATATAATCAGAGCGCTACGGTGAACGGTGTCATAGCGGAAAACGTAGTGGTCGACAGCGATACCGGAGAAGCCTCCTGTATTTGGGAAAATCCGCTTACGAACGGCCCGGCGGCCATTATAGTAAAATACAGGGACACAACCAACAGCTATGACGCGCTGAAAGCAGTCTGGTATTTTTCACCGGTTGCCATTGACCTCTCCTCTGTCAAGACCGGAGGGTTCGGTTTCGCGTATTCCGGTGGAATCGTTACAATAACGCATGACGGCTGTTATACGTTTACAGGCAAAACAGCCGTGAACACGATTGCGCTGCAAAGCGGTGTTTCGGCAAGCATTATACTTCAAGACGCGGATATCGACGTATCCGGTAAGAGTGGTGCTTGCGCGTTTTCAATCACGAAAGGCGCGGCGGCCGGTCTGACGCTTGAAGGGGAAAACACCTTAAAAAGCGGTGAGAACTGTGCAGGGCTTCAGGTGCCGGCAAGTACGGATGATTCGGTTCCAGACGCCTTGCTTACCGTTACGGCGGGCAGCAGCGGTTCACTGACGGCAGTCGGTGGCTGTTACAGCACAGGGATCGGAGGCGGAAATACAGAGACGGGCGGAACCGTTATTATAGACGGCGGCGATATTACGGCGACCGGCGGCAATATGGGCGCTGGAATTGGCGGCGGAAGCAACGGCAGTGGCGGTACCATAACCGTCAACGGTGGCACAGTTACGACAACAGGCGGCGAATTTGGCGCGGGCATCGGAAGTGGTAGTAAAAGTGAAGGAAGCACCACTACGATTAATGGAGGCACGATTACGATCAATGGCGGCACAGTTACGACAGCAGGCGACGATGGCGGCGCGGGGATCGGCGGCGGTTATAATGGTGCAGGCGGTATCATTACGATCAACGGTGGTACGGTTACGGCAACCGGCGGCGATTACGGTTCAGGTATCGGCGGCGGGTTTAATGGTGCGGGCGGAACCACAACCATCAGAAACAGCACGGTCACGGCGACAGGCGGCGAGAATGGCGCGGGGATTGGCGGCGGTTATAATGGTGCGGGTGGTACCATAACCATCACAAACAGCACGGTCACGGCGACAGGCGGCTCCGGCGGAGCGGGCATCGGAGGTGGTTATAAAGGTGCGGGCGGCATTATTGTTATCATAACCGGCGAAAACTCACCGGTCATAGCCAAAGGACAAGGTGGCGGCTGTGACATCGGTTCCGGAGCCAGCAGCATCCCGGGTGCTTCAGAAAGCAGAAATTCAGATTCCAACTCAAAATCTGTCTCTTCAGCATCGGGTGCATCTGTAAGCGGGAATGTTTTTACACCTGCCGCGAAATCCGCCGTTGTTTTGAATGGTGAGGCACGGATTGAAACGGAAATCGATGCGAATGCGGTTTTTGCGGCAGCGGGGGGTGCAACTGCGCTTGAGCCATACCAAATGACAATCGCGATTCCGGCTTACGATATAGCCGCACAGATTGCAAAGGCAGATGTAAGGAAGGCTTCATTAGATGTCATAGTTCCTAGTGCGGTTACAAACAGTGAAAATATTGTCGTAAGCAATATTACTATTGACAGCACAATCCTCGCCGCAGCAAAAGCGGAAAGTAAGGATATTGCGGTCGTAGTCAGTGAGGAAACAGGAAGACAGATTTACGCGATTACCCTCCACGGCTCCGCTATGCAGGGTTCCGCTGTAAGTGCATCGAAAATGAATTTTGCGGCTTTCGTAATAAATGTTACGGGCGGAAAAGAAATTTTACTGAAGCAGTCCGGATTTGTTCCGGGCGGTGCCGCAAATACAGAGCTTTTTGGTTTTAATGCCAACACGCTTCAGTATGTTTACTCTGTTGATTCTGTAACAGGTACATATGTGCCTGTTACGACGGTTCAAGCGGATGTTTTAGGAGCTGTGAACTTTCCAACGCCGGCGGGCGGCAGGTACATTGTGCTTTCATCCCCTGTGGCTAACGCGCTTCCTGTTAAGTGCGATACCATATTCCCTGTAACTGTGAAAAATGGTGCAGATTATACCTACCGGATTACGGTAACAAGTAATGGAATACCGGAGATCACTACAGGTAGTCCGGCATTTTACGGTAAGTTTACAAAAAGAAAAGGCAATAACGTTTACTTCACTGTAACGGCAAACGGCAAGTCCGGAAACATGGCAGGTATCTACTGCACGATGCCTGGAGGAAAGGCTGTGCGAATAGCTGCTGCGGCTGTAAAGTAATATATCGGTATCGGCGCAGATGAAATCATAAAACGAAAGACGGGTTCTTTTCGTATAAAGGAAAAATGCAGAGAAAAATCAGTATGCAGCCGGATGGCTGGTCTCCTTACATGGCGCTGTTGGAAAACGGATATGGCAGTAACCAGTACACCCTAACCATAAGCAGCAGAGATAAGGGAAATTATGATAACATAGACGCCCCGTGGTATCAATATAAGGACAGCATTACAAAGCAGCTTGAAACAGTAGGAACCACGGCATACAAGGTTGACGCGGACGGCTTTGTAAGCGTAACCATCACCCACTGTTCCGATTATGTGCTGCTGCCGAAGGCAGTCCACTCCATTTTATTAGACACCTGAACCTATACCATGCCGCCAAAATTGAGCTGCAAAATTGGCTTGAGACTGACCAATTCTGCAGACATGACGAGCGAGATATCATTTAAAGATGGGGAAGGCAGCAAACTATGAATTTATTAAGTTAACTGAGGAGGTTAATACTATGAGTCAAGGCAATGAAAGAAGCGGTTTGAAACAGGTCAATCAAGCACGAATAGCAAAGCTGCAGCACTGCATGAAAGATGAGGCGCTGGATGTATTTGTCGCTTCGACGCAGGACTCGATCTTTTATCTTTCAGGTGCTGCCTATGTTCCTGTTGAACGACCGTTCTTTATTGTCGTTTGGTCGGAAGGGGCTCCCAGCCTGGTGGTTCCGCAGCTTGAGCTTGAGCATATGCGCAGTGTAGATGGTTTTAAAGAAATCAAGTCGTATTTTGAGTTTCCTACGCTTAAGGGAGAAAATTGGTATGACCGTATCAACGCCATGCTTCCCGATAGTGCGCGCGTCGGCATTGAGTCCGATTTATCCGTGGCAAAGGCCAAATTGCTAAAAGCAAAGGAAATCGTCCCCACAGATATAATCCCACATCTTCGCATGATAAAAACTCCGGATGAGCTTGAGGCAATCAGGGCGGCTGCGAAAGTAACAGACGACGGCATGCGTCGGCTTCACCAGGGCCTATACTCCGGCGAGAACGTCATTGAGACCTTTATGCCGTCGAAAAAGCTGCAGACAGGGATTATTTCAACCGGTTACTTCGACTATGTAAACTGTAATTTTCTGACGGCAGGATGGCCGGCACCTAAAAGTTCTCAACCGCACAGTGTTCCAGACTTTCACACAAAGATGGATAAAGGGCCAATTGTTCTCATGAGTTACAACCGTGTCAACGGTTACGCTGCCGAATGTGAGCGTACAGTGTTTCTTGGAGAACCTTCACCTGAGGAGCGCAGACTCTATGAAACGGTTATGGAAGCACGCTCGCTGGCGTTCGGAATGGTAAAGCCCGGAATCCGCTGTAGTGATATTGACCTGGCAACACAGGATTTCTTTAGATCGAAAGGCTACAGTAATAACATAATCCATCGAACCGGTCATGGTATAGGTCTGGGAAACCATGAGCAGCCTTGGCTGAGCGTTGGAAGCGAGGATGTCCTGGAAGAGAATATGGTAATCAGCATTGAGCCAGCACTGTACTTTTCTCAAATTGGCGGATTCCGGCATTCGGATACCGTACTGGTGACGAAATATGGATTTGAACGGTTAACGAAATATACAGATGACCTAGACGCGCTTATCATTCATGGCAACCGACCATTTTCCAAACTGAAGGGATGGTTCATTCGTAAAGCCATAAACTATTAACTTTCAATGTACTTATTCATAGAATTGCAAATGTAAATTCAAGCTTTGCCAGTATGTTGAACTAACTGCCTGTAATAACAAAATATGTTATCTCCTCTACTTTTTGAACTGCATGTTATGAATAGAGAATTATCCGAAGTTAGGTGCGAAAAAACGCCCAGACCCAGTAAAAAGGAATGAGCGTTTCGTAACAACAATAATGGCGCATAACTTTGGATAATTTCATAGCACGAAACCGCGACCGGCTATGCTGCTATGGGGAAAGTATAATTTCTCTTGTCTGATTTCTAAAAAGCCGTAATATTCACAGAAGTCCAGAATATCAAGGCTTTCAGCGTATAGAAAAAAGAGAAATTGTATTTTGGGGTACAACAACCACTGACAGTATTCTGTTTGAATTCTGGTTAACTATCTTATAAAAAAGTTGATGCAGGCTCAACCATCATTCTTGATAATGCGACGTTCCAAAAATTCGCTTTGGCAAGCTTGACCAAAAGCTATAATTGTGCAGTTCTATTTTTACCGCCGTATTCACCGGACTTAGAGAAAAGGTGGGCTTGGTTAAAGCGTAAACTGCGCGAAGTCTTGCTCGTTTTTTAGTCGTTTGACAAAGCCTTGCGGATTGTTTTTCAAGTTAATTGACTATATCAATAAATTTTCGGTTCTTTTCTTTTCAGGCATGAAACAAGTGTGGCAGCTGTAACAGAAAAAACCCACGAAGAGATAATTCTTCGTGGGCCTTGTGGTGCCGATGGTCGGAAACCCTTAGTATGTGCAACATTTGTTTACCCAGCAGCTTAATCCACCATCGCACTATTATCATAAGCGTTTATACACCTAAGCCTAATAATACGAAACAAGTGGCAGGCCTACTCCTTTACCACTTTCAAAATAGAAAAGATCACCCATAAAATATATTTTCTGCTCTGCTCTAAGTAAAGAAGTATACTAAAATCAAAGACAGCTTAGTTATGGCTGCTTTTTATCAGGTCGTTGGCCGTGAACACCCACAAGAAGGGACTTATTGTACATACGAACCGTGGTTCACAATATACGTCACAGCGCTCTCAATCATTGCTTCTACGATATGGCTGTAAGCAAAGCATGAGCCGAAAAGAAAACCCTTGGAATGGATGTAATTCTCTGGGAAATATCTTACGCTTGGATAATCCCCAGCTTTTTTGCTTCTATCACAGCGTCGGCTGCCTTGCTGACGCCAAGCTTTTGATACACTATTTTTGTGTACGATCGGATCGTATTGATCGTCAGTCCAGTCATTTCTATGATTTCCGCATTTTTGTATCCCTGGGACAACAATATGAGAATATACTTCTGCTGCTTTGACAGCTTGACCGGCTTTCTATTAATATAGGCTGCGATCCCTTTTTGCCTTTTAGAAACTTCATAGGCACAAAGCAAAACCTGATTAAGATAATGTCCGTCAAGCCGCCCATCATAATCAGCCTTGCCAACCTTTACGGTTATTTTTTTAAGGATTGGCAGCACTGACTCACCTTCATCCGCGATGATACGGACAGCGCGGTAGGGCTGCATCAGCAGCAGAACTTTCTCCAGCGTCTGAGCGGCTTCTTTTTTGGAGCCGGTTGCCCATTCAATCACAGCCTGCAGTACGCCGGCTTCGGCGACATCCAGTGGACGGCGGTAATCGGAGCCGAGTTTCTTCAGCTTTTCCAGATATTCCGTCGCCTTGTCCCGCTCAGACAGTACGATGTACGCCCGCACGGTGGTGAAGTACTGATAAAGCTTGTAAAAATGGAGCGGTTCGTCATCGGTTACAAAAAGCTGTTCCAGCCATGCTTTTGCGGCTTCCCGGTCGGCATCCCATAGTTTGAATTTCGTATCAATCGCCAAGAAATTCGGATTCAGGTAGAGAGCATTTTCTTCTTTGATGCGCTCGGAAAAACGTTTCCTTATGCTTTCCGAATTTTTCGCTTTTCCCATTGCACTGAATATTTGGGATGAGAGCATAAAGACGCAGAACTGTATTTCAAACCGATGGCCTTTTTTAAGCTCAGACTGCGCGAACAGAATGGCTTCCTGCGCTTTTTCAAGCATATTCAGTTCATAATAAAGCCCTGCCTTCACGCAGCAGCATAATACTTCGATTTCTTTTGGGAAAAAATTGCCGAATACTTCTTTGATTGCCTGCAGTCGGTTATCCATGTCAACGACGATCTCCAGACAGTCTCGGAAAGAACGGTGCATGAACGGAAAATTCAGCGTGATTGTCGGCGTATAAATATTGATCGAATCCTGATTTTGGTCAGGCAATGTCTTCATCCAAGTGGAAAAGTCTTCGGTGTATTCGCAGATTCCTTTGCGGAAATCAACAAACCACATGGTACAGAAGAAACCCAGAAAATTGTTTTCCTTCATCCTGTTCAAGTTTTGTTCAGAGACAATATAATCGTTTGCGATATCGATATATCGTAAAGCCGCCTCGGCATTTCCGTTCATATAATTCGACCATGCGGATTCATATACTAAGGATATATTATTTCGTGTAAACTCTTCCGGAAGCTTGTCTAAGACAAAGACCGTGAAATAATGAAGCCACTCCTCAACGCTGAAATCCAGAAAACCCGAGTTCAGTTGAAAATAGCATTTGTTAATGCCGTCGTTACTTTCTGCGCGTACATAATAAGCAAGCGCTTTAAAAATGTTTTGCCGTTTAAAATAAAAATCAGCAACTTTCAGGCATAACCCTTGAACATCAGCATCCGGGTGTTCTTTCAGCTTGTCCCGCAGAAATTCAGAAAACAAATGATGATATCGGTAGGTACTTTCGGATGTTTTCACGACAAATAGATTCTGCACCACTAATTTATCCAGCAACCCGGTTGCATTTTCTTCCCCTGTGAGGATTTCGCATAATTCGGCGTTCATCTCGTCTGCCACCGAAGTTTTGAGCATAAACTCCCGAAGGTCTGTATCCCATTTTTCCCAAATGTTTTTATTGATATAATTTTCAAGAATCTGTCCGCTGCCCTCCGGAGCCTCAAAATGCTCGCTTTTGGAAAGCGCGTTTATGCCAATCGCCCAGCCGTCGGTAGCGTCAAAAACCGACTGCGCCTGCTTTTTGGTCATACTGTGCCCCAAAGCTCTGTAATAATCCTGTATTTCCTGCGCTGTAAAGGCAAGTTCATTCGCTGTAATCAGGATACCGTTTCTGCTTTCGAAAAATTCGGTGAATTCTTCAGGAAGGCTGTTACGGCTTAAAATGATAATATCAAAGGAATGGGGCATACGTTTCAAAATAAACGGCAGGGATTTTAAAATCTCTTTATTTATGATCGTATGTAAATCGTCGAGAATCAAGACGTAAGATTGTTCATTCTGTGCGAACTCCAGTAAAAGATCAATGGTGTTTTCAACCGGGGAAGAATAAAAGGCTTGGCTGTTTATTATCTCCAGCATTTTCAGATTGTCCGGCTGGACAGACAGAATACCGGTGCAAAGCAGTTTGTAAAACACGAACGGGGCGTTGTCATATTCATCAAGTCCAATCCAGACCGATTTGCGGCCTGAATTTTTTACCCACAGCAGCGTGGAAACGGTTTTTCCGTATCCCGCGGGTGCGCAGACGACAGTCAGGCGGCTTTCCGCCGCTCGGTTATATAAATCCAATAGCTCATTCCGCGGCGCACAGATTTCAGGCAACGGCGTGGGCATAAATTTATCATTATCAAAATTACCGGCAGACATAACATCCCTCCCGCTTTTTCATTATATAAATACTTTTCTGTAAAATCAACCAAAATATGACATTAAATCACACATCAGTAAAAAGTTAAAGAAAAATATTTTTAAAAAGCCACACATCAATGTGGTTTTTATTTTTGTAAAGCAATATTAAAATATAAGGTAGGTATGATAGCTGCTTTTAACCCGGATTTAATACCGGGCCGGAGAACCGACGGGTGCAATTAAAGGAGGGACGAACTTTGAAAAAGCTGATTAAACGGTTCCTGCTTTCGTGCGGCACTACCGTTATGGGACGTTTTGATTCGATAGGGTTTGATACAGCATAAACGGTTGAGCAGGAACGGACTATTATGAAACACTCAAGGGGGAATTAACATGAAAACAGTATCTCAAAAATTCTTAAGCTTGGTTTTGGCAATCTGTTTATGCTTTGCCATGATGCCAACGTCTTCCGCTTCCGCCGCGGTGACGGCAATGGCCTGGACGTATGTGGGAGATCAGGGCTATTTTACGTTTGACGCAACGGATGTTTCGCTGACCGTCGACGACAGCGGTGCGCCCTATGTGGCATTCTTGAACAACAGCGGCACCGCCGCTAACAAAGTGGCTGCGGCGAAGTTTAACGGCACGAACTGGGCAGGCTTCGGTAAAAACAACGTCTCAGGAACTGGGCGATATAACTCTTCGCCTTCCATGGCTGTCGACAACAACGGTATGCCTTATGTGGCTTATACTAGCGGCGAAGGCACCACTAAGGGCAAGGTAGTCGTGGCGTCGAATGGCAGCAACGCGTACTGGGGGCCCGTCAGTGGCTCCGCCGCTTCACCTGGAAACGCCCAAAGTCCTTCTCTGGTCGTCGACAGCGGTAATACGCCCTATGTGGCATATACCGACGGCAGCAACGGAAATAGGGCTACCGTCAGAAAGTTTGACGGGACAAGCTGGGTATCGGTTGGAAACGAGGGTTTCTCCTCGGGAGAAGCCGATTATATTTCACTGGCTATTGATAAAAACGGGACGCCCTATGTGTCGTATACCGACGGCAGCAACGGCAAAAAGGCGACCGTAATGAAGCTGAACGGCGCAAGCTGGGAAACGGTGGGCAGCGCCGACATTTCAAAAGGCGAGGCCTATACGTCGCTGGCTTTTGGCAGCGACGGAACGCCTTATATAGCATTCGAGGACTTTAGCGACAACGTAGGCAAGGTAAACGTAATGAAGTTGGATGGCTCGGATTGGAAAACGGTTGGAAAAGCGAGCTTTTCGGCAGGAGGAGCCGGTGATATACAACTTGCCTTTGACGGAAGCGGAATCCCTTACGTGGCGTACCAAGACTATGCGAACGGAAACAAAGCGACCGTGATGAAATTTGACGGTTCCGACTGGAATGCCGTCGGTACGCCGGGCTTTTCGGGAACGGTCAACCTCGCTTTCGATTTTGCCATTGACGGAAGCGGGATGCCTTACGTGGCATACGTCGACGGTGACAACAATCACAAGTTGTGCGTAATGAAATATAGCGAAGTTCCCGGCTGCACCGTAACCTACAGCGCAGGGGAAAACGGGAGTCTCAGCGGTTCGGAAAGCGAAGCGGTAGCAATCGGCGGGCATCCCTCAAATATTCCTGCAGTTACGCCCAACTCCGGTTACGGCTTTATCGGATGGAGCTGCGACGGAGGCCAGACCAAGCTGAACAATATGCAGCTTGCAAACCAGACGGTTACCGCGGACGTGACCTATACGGCGTATTATTCGAACGCCTATTGGGCCAAGGCGGGAACGGCGGGCTTCTCATCGGGTGAGGCCGATTATACGTCTATTGCCATTGATAAAAACGGTACGCCTTATGTAGCATTTAAAGATTACGGTAATTCTAATAAGGCAACTGTGATGAAATTGAACGGCTCAAACTGGGAACTTGTCGGCAATGCCGGAATTTCCGCAGGAGAGGCCAATTATGTCTCCCTTGCCATCGGCAGCGATGGGACGCCTTATGTGGCCTATCAGGATTATGGCAACGGCAATAAAGCAACTGTGATGAAATGGAACGGCTCAAACTGGGAGCCTGTCGGCAGCGTCGGCTTTTCAGGGGGAGAGGCGGATTATGTCTCCCTTGCCATTGATAAAAACGGCACGCCTTACGTAGCGTATAAAGACTGCGGAAATTCTAATGGGGCGACCGTCATGAAATACACTGACTCCGGATGGGAACCTGTCGGCAGCGTTAACTTTTCAGCGGGAGAAACCGATTATGTCTCGCTTGCCCTTGATAAAAACGGCACGCCTTATGCAGCATTTAAAGACTACAATAATTCCCGTAAAGCGACCGTAATGAAGCTTAACGGCTCAAGTTGGGAAACATGCGAAAATGCGGGCTTTTCGACGGGAGAACCCGATTCCATCTCACTTGCGCTCGACAGTGACGGCACGCCTTATGTGGCCTATCAGGATTATAGCAACGGCAATAAAGCAACTGTGATGAAATTGAACGGCTCAAGCTGGGAATCTGTCGGCGGCACAGCCTTGTCCGAGGGAGGGACTGGCTATCTCTCCCTTGTCATCGGCAGCGATGGGACGCCTTATGCGGCCTATCAGGACGCCAACAGTAACAATCAAGTTACTGTGAAGAAATTTGATGGATCAAACTGGGTTCCTGTTGGAATGGAGGGTTTGTCCGATGGAGAGACCGACTTTATCTCCCTTGCCGTCGGCAGCGACGGAACGCCCTATGTGGCCTATGATGATTACACCAAAGACTATAAATCGACCGTCATGAAATACACGGTAAATGCCACGCACACTATCACCTATAACGCCGGGGCGCACGGAAGCTTCAGCGGTTCGGGAAGCGAAAGCGTTGTTTCCGGCGGATGCCCCCTGCATATTCCGACCGTGACACCCAATTCGAATTATGTTTTCGCAGGGTGGAGCTGCAACGGCGGACAAACCCTGCTGACAAATGATCAGCTTGCCGCAATAAAAATCAGCGCGGACGTGACTTATACCGCGTATTATACGGAAAGCTCCTCCGCCGTGGCGGTGACCGGCGTTACATTAAGCCGGTCATCCTTGTCCCTGACGGTCGGGGGCGCGCCGCAAACCCTTACGGCTGAGGTAGCCCCGGCGAATGTCACCAATAAAAATGTCGCCTGGTCCACTTCCGATTCCGCTGTCGCCACCGTAAAGAACGGAGTGGTTACTCCGGTGTCGGCCGGTACGGCGAAAATTACCGTGACAACGGAAGACGGCGGGAAAACCGATTCCTGCACGGTAACGGTCACATCTTCAACCACAACACCTGTGGCGGTAACCGGCGTTACATTAAGCCAGTCATCCTTGTCTCTGACGACCGGAGGCGCACCGCAAACCCTTACGGCTGAGGTAACCCCGGCGAATGCCACCAATAAAAACATAAACTGGTTCACCGGCAATTCCGCTGTGGCTACAGTCAAAAACGGAGTGGTTACCCCGGTGTCAGCCGGTACGGCAATCATTACCGCAACGACAGAGGACGGCGGCAAAACCGCTTCCTGCACGGTAACGGTAACAGCGGCTTCCGACACCGGTTCCGGCGGTTCTTCCGGCGGATCCTCCAGCCACCATTCAAGCAGCACGAACAACAGCGGAAATACTTCCGCTCCATCCCTGCCCTCGTCCGTGACGGACGCTTCGACGCGTGCGACGGCAGACCTTTCCGGCGCAACATTCCCGGCGGAAGTAACCAGCGCCGCGCTTGCCGTTACTCCGGGAGCAACAGCCGATGCGTCCGACCCGCAGGCAGCGGCGGTTTACAATCTCGCCGTTTCCGGCAAAGGGCTGAATATCATCAGTACGCCTGTCCTTTACAACATCAAACTGCTTGACCAGAACGGAAACGCTATAACCTTTACCGGTTCCGTTCAGGTGAAAATTCCGGTTCCGGCGGGATTGAGCGGCACGCCGCATGTATTCCGCTATGAAACAAACGGAACGTTCACCGATATGAACGCGAAAGTAGTAGATAGATTTCTTGTTTTCACCACGACCCATTTCAGCTACTACACAGTAGCTGGCACCGGCGATTCCATTACACTGGATACCAGAAGCTATCAGATGCTGAAAAATGGGAGCTACCAGATCGGAGTAAAGCTGACCGGAAGCAAAGCGGCGACGGTAAAATGCCATTCGACGAATGACAAAATCGCAGCAGTCGCAAAGCTGAAAAACGGCAACTGTCAGGTAACAGCGAAAGGCGTTGGCACGGCGTACATCATGTTCGACGTGTACGACAGCAAAAATAAACTGCTTACTCACGCGTCGGTGCGAATCGACGTAAAGGCGGGCATCCGTCCGCGCGGTGATTCCACAAGGCAGATTGGATTGTTTTAAAAGCTATACATTTGCACCACTTTGAATAACCGGCAAGCCCGCGGGTTGAAACCCGCGGGCTTGCCGCCTTTTCCCACATTTTCGGAAGGAACAAGCGGATTATAGATAAAAAATCACACATCGGTAAAAATATTAAGAAAAATATTTTTCAAAAGTCACACATCAATGCGGTTTCATATTTTGCAAAGTAATACTAAAATATAGTTTGGACATGATTGTTCTAAAATTATTTCTAAAGCTTCACATTTTGGGCTTTTATTTTTATTTTCTTTGGTATAATATTAATTTAAGATAAATAACCCTTTGATTTGGAATCGGACTTTTTCTATAAAAAATAGTCCGATAGCCGGCGCATCCTGTTCAAAAGACTAACAGAGGACAATAAGGAATTTTATAGTTCCTTTCAGTCTTTACATATAAAAACTTTGGGAGGAAATGACGGATGCAAAAAATTACACAAAAAGCGGTTTCTCTGATTCTTTCTTTCATGGTAGCACTCAATGTATTTTCGATTGGTACTGTAGGTGCTTGGGCAGAAGAAACGGAGCAGGACAGCGGGCACACAGTGCTCTGGCTGGACAGTGGCAATATCGCTTTAACCAGCACCGGATGCAGCGTAAATGGCAACCCGGTTGAGGTAAACCCAAAAGGCTATGTGATTACACAGCACAGCAGCGGAGCTTTGACAAATACGGTTTCTATATCCGGCAGCAATCAGGATATCATTCTCAGAAATGTGAACATAAAGCCCACAATCGGCGACTCTCCGTTTTCTATTTCGGGCGTGTCGGTCAATCTCACGCTCAGCGGTACAAACATACTTGACAACAGTAACAGCAACATTAACAAATGCGCGGGGCTTTCCGTAAATCCGGGCGCTTCGGTTACCATCAGCGGCGAAGGTTCGCTCAATGCACAAGGGAGTATACACAGTGCAGGAATTGGCGGCGACTATAATAAAAGCTGCGGCGATGTAACCGTCGGCGGCGGCACCATCATAACGAAGGGCATCGGCGCAGCAGGCATCGGCGGCGGCTATGGGGCAGTATACGGCAACGGAAACGGCGGCAGAGTGACCATCAGCGGCGGCACGGTTAGGGCAACCGGCAGCGGCGGAGCAGCGGGTATCGGCGGCGGCTACTGCGGAAACAGCGGGACCATTGCCATCCGCGGCGGTACGGTTTTCGCAACCGGCAGCGGAGGTGGAGCGGGCATCGGCGGGGGGGATTCCGGCGCGGGAACCGGCATTACGATCAGCGGCGGCATGGTAACGGCAACCAGTTCCGGTACCGGCGCAGCCATCGGCGGCGGCACGAGCGGCGGCAGTTCCCTGTATGGCAGCGGCGGTACGGTTGAGATCAGCGGCCCTGACACGCAGGTCGTAGCGCAAAGTAAAGATAATCAAAAGGACATTGGCGGGGGAGATGGCAGCACAGGCGGAAGCCTTACGGTTTTTGACGGTGCCACGGTGGCTTTACTGGGCAGCGGAACGACGGTGAATGCGCCGTCCTATGCGGACTGCCGCATTATTAAAAACAGCGGCGGCAGCCAGACTGAAAAGGTATACAGCGGCAGCGAGCTTTCCGCAGAGGTAATTTCCGCTGCGCTGACAGCCGAACCGGCTGCGGACGGAGCGGTCAAGCTGACGGCCTCGGTAACTCCGGCGGAAACGGGAACGTTTACCTTTTCGTTCAGCGGGGCAAAAGACAGCGGCATCATTGCGGAAAATGTTGAAATCAAAGATCCCGGTAAGGCGTCTTTCACATGGGAGGATGCGCCCAAAAGCGGCCTGACAATCATTACGGCCAAATACAAGGATGCTAACGGACATTATGATGCGCTGAAACCAATGTTTTACTATTCCCCGGACGCAATCAATATTTCTAAAGTCAATTCCGATGGCTTTGGATATACCTTTACCGACACAGGCTCGGGTATGGACATCAGATTGGCCGAGAACGGCTGGTATGTGTTTACCGGCAGCACTGATGCCAATCGCATCAAAGTGCCAGGCGGCGTTTCTGCGAGCGTCACACTGAAGGACGTTACGATTGATGTTTCCGGAACGAATTATTCCAGTGCGTTTTCCCTTGACGTGAGCGCATCGGTAAATCTGACGCTGGAAGGTACAAACATGCTGAAAAGCGGCATGAACCGCGCGGGACTGGAAGTTCCGGTCGATTCCATAAATCCAGCCGACAGCACGAAAAATGCCTCGCTGACCGTTACGGCGCAAAGCACCGG
This sequence comes from Caproiciproducens sp., assembly GCA_036260545.1. Classification (GTDB taxonomy): domain Bacteria; phylum Bacillota; class Clostridia; order Oscillospirales; family Acutalibacteraceae; genus DATAML01. Next base: position 22,388 of record DATAML010000107.1, read on the forward strand.
TTCGTTAAGTGCAGTCGGGGGGCAATGCGGTGCGGGCATCGGCGGCGGTAATAATACGCCGGGCGGCAATATTGAAATCAATGGCGGAGAGATTACGGCAAACGGCGGAGACGCCGCTGCAGGCATCGGCGGCGGCGCAGGCAGCGCGGGTGGTACCGTAGCGGTTCGCGGAAAAGACACGAAGATTCATGCCAAAGGGCAGAACACCTTCGCAATCGGTTCCGGAATCGGCGCCAATGCTAACAGCGGCGGCACTTTAACGGTCGGTGAAGCAAACGTTTCGGACGGACCGGAGGTAGAACTGCAGTCGGTGGGAACCAACGCGGTAAGCACCTGCAAAAACTGTAAAATCTGGGGAACGGGTGCAGCGGATACACAAGGCAAATACATCAGCGGCTGTTATGACACAAACGGGAAAATCCGGCTGAGCATTTCTCTCTTTGTGGTACCCTATACTTCTTCCTCCGCTGGCAATAAGCTTGCGCTGACCGCAAATATTTCGAAGTACGGATTCCCGGACAGTGTTACTCCCACAGGAAAGGTATCTTTCTTCTGTGACGGGAATAGTGCCGGAAACCCTGTGACCGTTTCAAGCGGAACGGCTGCGGTGGATTGGACTCCTGCCGACACACTGGAGCACCACTTTACGGCGAAATATACCAATACCGGAAGCGGCGACTTATATGCAACTACAACCTCGGCGGAAACCAGCTACTCCGCTGGTAAGGCGACGCCTACAGTTATGGCTCCGACAGCCGATATTGCCTACGGTTCAAAACTCTCCGCCGCTGTTCTTTCCGGCGGCAGCGCTTCCGGAATCGGGGGCGCGGCGGTCTCCGGTAATTTTGCATGGGCAAATCCTGCCAAAGTTGTCACAACCTCCGGCAGCTGTCAGGCCATTTTTACGCCGGATAATACGGCAAATTACAACGCAGTTTTTGTAATGATATTGGTAACGGTGCATAAGGCTACTCCGATAATCCAAACTCCGCCGACGGCTTCTGCGGTTTCTTCCGGTTCGCCGCTTTCGTCCTCCGCCTTCACCGGCGGAAAGGCAGTGGACGCAGGCGGTACAGAGGTTCCCGGAACCTTTGCATGGGCAAATCCTGCCGAAGTAGTAGCAACCTCCGGTAATTATCAGGCTGTTTTCACCCCTTCCAATCTCATTTATTACAACACGGCTGCGGTTATGGTTATGGTGCCGGCAACTGCAGGGGAAGAATCCCGTCATTCTTCCGATACTTTCACTTTGCCTTCTTCCATTACGGATATACAAACCATGATAAACTATGATCTTACCGGCATAAGTCTACCCACCGGTGTGTCGGGACTATCCGTCGGCGCGGTGCAGAAATCCGTTTCGGATACCTCTGACAAGCAGGCGGCAAACGTATATCATGATATTCTTTCCGGTACCGGACACAATGTCATCGGTATGCCAGTGGTTTTTAGCCTCAAGCTTCTTGACCAGAATGGAAATCCCATTACCGGCTTCACCGGAGAAGTGAAAGTAAAAGTTCCGGTTCCGGCGGGAATTTACGGAATGCCGCGTATTTTCCGCTATGAGGAAAACGCCGGCACGCTGACTGACATGAACGCGAAAGTGGAAAACGGATTTCTTGTATTTGAAACGGATCGTTTCAGCTATTACGCAATTGCTGGCACCGGCGATTCCATTACGCTGGATACCAAAAGCTATCAGATGCTAAAAAACGGGAGCTACCAGGTTGGCGTAAAGCTGACCGGAAGCAAAGCGGCGACGGTAAAATGCCATTCGACGAATGACAAAATAGCAACCGTGGCAAAGCTGAAAAACGGAAACTATCAGGTAACAGCGAAAGGCGTTGGAACGGCGTACGTCATGTTCGACGTGTACGACAGCAAGAATAAACTGCTTACTCACGCGTCGGTGAGAATTGACGTAAAGACGGGCATCCGTCCGCGCGGTGATTCCGCCAGACAGATTGGATTGTTTTAAAAGCTATCCGTTTGCACCACTTTGAATAACCGGCAAGCCCGCGGGTTGAAACCCGCGGGCTTGCCGCCTTTTCCCACATTTTTGGAAGGGACAAGCGGATTATAGATGAAAAATCACACATCGGTAAAAATATTAAGAAAAATATTTTTCAAAAGTCACACATCAATGCGGTTTTATATTTTGCAAAGTAATACTAAAATATAGTTTGGAAATGATTGCCGTTTTTTAACCAGAATTTAAGACCAAGCTGGGAAACCGGTGGATTTTCCAGTTAGCAGAGAAAGGAGACCTAAGATTTTTAAAGAGTATGTTCGAATTATTGAAAGCAACCTACATAGAAAAGAGGAATAAGAGGTGAAGAAAAAATTAAAAAGATTATTAGCCGTGCTGATATCTTTTGCGGTTATGGCAGTCTCTCTGCCCTGGCTGCCTGCGACAGAGGCTTCAGCGGCAGACGCAGCGTCGGTTCCGCTTAAGAGCCTGAAAGCCGGGGATACGGTGAACTTCGGTCCTGAAAGCAGTCCATTAACATGGATTGTTCTGAATCCCAGCACCGGTCTTCTGCTGCTGCAGAGCACATATGGCGGCGCGCATGTGACGTATGACGGACACGGTAATAGTGAATTTAATCCGAACAGCATATATAACATCGGATATTTTCTGAATTCCGACAAACAGTCAGATTATTATGATGTAAACGAGCAAGGCTGGGGTCCTGTACTTGAAATTAGCAGTATACCGCTCCAATCCCATGACTGGGAATATCTTACCGGCTACAAGGTCAACTGCAAGGTTGGATTGCTCTCGTATGATGAATACCAAAAGTATCGTAATATTCCCGGCGTCGTTTTAAACGGCAGGGATTGGTGGCTGCTGTCCATGGCGCAAGGATTTGGCGGTATGTGGATGGTTCAATCCAACGGCGATACGAAAGCAGTGAATCCGGACAAAACTTTCAATGGAATGGAACCCAACGTACGCCCGGCAATTTATCTTGACCCGAACATTCCAGTAACCGGAGGCGCGGGCGGCACAATCAGCAAACTGATGCCGACAGCGCCCGGATTTAACACCGCGCCGGCCGCCAAGCAGGGTTCAGCCGCACTCACAACAGCAATCACGGCAAACTGCAACACAACCGGAGACAAACTTGTGGTCAGTACTTCCTCAAGCACGCTTGCAGCACCGAAGTATTTGGATCCTCCGCCCACTGGTTCGAATGTCATCAATCCGTACACTTCGGGAAGCGACATAATCAGAACATCCTCCGGCCAATATGTGGGTGTTTATGAGCTGAATCCATGCGGCAATGTCGTCGCCTTCAGTCAGATTCAGCTGACCGCCGACGATATTAAACCAGTCGGGAACAACGAAAGGGTGGCGCTAAAAAACTTAAAAGCGGGTACCACCACCGTACACTTTGTCGGTTACGACTGGATTCTTCTTAATCCCGCTACGGGCTTTTTGATGAAAAAGACGCCGTACAGCCAACAGGTTTTTCGTAGAAATGATCCAAAAATGACGCTTGAACAGGCGAGGTTTAATCCGGCCGATAAGGAAAACATCGCATGCTACCTGAATGGCACCGATTATGACACCGGGATTTTTACAGGCACAGGGTTTTACGAGCATTTGACGCAGACTTATCCAAACTCCGTCGGCTATATTCAATACCATCCGTGGCAGATTAAATTTTACAACATGCAAGTCTTAAATCCCCGTAGCGGTGAGCAGTTTCAGGACCCGAAAACGGAAAACTGTAAAATCGGACTTCTGAACAAGGATGAATGCATGGCGAATGCCTACCTTATCAGGCCGGTTAGCTGCGCCTCTTTCTGGTGGCTGATCGACTATGCAATAACAGAGAAGTGGGTGAAAACCGGTAAGGACGACTCTTTAGTCAGTATTGATGGCGCTTTCGTTGCGGACGAGTTAGGCCGTGAAGGCCCGCAGGCTTTGGACAATAGCTTGAGTGTTTTCCCGGCGATTTACATCGGCCCGGATAGCCCCGTCTATGTCGCGCAGAACAATCTTGTCCTTGCCGCGAATGACCTGCCTTTCACGATTACCGCCGTACAGGGCAGCACTGTAGGCACGGCAACGGTGAGTGTTTCACCAGTTTCGCCTGCTATACGGTACTATGTTTCCCATTCTAAAATCGAGTTCCCGGAAAGGAATGAGTCGCTTCCTGCCGGGGCAGTGACTTCCGGGGTAAATCTGTCTGCGGTGCCCGGCGATTATGTCGGCGTTTATTGTGTGAATGACAATAACCAGATCATGAGCTTTAACCAGATTCAGATGACAGCCGCCATGTGCTCCCCGGCCGTGCCGACCTTCAGCCCGAACGGCGGAGGGCCGTATACCTCGGGTCAAACGGTAACGCTTGGAAATATCGCGTCGGGCAACACGGCTTATTACACGACTGACGGCTCCGACCCGATGACAAGCAGCACGAAAATTCAATACACCGCGCCCTTCCTTTTCAGCCATAACGGGACCGTTACGGCGCGCACCTACAACAGCGAGGGCGGCTGGAGCAAGATGGTTTCCGCGGCCTTTACCTTCCTTTACAACTCCGCGGTCTCCCCGGCGTCTGCTACCTTTGACTTGAACACGGCGAAGGCGGCCGACATTCCGGTTACGGTGTCGCTGAACGACAACACGATGACCGACATCAAGAACGGAACGGATACCCTTGAGAAAGGGAAGGATTACACGGTATCGGATTCCGGCGGCAAGGTTACGATTCTGAAAAGTTACCTGTCCGGTCTGATTCCTACCTCCTATACGCTGACCTTCGACTTTGATAAAGGTAATGCGGCGAAAATGAGTTTAACGGTGGTCAATACGGCGGTTTCAGATTCCACTGTCAGCACGGACGTTCTGTATGCCGACAAAAATCCGAACGGAGGCGTTTATGTTGACGCACCCTTCAAGGTAAACTTAAATGGCAATACGCTTGTGAATATCCGGTACGGCGGCACGACCCTTGAGAAAGGGAAGGATTACACGGTGTCGGATTCCGGCAGTACGGTCACGATCCCGAAGGAAAGTCTTTCCAAATTCCAGATCGGCCAGCAAATTCTTACCTTCGATTTCAACGCCGGATGTAACTCACCCAGTGTAAATGTTATGCTGAATGTGATTGATACGGACACCGCGCCTTCCACTCAATGCTATAAACTATTTATAGACGCAAACGGCAACCGCTATATGATGTGCAACAATATGATCCTTGAGGTACCGGCAAAAACGGGTACCCAGCGGGGAAAATACATGGAAGCCGGGAAACCTTATGTTGTGGTCGGTACCGGAATCCTAGGCAGTATTGTTGACGGAACGAGCGCAGCCAAAACAAAAATTACTGTTGACTATAATGATTCGCCTACGGCAAATATTGCCGCAGACGCGGCAGGCAACCTTTACTTTACAGATAGAAGTTCCCAAGCAATACGTGAAGTGCCCGCGGCGGACTCAACGCAATGGGGCGTACCCATGCGGACCGGAAATGTTTATACTCTTCCTAACAAGGCCCGTATCTTTACCGCTGACGCGGACGGAAACCTTTATACCGCGTTTACTGAAGGATACAACGGTAAAATATGTATGACTGCGGTCAAGGATGAAACACGATTCGGTATCTGCATGAAAGCTGGGAACGTCTATACCCTGATTGGGCTGGACGGGAATGCGGACAATTCCATAAACGGTATTCCGGTAAACACGGCATATATTTATAAGTGTTCGGATATGCACGTTGACGCTTCCGGCAACTTCTATTATGCCGACGATGAGAGTAAAATCGTCGAGGAGCTCGCAAATCAGGACGGAATCCAGCGTGGAACCGCGATGAAGGCGGGGTACCTGTACACCGTGGTCGGTTCGGGCAGCGATGACAAGTCCGACAAACCGCGCATCGCTACAAAATCAGAATTTTATCCGAATTGGGTTACAACGGACGCGGCAGGCAATCTCTACTTTGGAAGTACCTATGGTTCGGTATGCATGGTTGCTGCCTCGGACGGAATTCAGCGGGGCGTATATATGAAGCAGGGATATGCCTACAGAATCTCTCCTATGTCAGGCAATCGACTGGCAGTGGATTCCTCCAAAACCATTTATGATTCGTACTGCATCTCGCTTAACTGGGAGAGTAGAATGACAACTTTTCCAGATGATGTCCCAATGTCTGCGACTGCCTTCCCGGTAGAGTTGTACGGGCAGAAACTCACAGTATATGATATACATTCCACAAACCTGTACGCCAGCGTGGAGCATTCTACGGCGGGGTTGACGGCAAGCGACATCACTGTGAACGACGGCGCTAAGCTGACCTTCTACGGGACGGACAGCACCTTCAAAACTCCGGCAGCCGGCGGCGTAATCTTGTCTGATGGAACGGATGGGAAAGCCGTAACGACCAAGGTTTACTTCTCAGTCACGTCTCCGGACAAAACGCGGACAGTACAGTATACGCTCAATGTTACGCGTAACACATCAGGCAACGCCAATCTTGCTACCGTTCTCGGCCATAAAATCGCTGTCACGGGAACAGCAGATGATTTTTATGGTTCAATTACTGTTCATCTGGCAGCAATCCATGTGCCTTATTCCACGGCAGCGGTGTCAATAAACGACCTTGTTCCGGAAGACAGTAGTGCATACTATTTGCATTTAATCAATGACAATTGGCAAAATTTATCTAAAGTGAGCCTTACTGCGGGTTCCGGCACAGTGATCTACGTCAAAGTGATGGCTCAGAACAGAGATACTAATCTGTATTATAAGGTCACTGTTTATCGCGACGGGCCAATCTCGGTCGGCAGCCAAAACGGCGCCCTGACCGCGGGAACAGCGGGCTCCGCCACCTTTGCGGCAGCGGCCTCGGATGGCACAACGGTCTCCGATGGCTCGGCAACCGTAAACTGGTGCGACGCCAGCGGCACTGCGACGACGGCACCGGCAGGACTCACTCCCTCCGCCGCAAATTTCGCTTCCAATAAGTCAACCGTTACCATAACGGCGGATAAGAATGCGAAGGCGGGAACTTACTATTTCAAAATCACAAGCGGCGATAAAACTTCCGGTGTAACGGAAGTGAAAGTGACCGCGCCGGTCACGCTGGAAAGTATCGCAATCACAAAGCCTGCGACTAAGACGGTCTATACTGTGGGCGACAAGCTTGACCTTTCCGGCCTTGAAGTAACCGGCACCTACAGCGACAAATCAACGAAGGTTGAGACGGTCACGGCAGGCAATGTATCCGGTTTTGACAGCACCAAGGCAGTGGCAAGCCAGACGCTGACCGTAAAGGTTGGCGAAAAAACGGCTACCTACACGGTAGAAATCAAGGCTGCGCCGGTCACGCTGGAAAGTATCGCAATCACAAAGCCCGCAACCAAGACAGTTTATACCGTGGGTGACAAGCTTGACCTTACCGGACTTGAAGTAACCGGAACCTACAGCGATAACTCAACGAAAGTTGAGACTGTCACGGCAGGCAATGTATCGGGTTTTGACAGCAGTGCTCCGGCGGCAAGCCAGACGCTGACCGTAAAGGTTGGTGAAAAAACGGCGAGCTACACGGTGGAAATCAAAGCCGCGCCGGTTACGCTGGAAAGTATCGCAATCACAAAGCCCGCAACCAAGACAGTTTATACCGTGGGTGACAAGCTTGACCTTACCGGACTTGAAGTAACCGGCACCTACAGCGACAAATCAACGAAAGTTGAGACGGTCACGAAAGACAAT